>DASWDZ010000175.1:0-15345 GCA_036395015.1 Candidatus Dormiibacterota bacterium | reverse complement strand
GCCGAGGCCCTTCGGAGTAGTTCTTTCAGACGTCGCTGTAGAGCATGAACTCCCACGGGTGCGGCCGGAGCGCGACTGCATCGACTTCTTTCTTGCGCTTGTAGTCGATCCAGGTCTCGATCACGTCTTCGGTGAAGACGCCGCCCTCGAGCAGGAAGCGATGGTCCTTCTCGAGCGCGTCCAGCGACTCACCCAGCGAGCCGGGGACGGACCTGATCTTGGCCTTCTCCTCACCGTCGAGCTCGTAGATGTCCTTGTCCACCGGCTCGGGCGGCACGATCTTGTTCTTGATGCCGTCGAGGCCGGCCATCAAGCACGCCGAAAACGCGAGGTACGGGTTGGCGGCCGGGTCCGGGGACCGGAACTCGACCCGCTTGGTCTTCGGATTCGTCGAGTACATCGGGATGCGCACGCACGCCGAGCGGTTGCGCTTCGAGTACACGAGGTTGATCGGCGCCTCGTAGCCGGGCACGAGCCGGCGGTACGAGTTGGTCGTCGGCGCACAGATCGCGAGCAGCGCGGCGGCGTGCTTGAGCAGCCCGCCGATGTAGTACACCGCGGTCTGGCTCAGTCCGGCGTAGCCCTCCGCATCGGCGAACAGGTTCTCGCCGTCCTTCCACAGGCTCTGGTGCACGTGCATCCCGGACCCGTTGTCCTGGAAGAGCGGCTTGGGCATGAACGTCGCGACGTAGCCGTGCTGCGCGGCGATGTTCTTGATGATGTACTTGTAGACCATCAGCTTGTCGCCCATCTTGGTCAGGGAGTCGAACCGCATGTCGATCTCGGCCTGGCCGGCGGTGCCGACCTCGTGGTGCTGAACCTCGACGCGGACGCCCGCCTCGATGAGCTTGAGCATGATCTCGGAGCGCAGGTCCTGCAGCTTGTCGGTCGGCGGCACGGGGAAGTAGCCCTCTTTGTGCCGCGGCCGGAACGCGAGGTTGTTCTCCGTGTTCTTGCCGGAGTTCCAGATGCCTTCCTCGGAGTCGATGTAGTAGTAACCGCTGTGGGCGTTCTGGTCGAACCGGATCGAGTTGAAGATGTAGAACTCGGCCTCGGGGCCCCAGTAGCTCACGTCGGCGATGCCCGAGCGGCGAAGGTGCTCCTCCGCCTTCTTGGCAATGTACCGCGCGTCGCGCGAGTAGGGCTCACCAGTGATCGGGTCGACGACGTCGCAGATCAGGAACAGCGTCTTGTGCGAAAGAACCGGATCGATCGTCGCCGAGTCCGGGTCGGGCATGAGCAGCATGTCGCTTTCGTCGATCGATTGAAAGCCGCGGATGCTCGAGCCGTCAAATCCAAGTCCTTCCTTGAAGCTGTCGACCTCCAGCTCGCCGAGCGGCAGGCTGAAGTGCTGCCAGGTCCCGGGTAGGTCGACGAAGCGCACGTCGACGACCTCGACGCCCTCGGCCTTTGCGCGCTCCAGCACCTCACGCGGACTGGTCTTGCTTACCGACTTTGTCTCAACTGCCATGAACACCCTCCACGAGATTCCTTGGATTTGACGGGCCCCAGGGTGATCGTAGGAAGGGGTCGCGCTGACCATCAGGTGCCAGTGCCACGAAGGCGACGCCCGAGTTTCTGTGCGGTTGATACGAAAAAGGGGTCTCGCATCAGCGCCCCTCCCGTGCGATGGGCACGATGCACGCTCGGCCAATTCGTCATATCCGCACGTTTTTCGGGAGCGCGGAGCCTTCTTACGCTCAGCGGCATCAACGCCCTGGAGGTGACGTCGTTGCCCAGATCGCTGCTCCGACACCTACGCCCGCTCGCCGTCTCGACCGCGGTGCTCGCCGCGCTCACCCCGGTGGTCGTCGTGGCCGCGGACGACACCACTGCCACCTCGGCCGCGGGAGTCGCTGCGGACACGGTCTGGGTGATCGTCGCCGCCTGCTTCGTGATGTTCATGCAGGCCGGCTTCGCGATGCTCGAGGTTGGTTTCAGCCGGATGAAGAACGTGGGCACCGTGGTCGCCAAGGTCTTGACCAACCTGAGCGTGAGCTCGATCGCCTACTGGGCGGTGGGTTTCGGATTTGCCTTCGGGGCGGGAGGGCTGTTCGCGTTCATCGGCGGTAGCGGATTCTTCCCGACCTTCAGCCCGGGCTCGACGATGGACCTGCCGGCGATCTCCTTCAGCACCGCACCCGCCGCGGCGAAGTGGTTCTTCGAGTTCGTCTTCTGCGCCGTCTCGCTCGCCATCGTGTGGGGCACGATGATCGAGCGCACGAAGTTCATCGTCTACATCCTCTTCGGGATTCCGTTCGCGGCCATCATCTATCCGCTCATCAGCCACCAGCTCTTCGGCGGCGGCTTCCTGATGGCGACCCTGGGGTCGCAGGACTTCGCCGGCTCGACCGTCGTCCACCTGACCGGCGCGACGGCCGGCCTCGCCGGTCTGCTGCTCCTTGGTCCTCGCATCGGTAAGTACGAGCGCGGCCGGGCGAACGCCATCCCGGGCCACAACATGCCCCTCGCGCAACTGGGCGTGCTCATCCTGTGGTTCGGGTGGTTCGGCTTCAACCCAGGCTCGACGCTGAACGCGACCAACCTTCACTTCGCCGACGTCGTCGTGGTCACCAACCTCGCGGCGGCGGGTGGCGCGGTCGCGGCCCTCGCGACGGTCTACGCGATCACGAAGACGATGGACGTGGGCATGATCGGCAACGGCGCCATCGCGGCGCTCGTCGCCATCACCGCACCCTCGGGTTACGTCGAGCCGTGGGCGGCGATCATCATCGGCTCGGTCGCCGGGGTGATCGTGGTCGTCGGCGTGCTCGCCATCGACAAATACCTGGACGACCCGGTCGGCGCGCTTCCGGCGCACGGCCTCGCCGGCATCTGGGGCACCTTGAGCTGCGGCCTGTTCACCGTCCCGGCGCTCGCGAAGTTCAACGGCGTCGGCCAGGGCGGGCTCTTCTACACGGGGAGCTTCCACCAGCTCGGCGTTCAGGCGATCGCGGTCACCGCGTCCTTCATCACCGTGTTTGTCTTGAGCTACGGTCTGTTCTGGATCATCAAGAAGACGGTCGGTCTGCGGGCCAGCGCCGCCGACGAGATGGAGGGACTCGACATCAGCGAGCACGGCATGTGGGGCTACCCAGAGGCGTTCATGCCTGTGCCGGGCGGCGTCTACCGCCAGCCGGATACGCCGACGGTCAATCCGCACCCAGAGCACGTGCCTGTGCCCGCCGCGCAGAAGGAGGTTGCGCCGGCATGACCACAGGAAACGGAAGCGGTCGGGCGATGAAGATGGTGGTCGCGATCATCCGCCACGAGCGGCTGCAGGAGGTCCAGGACGTGTTGGACGAGTGCGGCGTCTCGGGCGTGACCGTGACCGAGGTCAAGGGATGCGGCGCCCAACGCGGCTACACCGAGAAGTACCGCGGCACCGCGGTGCACATCTCACTCCGCCCGCGACTCAAGGTCGAGGCCGTGATGAAGTCGGAGATCGTGACCACGGTGGTCGACAAGCTCGCGGTCGCCGGCCGGACGGGAAGCGGGGAGGTGGGAGACGGCAAGATCTTCGTGATCGGCGTCGAGGACGCCGTCCGCATCCGCACCGGCGAGCACGGATCCGAGACCGTCCAGCACGGCGAGCGCGCCATGTGGGGCCACTAAGCCTGACTGCCATGAGAGGCGGTCGGGGATCACCCCGACCGCTTCTCGTCTACGGAGCCAACGTTGTGGTGCCTGGCATCGACAGACACACTGAGAACGCGATCGCGGCGAACAGGATGAGGCTCGCCAGGCCGATCACCATCGCCACCGGGGTCACTTGACCTGGTTCCCTTCCCGGCGGCTTGCCGTTCGGTGGTGACTCGCCCAACGCCGCCAGCCTAGCCCACGCATGAAAAAGCGGCTGGGCGTTTCGCCCAGCCGCCTCGCTCCTGTCGGTTGGCTTTCTAGGCGGTCGCGGCCGCGGCGTGCTTCTCCACCCAGGCCTTGATCGGAGCCGCCCCACCCGGGAAGCCGACGAGGCGGTCGACCATCCTGCCGCCCCGGAACAGGCCCAGGGTCGGGATGCCCATCACGCCGTAGCGGATGGCGATGTCCTGGTTCATGTCCACGTCGAGCTGGCCGATCTTGACCTTGCCGGCGTACTCACTGGCGAGCTGCTCGATGACGGGCCCCATCATGTGGCAGGGGTGGCACCAGTCGGCGTAGAAGTCGACGACCACCGGCTGCTCGGACTGAAGCACATCGGCCTCAAAAGACGGGCCGTCGAAGTGCTGAAGGTTCTTCATGACGAATACAAGGCGCCCGTTGGGCTTCTTATTCCCAGGCCATAATCGGGCCGTGGCAGTCATCGAAGCCCAGCCGCCGGCGCCCGCCTGGGAGCAGGCGCTGCGCCTGTTTGGCGCCCGGCTCCTGGAGGCATCGCCGGGCCTCGTGACCTGGATCATGCTCCTGGCCCCGGCCTGGATCCCGATCATCTTTCATACGTACGGGGCCCTGGTGGTCGCGGTGGCGGTGCTCGTCTTCGACGCTTACTGGGTGCTGCGGGCGGTCAGCGTGGTCACGGGTGTCTACAGCACTCTGCTCCGCATGCGCCGCGACATGCGCAAGGATTGGCTCGCGCTGTGCCGCGAGGCGCCGCCTCCTGGGGTGGTCGATCCGCTGCAGTTCTTCCACCTCTCGGTGGTGCCGACCTACACCGAGCCGTATCACGTGCTGGAAAGAACGATCCAGGCGATCGTCGACGCCAACTATCCGGATGAGCTGAAGCTCATCGGCATTATCACCCGCGAGACCGACAAACCCGGCTGGGAGAACGTCGCCAGGCTGAAGGAAAAGTTCGGCGGGAGGGTGCGCGGCTTCTACCACATCAAAGATCCCCTCGAGCCGGGAATCGTGATCGGCAAGTCGGCGGCGATGAACTGGGGCGGGCGCTGGATGGTGCGCGTGCTGACCGACGAAGGCTATGACCTCGACAAGGTCCTCATCACGGACCTCGACTCCGATTACCGGGTCCACCCGCAGTACTTCGCCTGGATCAGCTGGCATCACGCGCGACAGCCGCTGCGCGACTACATCATCTGGCAGCCCGTGCCGCTGTTCCACAACAACATCTGGCAGGTCCCGCTGGCGGTGCGGATCATGTCGGCGAGCACCTCGCAGTGGCAGATGTTTCTCCACTCGCGGCCGCACCGGCTCGTCGCCTTCTCCAGCTACACGTGCAGCCTCGACTTCGTGCACAGGATTGGCTACTGGGACAAGGACGTCATCCCCGAGGACTCGCGCTTTTACTGGAAAGCGTTCTTCACGTTCGGCAAACGCTTCTCAGTCAAGTCGGTCTGGCTGCCCATCTACGGCGATTCGCCGCAGGCGCGCGACTACGCCGCGACTCATGTCAGCCAGTACAACCAGATCAAGCGCTGGGCCTGGGGCATCACCGACGTGCCGTACGTGCTGACGCGCTTCTTCCAGCATCCCGAGATACCCCTGAGGCTGCGCTTTCGGCGGTTCATGAACCTCTTCCTCAACCATCTCAACTGGATCTTCTTGCCGGTGCTTTTGATCTTCGGGGCGTCGGTGCCGCTGTGGGCGAGCGTCGACTTCTCGCTCACAGACATCGGGCAGTTCCTGTGGACCATCTCGGGGCTGCTGCTCGGGGTCACTCTTTCGACGGTGATCTTCTTTCTTTACTTCGAGATCCGCCTTCTTCCGCCCAAGCCGCGCGAGTGGCCGCTCTGGAAGAAAGGCGCGATCTACCTGGAGTATCTCCTCTATCCGATCGTGGGCCTTGTCATGAGCGTGCTGCCTGCGCTCGAGGCCCACACGCGATTATTGTTGGGGCGCTATCTCGAATACCGGGTGACGGAGAAGGTCTAGGGGTTGGTAGACGTCAGTGGCGCGGCCGCGAGCTTCGCGAAGGTTTTTCACGAGATGCACGACAACTTTCGCGAGCAGGTGCGCGGCCTCGACCACGGCACACTGAACTGGAAGCCGCTGCCCAAGGCGAACTCGATCGCTGTCCTCGTCGTGCACAGCCTTGGCTCCCAGCGAGAGATGCTGCGGGCCGTGCGCAATATCGCGACCGAGCGCGACCGCGACTCCGAGTTCAGGGCGGAGGCCGAGGCGGCGGATTTGCTGGCGCTGATCGACCAGGCGGACCGCGACATCGATGAGCTCCTCGGCGCGGTGACCGCGGACGACCTGACCGGGATGCGCCCGCGAGGCGACAACCCGCCGCGGCCGGGGATCGAGTGGCTGATCACCAACTACGGGCACGCGCGCGAGCACCTGGCGCAGATCCAGCTGACCAAGCAGCTGTACGACTCCAGGACGTAGAGGGAACCCTGCCGGGTTCCCTCTACGCTGGGCCGCTCAACGGCGCTTAGCAGTAGGACCACTTCCCCGTCGTCGCACGCGCCGGATTCGCGGCCCGAACTCCCTCCGGAGCGGAAGGGATTGACGAAGTAGTTACTCGGGGCCACGATCGGGTGGCTTCGGGCCACGCGTGCCGCCGCCGGAGCAAGTCCGGCGGCCAATGCGACGCTAGTACGTAGCTACGCCCCGCATACAGGCCCGGTGAAATAGGGCAGGCAAAAGTTGGGGCCGGCCAGGGCCCACAGCGTAAGGAAGGCGATGAAGGCAAGGCCGGCGACGAAGATCGTCCCGGTGATGATGTTGCGTCCCGGGACCGGCCAGCGCTTCCATCCCAGCCGGCGAGCGAGGCGCGTCCCCGCGATCGAGTCGATGAAGGGAAAGAGGAGCAGGGCGCCAATCACGATCGGCGGGATGACCAGCGACATGATCAACTCCGGGCCGAGCTTCAAGAACTGGAAGAGGAAGAGGAAGTACCAGTCGGGACGCGGGATCGTGGCGGCTCGCGGGTCGGCCGGCGCCTCGAGCTGAACGTTTTTTTGCACGAATGCGGCCAGCAGGCCGACCGCGATCAGCATCACCACGGCGATGATCGGGTAGGGCCAGAAGTGGTCCGGGAAGAACGGGTGTGTGTCCTCGTCGGGCATATCGTCGGCCAGGTGGTGGCCGGCGTCGCCCATCAGGATGGGGAAGAGCGCCAGGCCGACGAGGACCGGGTAGAGGATGTGGTCGGGGCCGATCGGCAGGCGCTTCCACTCCGGCTCGAGCGTGTGACCCAGGTGCCCGTCAGACTCGACGATCTGCACCTCTTTCGGCGTCGTAACCGTGGCGCCCGGTCCCTCCTTGGTCGGGTCCTTCTCACTCATAGGGGCTCCGAGATCCCGTGTGCGCGGATGAATCGGAAGTGGATGTACATGAACAGCACGATCAACGCGGGCAGCACGAAGACGTGCAGGGTGAAGAATCGCTGCAGCGTCGCCGGACCGACGACCGGTCCGCCCTGGAGCAGCTCCTTGATGAAAATGCCGAGCTCCTGTGGTGGGGCCGAGCCGGCGATCTTGATCGTGACCGCGGTCGCGAAGTACGCCTTGTTGTCCCACGGCAGCAGGTAACCGGTCAGCGCCAGGGCCAGGATGAGCAGCAGCATGAGCACGCCGACCATCCAGTTCAGCTCGCGCGGCGCGCGGTACGAACCCGTCCAGTAGACGCGCGCCATGTGGACGAGGACCATGATGACCAGCAGGTTCGCGCTCCAGAAGTGGGTCCCGCGGACCAGCCAGCCGAGGTACACGGTGTCCTGGATGAACTTCACGCTGGTGTACGCGGGGGCCGGGTTGCCGGTCGCGTCGGGGATGTAGTAGAGCGACAGCAGCACACCGGTGAGCAGCAGAAACACGATCAGGATGAAGACCATCCCGCCGAAGCAGTAATAGAAGGCGTTCGCGAAGTTGGGCACGCGCTGGTACAGCGCCTCGTCGACCGCCTTGGTGAACGGATAACGCGCGTCGAGCCAGTCGACCACCGCCACCTGGATGTCACGCGGGCGCGGGATGGCCATCTCTGCTCAGAACCCCAGGGTCAGGCCTTCGATCTGGATCTCTTTCGAGGTCTGGCCCTCCTTCCAGTCGAGGTTGGAAAGCGGATACGCCGCCGGTCCTTGTTGGACGGTCCCGTCGAGGTGGAATCGGGAACCGTGGCATGGGCAGTCGAAGCTGGCGCGGTCCTTGTTGAAGGCCACCGAGCACCCCAGGTGCGAGCAGTTCTGGGCCAACACCGAGACCTTGCCCTTGTTCTTGACGACGAACCCCCCGAAGGCCAGGTCGCCGGCGGCGTTGTCGCCGCCCCCGTCACGCATGATGAACGCCGAGTTCGGGCTCGTAGGCGCCAGGATTCGCTCCGCGATCCCGTCCTGCATCTGGTCGATCGCTGTCCCGAGCGTGACCGTGATCCGACCTTGCTTCTGGCCCTTGGGCGGCGCCGGCCAAAAGTAGATGAGGATCGGCAGGAGCCCGGTGATCACCGTCGCGGTCATCAGCGCTGCGAGCCACCAGCCCAGAAATGTCCTGCGGGTGATTCGCCTCGGCGCTGCAACGTCTGCCATCCGGCTCAAATCTTAGCGATCCAGGTAGGGAGGCAGGCCGACGGCCCGGCGCGTCTCGCGCAGCGTCTGGCTTGCCACCTCGCGCGCTTTCTCGCTGCCGTCGTCGAGGATCGCGTTGACGGCTTCCGGCGTCAGCTCGGCGCGGACCTCGCGGAAGGGGCGGAACAGCTCGATCAGGCGCTCGGCCAGGATCCTCTTCTTGTCGAAGCAGCCGATCTGCGCCCTCCGGCAGAGATCCCAGTAGTGCTCCCAGTCGTCGAATAAGAGCTTGTAGTAGGCGCACACGTTGCAGCTGCGGGGGTGCCCTGGGTCGGTCTTGCGCGGCCGCTTGATGTCGGTGACCATGCTCAGGACCTGCTTGCGGATGACATCGGGGTCGTCAGTGACGCCGATGATGTTGCCGACCGTCTTCGACATCCGCTTCTTGCCGTCGGTGCCCTTGATCAAGTTGGTCTCGGTGAGCAGCGCGCGCGGTTCTGGAAACACCGGCGAGTAGGTGCGGTTGAACTTGCGGGCAACCTCGCGAATGAGCTCGAGGTGCGCAAGCTGGTCCTTGCCCACGGGCACACCGCCGCCCTTGACCATCAGGATGTCTGCCCCCTGGAGGATCGGGTAGGAGAGGAGGCCCAGGTTCACGTTGTCGGGATGCTGCTTGGCCATCTCTTTGAATGTCGGCGTGCGTAGGACCCAGCTCAGGGGAGTCACCATCGAGAGGAGCAGCGACAGCTCGGCCACCTCGGGCACTTTCGACTGTAGGTAGAGAACGCTCCGCTCGGGGTCGATGCCGACCGCGAGCAGGTCGGCCGTCAGGTCAAAGACCTTGTCCTCGGCTTTGTGCCCGTCGGGCTCGGTCGTCAAGGCGTGGTAGTCGGCGACGAAGTAGAAGCATTCGTACTTGCTCTGCAGCTCGACCCAGTTCTTGGCTGCGCCGAGGTAGTTCCCGAGATGGAACCGCCCGGTGGGGCGCATGCCGCTGAGGATGCGAATCCGCTCTGCCATCGGCCGAGGAGTGTAGCGAGGCCAGCAATTACGATTCAGCAAGTTGTCAGCCAACGACGCACCAGCTTCCCCGCCGGCCACGAGCCTGGGCCTCGGGTCGCGGGCGCTCCGCAACTCCACCATCGTGCTCACGGCCAAGGTCGTCGCGCGCCTGATCGCGTTGGTGACCGTCCTCTACATGATCCGCAGGCTCGGCAGGCACGACTACGGCGAGTTCTCGGTGCTCATCAACCTGACCGCCATCGCCAGCGTGGCGCTCGACCTGGGATTCAACGTGCTGTTCGTGCGCGAGGGCGCGCGCCACCAGGACCAGATCCAGCGCTACCTCCGCAACGTGATGTCGCTCCGGCTCCTGATGTCGGTGATCGCGCTGTTGATCCTGGCCACGCTGGTCTTCCCGCTCGGGCTTGGCGAGCTCATCGTGCCCGGCTTTGTGCTGATGGTCCTGACGTCGTACGCCTCGCTTCTGCGCAACGGCCTGTACGCCGTCCAGCAGCTGGGGTTTGAGGCGATAGCGGTCGTCCTCGAGAGCATCGTCCTGCTTGCATTGGTGCTCTACGGCGGAACTACCCACCAGGGCATCGCGTACTTCGTATGGGCTTACGCCGCGCAGTACGGCTTCAGCTGCGTCTACTTCACCGCTGTGCTGGCATGGAAGCGCATCGCGGTCATCGGATGGAGATTCGAAGTCCCGTTTCTTCGCGAGTGGCTCTGGCAGGGCCTGCCCTTTGCGCTCACGTTCGTGCTGACGATCGTTTACTTCAAGATCGATCAGCCGCTCGTCTTCATATTCCACGGCAGCGTCGATGCGGGGCTGTACGCGGCCGCCTACAAGCCGATCGAGGCGCTGCTCTTCGTGCCGATCACCTTCCTGTCGATCGTCTTCCCGGTGCTGTCTGTGTATCACCGCGAGCGTCCGAAGGAGATGCTCGATGCGTTGGGCCGCTTCTACAAAGCCCTGCTCCTGATGGGCTGGCCGGCGAGCGTGGGCATCTTTGTCCTGGCCAAGCCGCTCACGCCGCTGCTCCTGGGGCGAGATTTCCTCGCTTCGGAGGCTCCGCTCAGAATCCTCGCCCTGGCCCTGGGGATCGCGTTCATCAACAACGCGTTCATCGGCGCTCTCAACGCGTCCGACCGCCAGTCGTCCTTCTCCTGGGCGGCGGCCTGGAGCGTGGTCGCCAACCTCGCCCTGAACCTGACCCTCATCCCGCCGTTCAGCTACATCGGCGCGGCTTGGGGGACCGTGGGCACCGAGCTCGCGCTGGCATTCGTGGCCTGGACGCTGACCGCGCGCCACGTCGGACGGGTGCCGGTGCTGGCGCTGAGCTGGCGTGTCATCCTCGCCGGGCTCGTCATGGGGGTCGCCATCTACCCGTTGTCTTCGCTGAGCGGGTTCGCGGTCGCGATTCCGATCGCCGCCGGCGCAGTCGTCTATGCGGTGGCCGTGGTACTGCTGCGGGCGCTTCGCGGCGACGAGATCGCGTGGGCCAGGCGCGCCCTCGCCCTGGCGCGCTGATGGGCTCCAGACCCCTCTACCTCAAGCCTCGCGGCGCCACCGGCCTGGTCGCCTGGGAGGAGATCGCGGTCGACGCACCCGAGGTCGGGCCCAAGACGCCGCTCGACGACGCGCAGTTCGTCGCCCTCGACGTGGAGACGACGGGCAACGCGCCCTTCCTGGTCCTGGAGATCGGCGCCGAACGCTTCACGCTGCGGGGCACGCTTTCCTTCTTCGACACCCTCGTCGACTGCCGCGCCCCGATCAACCCCTACGCACGCAAGCGACACCACATCGACCGCACGATGCTGATCGGCGCGCCGGAGTTCAAGGACGCAAGGCGAGGCTTCTTGCGTTTCGCGCAGGGCGCGGTGCTGGTCGAGCACAGCCATGACGCCTTCGACACCTGGCTCGTCGGCCGCGGCCTGGAGAGTCCGCTCGAGCATCCGATCATCGACACCACCGCGCTGTCGCGGCTCGTCCTCGACCTGCCGAAGGGCCAGACCCCAGGCCTGGCCCGGCTCGTCGAAGAGCTTCAGCTCGACGTCACTCCCGCCCATGCCGCGCTCGACGATGCAAGAGCGACGGCGATGGTATTTCGCGCGCTCACCGCTCGCGCGCGCATAACCCTGGCCTGGAAAACGGTGGGCGACGTGCTGGCCGCGCTGCCGCGACCGGTGATCGACCGGACGCCGCCTAGTCGAAGAGGGTCAGCTGCAGGTCCGGCTCGGGGTGCTCGAGGCCTGACAGTCCCACCCCGATCAGGCGCACCGGCCGCGACTCCACGTGCGACTTCTCCAGCGCCGAGCGGGCGGCGCGGAAGATCGTCTCGACGTCGTCGGTCGGGCTCGTCCGGCTCACCTGGCGGCTCACGAGCCTGAAGTCCGGCAGCTTCAGCTTCACGTAGACCGTCCGCGCGCGCACCCCGTCGGTCTTGAGCCTTTCGGTCACACGGTCGGTGAGGTCGCGCAGCGCCCGCTCGAGCTGGCTTCGGTCGCTGACGTCGTCCTCGAAGGTCGTCTCCGCGGAGATCGTCTTGGCCGGCCGGCTCCCGTCGACCGGCGTCCGGTCCCGGCCCTGGGCCAGCCGCTGCAGGACGGCCCCGTTCGTGCCCAGCGCCTGGACCAGGCGCTGGGTCTCGTAGGCGGCGAGCGCGCCCACCGTGCGAAGGCCCATCGCGTGCAGCCTCTCCTCGGTCTTCGGTCCGAGGCCCGGGATCACGCCGACCGGCAGCGGCGCCAGGAAGTCGGACTCGGTGCCGGGGGGCACGAGCACCAGGCCGTCGGGCTTGCGCGTCCCGCTGGCTACTTTGGCGACGAGCTTGGAGGTGGCCGCCCCGACCGACGCGGTCAGGCCGACCTCGGTGTGGATCTGGAACTTGATGCGGCGCGCGACATCGTCGGCGGTCGAGGTGCCGTGCCGGGTGCGGGCGGTGACGTCGAGGTAGGCCTCGTCCAGGGCCATGCCCTCGACCAGCTCGGGCGAGGTGAAGCGGCGAAAGATCTGGTGCACGACGCGGCTCGCCTCGCGGTAGCGCCCGCTGTCCGGCGGCACGACAGTGAGCTGAGGGCACACTTGGAGCGCCTCGTGCAGCGGCATCGCGGAGTGCACCCCGTACGCGCGAGCCTCGTATGACGCACCCATGACGACCGCGCGGCGCGAGCGTCCGGCGACCGCGACCGGGATGCCGCGTAGCCTGGCGTCATCCCGCTGGTGGACGGACGTGTAGAAGGCGTCCAGGTCGACGTGCATGATCGTTCGCGGCCAGTTCTCGGGTCGTGCCATGGCGTTTGCAGGCGCCAGTCTGCCACAACAAGTTGTGGCTGACCCTTAGTTCAGGGGCTCGGGGTAGCGCCCAGCGCGGCGACCACGTTCGAGAAGACGTTGGAGAGCTGGTTGCCCATGGTCAGCAGGACCACGATGGTCAGGATCGATACCAGCACGATCACGCCGCCAAAGGCGAGCACCGTGACCAGGATCGCCGCCGTCGCACCGCCCCCGCGACGGGGAGGTGCGAGCGGCCGCAGGGGCACCCAGGCCTGGCCGTTCCAGCGCCACCTCCCGTCGGGCGAGATCGCCGACCGCCATTGGGCGCCGTCCCACCACCAGAAACCGTCCGGCGAGAAAGTCGTCGGGCCGCGGCCCGGCGGACTGGACCCCATGTACCGCTAGACGATAATCCGGGCGATGAAAGGTGTCATCCTCGCCGGCGGCACCGGCAGCCGGTTGCATCCCCTGACGCGAATCACGAACAAGCACCTGCTCCCGCTGTACGACAGGCCGATGATCAACTACGGGATCGAAGCCCTCGTCAGCGCCGGCGTGGGGGAGATCATGCTCGTCACCGGCGGCACTCACGCGGGCGAGTTCTTGCGCCTCCTCGGCAACGGCAACGAGTTCGGCATCGAGCGCCTCTTGTACGCGTACCAGGAGAAGGCGGGTGGGATCGCCGAGGCGCTCGGCCTTGCCGAGAAGTTCGTGGCCGGCGATCGATGCGTCGTGCTGCTCGCCGACAACGTATTCGAGCGCTCCCTGCGCCCGTGCGTGGAGGCCTTTCGCAGGCAGAGGCAAGGGGCGCGTGTGGTGCTGTCGAGGGAGACAGACCTCGAGCACCTGCGAAACCTCGGCGTCGCCCAGCTCGATGGGGATCAGCGCATCGCGCGGATCCTGGAGAAGCCGAAGGAACCACCCAGCGAGTTTGCGGTCACGGGCGTGTACTTCTACGACGAGTCCGTCTGGAAGGTTCTGCCGAACCTGAAGCCGTCAGGCCGCGGAGAGCTCGAGATCACTGACGTCAACAACTGGTACCTCGACCGAGGGTCGATGGAGTACGACGTTCTCGAGGGGTTCTGGGGCGACGCCGGCGAGTCGATCCAGGCCTACTACGCGGTCGGCGACTTCGTGCGCTCCCACGGCGTCAACAAAGAGACATGAGTCGCCGGGCGCGCGCAGGGAGCGCATGAGCATCGAGGGGGTCATCGTCAAGGAGCTGGTCACGCACGACGACGAGCGCGGATTCTTCCGCGAGGTCATCCGGGAGACCGACGGCTTCTTCGAGCACTTCGGCCAGTGGAGCCATTCGCTGATGTACCCCGGGGTGACCAAGGCGTGGCACATCCATCAGCGGCAGACGGATTGGTGGTATGTGATCGGGGCCCTTAAGGTCGCGCTGTACGACATGCGCGACGGATCGCCGACCAAAGGCCAGCTCATGGAGCTCGTGATGGGCGACGCTTCACCCGCGTGCCTGAAGATCCCACCCGGCGTCGCGCATGGCTGCCGGGCGCTGGAGCTCACGCACCTGGTGTACGTGACGTCCAGCGTCTACGCGCCTGACGACGAAGGACGCATCCCGCACGATGACCCGACGATCGGCTACGACTGGACGGCGGGTCCACCCATCAAGTGAGCCGGACGTTCCAGCGACTCCTGGTCGCGGGAGCCGCCGGGTTCATCGGCTCGAACTTTGTCCGCCACCTCCGCCGAATGCGGCCCGGGGTCGAGATCGTCGTCCTCGACAAGCTCACCTACGCGGGCAACCTCGCCAACCTCGTCGAGTTCGAGGGACAGCCGGGCTACAGGTTCGTCCACGGCGACATCTGCGACGCGGATCTTGTGGAGTCGCTGGCGGCCGAGGTGGATGCGATCGTCAACCTCGCCGCGGAGACGCACGTCGACCGTTCGTTGATGGACCCTTTCGCGTTCATTGAGACCGACGTGAGGGGAACGGCGGTGCTGTGCGAGGCCGCGCGCAGAAATGGCCACAAGGCGTTCCTGCTGGTGAGCACCGACGAGGTGTACGGCCATGTCCCCACTGGCCGGTCAGTCGAGACCGACGCTTTCCGTCCGCGCAGCCCCTACTCGGCGAGCAAGGCCGCGGGCGAGCACATCGCCGAGGCATACGCGCAGAGCTTCGGGCTTCCGCTGCTGGTGACGCGCGGGTCCAACAACTACGGTCCGCACCAGTACCCCGAGAAGTTGGTCTCGGTCCTGATCACGAACGCGATCGACGATATGCCGCTGCCTCTCTACAAGGACGGGTCAGCAGTCAGGGACTTCATCTACGTCGACGATCACTGCCGAGCGATCGACCTCGTCCTGCACGAGGCGCCGCTCGGTGAGGTCTACAACGTCGGCACAGGGACGGAGACGAGCGGGCTCCAGGTCGCGGAGGCCGTCCTCGACATCATGGCCAAGCCGCGGAGCCTGATCGAGTTCGTCGCCGACAGGCCGGGCCACGACTACCGGTATGCGATGGAGGTTGGCAAGATCACGGCGCTCGGATGGGAGCCGCACGTGTCGCTTGCGGAGGGGCTCGAGCGCACCGTCCGCTGGTACCAGGAGCACCAGGACTGGTGGCGGCCTCTGAAGTCGGGCGAGTACTGGGAGTACTACCGGCGCAACTACCGTCCGCTCGTCAACTAGA
>DASWDZ010000174.1:0-5632 GCA_036395015.1 Candidatus Dormiibacterota bacterium | reverse complement strand
CGACCAGCTGCGCAAGGAGGCGGCGACGGGGGCCGGAGCGATCCTGCCCGCGGAGGTGCCGATTCTCGCCAGCCCGTGGCAGCGGCTGAGACAGCGCCTGCACGCGCTGAACCGCGCCGGGTTTTCCGCTTACTTCAAGATCGCGCGTCTGCAGACGGCGCAGCTCGACCTCGCCATGGAGCGATGGCACCGCGAGCGCAAGGAGATCGACACGCCGCTGGAGGCCGAGCAGAAGCTGCGCGAGCGGGTGATCCAGCTGCGTCACTGGGTGACCGCGGCTTAGGCGATCAGCAGGCGGACCTGACTCCGTTCAGACAGGCGTAGGAGTCGGCCGCCAGGTGGGCCACGAAGAGCCCGCCGAGCAGCAGCGCCGCAAACACGACGACCAGGTGCAGTGGCACGACCTCCAGCGCCAGCAGTCCCTCGAGCCGGCCCGCGTGGCGGTGCAGGCCGATGTGGGTGATGCGCCAGACGTTCATCGCGATGGCGACCGGTATGCCGATGAAAAGGCTGATTGTCCCCGCGAGGATCGCGACCGACGAGCCGGCTAACCACGAGTAGGGCGCGCTGACGCCGAGGTTGTTCAGCACGCTGGCCAGCAGCAGGCCGACGAAAGGCGCGATCAGCACCAGGCCGGCGATTCCCGACCATGTCCGCGCGTGGCGACCCGTCCGCTGCCAGCCCTCGGGCAACTCGCCGAGGGTGACGGTGAGGGTGAAGCGCGGCGGCGTGCGCTCGGCCTGAGCGCGGACCGAGATCCACTCGCCGACGTGGTAGTTCATGGCTGTGGTCGAGGTTACAAGACGGTCTTAACAGGCGGCGTTGTGCTCGTAAAGAGGAGGTTCTAGCCTCGTGCTACGGTCGGCCGGCGCGGGGGAGGGGCGCCAACGGGGGAGGGAGGGCCCGCAAGGGGGTGCGACTCCCCACCCGATTGAGACGGACTTACCCGGCCGAACGGGCCGCCGTACGATCACCCCACCGTGACCAGGCTGGTCCCCATGTCGAGCGTCGACGCGGCGTGGTTGGGGATGGAAGACCCGACCAACCTGATGATGGTCACCGGCGTCCTGATGCTCGACGGCAAAGTCGACACCAAGCGGCTCCGCGTTCTGCTCGACAAACGCCTGGCCCCCTTCGGACGCTTCCACCAGCGCGTCGTGAGGCCGCGCATGCGCGGCAACCTCCTTCACTGGCAGGACGATGCCCGCTTCGACATCGACAACCACGTCAGCCACGTCGCGCTGCCTGAACCGGGCGGCGACAAGGCTCTCCGCGAGCTCGTCAGCGAGCTGATGAGCACGCCCCTCGACACCACCAAACCCCTGTGGCACGTCCACGTCATCGACGGCCACGACCGGGGATCGGTCGTGCTTGCCCGCATCCACCACTCGATCGCCGACGGCATCGCCCTTGTCCGCGTGATGCTCTCCCTCACCGACGCCACACCCACGGCCCCACCAGGGCGGCGGCGCAGCGAGACCAGCTCGGACAACGCGGGTCCCCTGGACTGGCTGCCGGCCGCGGTCGGCAGCGGCCTGGCCGCCGGCCAGCGCCTGATCGACAACCCGAGCCGCATCGCCGACCTTGCCCGCCTCGGTGCCGAGGGCGCCTACCGCCTCGGGCGCCTGGTCGCGCTGCCACCCGATCCAAAGACCGCCTTCAAGGGCGAGCTCGGCCGGCGCAAACGCGCCGCGTGGTCGAGCGCGGTGCCCCTCGACGACTTCAAGGCGATCGGCAAGGCCTTCGGGGCGACGGTCAACGACGTGCTCGTCGCCACGGCTACCGGCGCGCTGCGGCGCTACCTCGACCGTCGCGGCGAGCCCACGACAGGCGTCTCCATCCGTGCTTCGGTCCCGGTCAACCTCCGCCCACTCGACCAGGCGCACAAGCTCGGCAACTCGTTCGGGCTCGTGTTTCTCACCCTGCCCATCGGCACCGTCGATCCCGTCCGCCGCCTGCACTCGATCAAGAAGGAGATGGACGAGCTCAAGCGCTCCCCCGAAGCCCTGGTCGCCTATGGCGTCCTCAACCTCATGGGCCTGGCGCCGGTCGAGGTGGAAAAGCTCGGCCTGCGCTTCTTCGGCAGCAAGGCCACGGCCGTGCTCACCAACGTCCCCGGCCCGCGCGAGCCCCTCTACCTCGCCGGGCGAAAGCTGAACAAGGTGATGTTCTGGGTTCCCCAATCGGGCCGGCTTGGACTTGGCATCAGCATCCTCAGCTACGCGGGCGGCGTGATGCTTGGCGTGGCCACGGACGAAGGCCTGGTCAGCGACCCCGAGCGAATCGTCGAGGCCTTCGGCCAGGAGTTCCGGGCCCTCAAGGCCGCCGCCCAGAAGACACCGCGGCCCAGGAGAAAGGCCCGCAAAGCGCCCGCGTTTGACGCGATCCGTTACTTGGTAATGTTGTAAGCACCATGGCGGAGGCGACCACGGAACAGCAGGCGCTCGACGCTTACTCGGCGATCGTGACCACGGTCGCGGAGAAGGTCCTGCCCTCCGTCGCGAGCCTGCGCATCGGCCGCGCCGGCCGCGGTTTCGGGGGCGCCGGCTCCGGCGTCGTGATCACCCCCGACGGCTTCCTCGTCACCTCGGCGCACGTCGTCGCCGCCGGCAACAAGGCTACCGCGTCGTTCATCGACGGCAACGAGTACGAGGTCGACGTCATCGGCGCCGACCCGCTTTCCGACCTGGCCGTCGCCCGCGCGCGCTCCGACAGCCTGCACCCGGCGCGCATCGGCAACGCCGACCAGCTCCGCGTCGGCCAGTTGGTCGTGGCCATCGGCAACCCGATGGGCTTTTCGGGGTCCGTCACGTCCGGGGTCGTCAGCGGGTTAGGCCGCTCGCTGGCGACCGCGGACGGCAACGGGCACCGGCGCTTCATCGAGGACGTCATCCAGACCGATGCCGCGCTCAACCCCGGCAACTCGGGTGGCGCGCTCGCCGACTCCCAGGCGCAGCTCATCGGCGTCAACACCGCGGTCGCGGGAATGGGCCTCGGGCTGGCGGTGCCGATGAACTCGACCACGCAGGCGATCCTGGCAGCGCTGATGCGCAACGGCCGCGTCCGCCGCGCCTACCTCGGCATCGCCGGAGGCACCCGACCCCTGCCGCCGCACGTCGCCGAGAAGCTCGGCCGCAAGGCGGGCGTGGAGGTGCACGAGGTCGTGGCCGGCAGCCCGGCCGCGGACGGCCAGCTGCGGGGGGCCGACGTCATCGTCTCGGTCGGCGGCTCCGGCGTGAGCAAGGCCGGCGACCTGCAGCGCCTGATGGTCGAGACGACCATCGGCTCGAAACTGACCCTGACCGTGCTGCGCGACGAGCATCTGCTGAACCTGGACGTCATTCCGACCGAACTGAAGTAGGCTCGGGCCAGAAGCCCGCGGCGAGAGATTCGTCGATCCAGGCGAGCCAGATTCGGGCGAAGCGACGAGCAGCGGAGCGTGCGCATCGGACATGCGTGAGCGAGCAGAGCAGCGCAGGAGCTGAGCCCGAAGATGGCCGCCTGGGCGGCGAAGATCCGCCGTGGGTCTTCTGGTCCCGAGCCTTATCGTTCGGCGCCGTGGCAGGCACGGCCGTCGGCGACCGGCTCCGAGCGAGCGGCACCTTCCGGATGTCGGACGTCGATCCTGACTCGACGCCGGGCCTGAGAGGCGGCAGGCGAGCCGCGGAGCGCGACGTCAAGAAGCACCAGGACGATCTGTTCGAGCTCCACCAGCGCCTGTATGCGGAAAACAAGCGATCGCTGCTGGTCGTCCTCCAGGGCATGGACACGTCGGGCAAGGACGGCACCGTCACCCACGTGGTGCGGAACTTCAACCCGCAGGGCGTGCTCATCACGCCGTTCAAGGCGCCGACGCCGGAGGAACGGCGCCACGGCTTCCTGTGGCGGATCCGGCGCCGCCTGCCGCAAGCGGGCGACATCGGGATCTTCAACCGCTCGCACTACGAGGACGTCCTCATCGCGCGCGTGCACAACCTCGCGCCTCCGACCGTGATCGAGAGGCGCTACCGGCAGATCAACGATTTCGAGAAAGAGGTGGCCCGAAGTGGAACGCGAATCGTGAAGTTCTGCCTCCACATCTCGTACGACGAGCAGCGCAAGCGACTGGTCGACCGCCTGAAGAACCCCGACAAGCGCTGGAAGTTCAACGAAGGCGACATCGAAGAGCGCGCGCGGTGGGACGACTACATGAGCGCCTACGGACTTGCCATATCCCGGTGCTCGACGCCGGAGGCGCCCTGGTACGTGGTCCCCGCCGACGACAAGGCGTACCGCAACTGGGCGGTGTCGCAGATCCTGGTCGAGACGCTGCGGGATATGAATCCCAGGTACCCGCGACCGAAGCTGGACATCCCGTGCTTGCTGAAAAGACTGCGGGACTAGTTCCACTTGGCCTGAGGGAAGTTCACAGTCAGATCAAGTTCACGCGACAGTCAACTGGTGTTGGATGAAGTGGCCGAGTTCGCGGTCGAGGCGGCGCCACGCCTGGGCCAGAGGTGTGCGAGCGGCGATTTCGTCAGGCAGGGCGGCATCTATCAGGGCGAAGCCGGATGCGAGCACCCGCCCGTGGGCCTTGAGGAAGAGGACCGCCACCGCTCTGCCAAAAGGCGTGAGTTGATAACGCTGGGTGTGGGGCAGCCGAGAGATCAGGCCCTTTCGGCGTAGGCGCCGGAGGTCGTAGGTCGCCTGCCGGCTTCCATACGGCGAAGTCAGGACGCCACTGACCAGAGTCACCAACTGCTGATTTCGAAAGCCGAGGAAGACGTGGCTGAAGCTCACCAATGCTGACAAGAGCGCCATCACCCGTGGATCCCCGAAGCACAAGGCGGGAGCATGCTGGCCGTCGACAGTCTTGGTCGGCCGGGTCACCTGAGTCAGGGTGACCACATCTGGTGCCGGGGCGGCGTCCTGAGCCTGAGCGTCACAAAGACGCTGGTTGGCATTGTCGCCAACCGCCCTTAGGGCTCTCCAGTTCTCGGAATTGACCCGCCGTCCGATGCCGAAATCGCGGGTGTCGGCGATTACGGTTTCGGTGCGAAGAGCGCGACCTTCTTTGAGGTACTGCTTGATCCGGCTGGATTTGTAGGTGCAGCTCAACTGCGGTTCAACGCCTCTGGTGATGACCTTGGTTGAGAACCTCCCGGGCGTCTTCGGGCTCAGCTTGCGGTTGAAAGTCAGCACCACCTGCTCCGGGCGGCCAACGTCGAGGTGGTCCCGGATCAGCCCTTCGAAGAAGGCGCGCCCAGCCTGCGGGCGGTCGAAGACGCGGGTGTCCGAGACTTCGAACTGCCGGAAGGCTAGCTCGTACACGTAACCGGAGCCGAGATCATCGGCCGTCAACGGTGAAGGCAGACGGTGGAACCAGCGCCAGAAGAAGCTCTGTACCGGCCCCGGGCCCAGTCGACTGCAGATGCTTTGCAGGTTGACGGCATCGGCGCAGCTGCGAAAGCCATTGTCGAGAGCCGTGTACGGAACCGCTGCTTTCTCCAGCTGGCGCTTAGCCCACTCGTGCCCGTTCAGGTAGATCCAAATCGGATAGGGGCAGTAGGCATTCGTCTTCCAGAAAGCACCTCCCCAGTCGGGGTCCCAAAGATAGAAGTAGAAGTGGTTCACGAACGCCATCTGGCGGCCC
>DASWDZ010000173.1:0-38341 GCA_036395015.1 Candidatus Dormiibacterota bacterium | reverse complement strand
GTCCAGCGCGCGCCTTCGTGACGGATGGGTCGGTTGCCGAGAGCCGCTCGCAGCACCGAGACCTCCTCGGCTGCGTCGGCCGCGCCGAGGGAGCCGGTGTCGGCCAGGACCACTGTGCGCCCGTTGTTGGTGTTGTCGAGGATCGCCAGCTCCTCGGCGATCGTCACCGGGTGCTCAAGCCCGAGCTGGACCCTGACCGCGACCCGCACGAACTCGGTCGCGGTCGACGCATAGACCGCGGCCGTGATCGCGGTCCTCGGATCGCCCATTCCGGCCAGGACGCCGAACAGGCCGTGCTTCTCGGCGGTCCGCGCCATGTTGGCCTCCTGCTTTTCCACCAGGACGATGCCGAGCCTCAAGCCGTCACCCGGTCGCGAAGCTCGGGAAGAACCGCATCGGCAAGGCGTCGGAGCTGCGATTCCAGGGCCGCCCTCGGCTCGCCGTCGAGGATCAACCGAAACGCGATGTGATTGACACCGATGTCGTCGAACTGGCGCAGCTGGCGAATGCACTCTGCGGCGGAGCCGGTGATGGTCGTCTCGACCGTGTCCGCGATCGCCTTGTCCGTCTCCTCGGCGTAGTCCTGCTGCTGGTGGTCGCCGACCGCCGGAAGCGTCCAGCCCAGGCCGGCGTACTGGACGTAGCTGGCGCGCACCCAGTCGCGCGCGGCCTCCCGTTCGCGCGCGTCCTCGGTCAGCCAGATGTTGCGAAGCGCGCCGAGCGAGGGTTTCTCCGAATCCGGCCGGCCGGACTCCGCCCAGCCCTCCTCCCAGACCTCGACCAGCGTGCGGCACCGCTCGTACGCGAGCGCCGCCGAGAACAGGAGCGGGTGCCCGCGCCGCCCTGCGCGCTTGACCGGATCCACGAGCTGAGCCCCCATCCAGACCGGCGGTCCGCCCGCGGCCTCCGCGCGCTCGATGACCTCGAGGCCGCTCACCATGCGCGGCATCCGCTGCTTGCGCGAGACGCCATGCCCGTCGAACTCGATGTCGCGGTAGCCCATCCCAACGCCGAGATCGAGGCGGCCGCCGGATCGAACGGCCAGGTCGGTCGCCACGGCGGAGAGACGCTCAGGGTCGTACATGGGGAGCAGGAGCATCCCGGTGCCGACGCGCAACCGGTCGGTGACGGAGAGCACCGAGGCCGCAGCCGGCAGCAGCGCCGGACAGTAGCCGTCGTAGAAGAAATGGTGCTCGGACAGCCAGAGCTCGTCGTAGCCCAGCCCTTCCAGCAGTCCGGCCAGCTCGCGCATGTCGCGATATGCTCCGGTCCAGTGTCGCGGCTGCATGGCCGTGCACTGCAGGCCGAAGAGTCCGACTCCAAAGCGCATGAAGGTCCTCCGCGGGTGTCTCGCGCACGCATTGACCGGTGCTGAGGGCGCGACCATAATACCCGGGAACTGAAATAAGAACAAACACTCGTTAGTCACTTCGGTGGGAGGCGGTCATGGCGGTCGCGATCGTCACGGGGGCTGGTTCAGGCATTGGCGCGGCGACCGCGCGCGCACTCGCCGAACGCGGCGATCAAGTCGTCTGTGCCGACGTCAAAGCCGAGGCTGCGCAACAGACAGCCGAGAGTCTCGCCGACGCGATCGCCCTCGAGGTCGATGTCAGAAGCGGCGCGTCATGCGACGAGATGGTCGAGCAGACAGTCCGCCGTTACGGCGACGTCGACTCGATCGTGACGTGCGCCGGGGTGGAGAAGCACGGGGTCGCGCACGAGTTCAGCGAGGAGGACTTCGACTGGATCATGGACGTCAACCTCAAAGGCACGTGGCTGTCCGCCCGGTCCGCCGTGCGCGCGATGATCAAGGCCGGCCACGGCGGCACCGTGGTCATGGTCGGATCCATCAACTCCGTGGTGGGCAATCCGGGAGCGATGGCCTACTGCGCGTCCAAAGGCGGCGTGCTGATGCTGGGCCGCGCGCTGGCGCTGGACTGGGCGCCATTCGGCGTCCGCGTCAACATCGTCGGGCCTGGGGTCGTCGACACGCCCATGTCGGCGAGGAGTCTTTCCATCCCGGAAAGGCGGGCCAAGATGATGGAGAAGACGCCTCTTGGCCGGCCCGCGCCACCGGAGGAGATCGCGTCGGTGATCGCGTTCCTGACCTCGGACGCATCGTCGTTCATGACCGGCGCGTACGTCCCCGTCGACGGTGGCGCACTCGCCGCCTGGTGAGCATCCGCCTCGGCGCCAAGCTTCCGCACAGCGGCTCCCTTCCCTCGCGGCTCGGTCTCGATCACATGGCGCAGCGGCTCGAGGCCGCCGGCTTCGACTCGATCTGGGTCAGCGACCACGTCGTGTTTCCGCAACAGGTTCCCTCGGGGTATCCGTTTTCGGACGACGGCCGGCCGACGTGGCCGATGGACGTCGACTACTTCGAGCCATTGATCGCGCTCGCGGCGATCGCTCCCGCGACGTCGCGCGTCGAGCTTGGCACCTCGGTGCTCATCATCCCGATGCGCAACCCGGTCTACTTCGCCAAGCAGGCGGCATGCATCGACGCGCTGTCGAAAGGTCGCCTCGTGCTCGGCGTGGGCGTCGGCTGGCTGCGCGAAGAGTTCGAGGCGCTTGGCATGGATTTCGATTCGCGCGGGCCGGTGCTCGACGAGTGGCTCGATATGGCTCAGCAGTGCTGGACCGGATCGGCCGGGCCCTATGACGGTCGTTTCTACAAGCTCGACGCTCCGATCTACTGCCGCCCCGTGCCGGTTCGCAATCCGCCGATCCTCATCGGCGGCATGTCGCGTCTGGCGCTCGAGCGCGCAGGCAGGATCGCCGACGGATGGCTCGCGCAGCTTTCGATGGACAACATCTCGGAGGAGGCCATCGCCTCCGCGGTCGCGACCATGAAAGGAGCCGGACGGGGCAGGGCGAACTATCGCGCCGTGCTGCGCATCAGCGGAGCGGAAGCGCGCATGGAGGAGCTCGCGCGCCGGCTGGCGACGCTGGCCGCGGCCGGCGCGACCGAGGTGATCATCGACGTCGACTGGAGTCAGGAGGACGGCCCGGCGCGGGCTTGCGACGCCCTGCGGTCGGCCGTGGCGTAATCCAACAACGGAGGGATGCAGATGAGTCAGGACCAGACGATCACGATCAAGGGCGCGCCGGAGCCGCGCGGTCCGTACGTGCACGCGCGCAAGCATGGCGGGCTCGTGTACGTCACCGCCCAGATCGGACGCGATCCCAAGACCGGTGAGTTCGTGAAAGGCGGCTTCGAGGCCGAGTTCAACCAGGCGATCGACAACCTGGAGGCGATCCTGAAGGCGTCCGGCACCTCACTGGACCACGTCGTCAAGGCGCAGATCGAGTTCGTCGACGAGTCAGACCTCGACGCGATGAACAGGATCTACGGCGAGCGCTTCCACGACCCGCTGCCGGCCCGCACGAGCTTCGGGGTCGCGTTCCTGTGGAAAGGCGCCAGAGTGCAGATCGACTGCATCGCCGCGCTGGTCTGATGGCGCATCGCGGGGTCGTCAGCCGGCGTGGGCCTCAGCCGACGGGCTCCTATCCGCACGCACACATACAGGGGGCGATGGTCTGGGTTACCGCGCAGGCGGGCCGCGAGCCGCGCCACGGGGAGCTGGTGCCCGGAGGGATGGAGGGACAGCTGAACCAGGCGATCGACAACCTGGCGGCGATCCTCGACGAGTGCGGGAGCTCGCTCGGGCACGTCGTGCGGACACAGATCATGTACACCGACCCCGCGGATGAGGACATGATCGACGCGGTGTATCGACGCCGGTTTGCGGACCCGCTGCCGGTGCGCACGGCTTGGGGCGTGAAGTTCCTC
The DNA here is from genome assembly GCA_036395015.1 of Candidatus Dormiibacterota bacterium. Classification (GTDB taxonomy): domain Bacteria; phylum Chloroflexota; class Dormibacteria; order Dormibacterales; family Dormibacteraceae; genus 40CM-4-65-16. The sequence continues at coordinate 34,548 of DASWDZ010000173.1, read as the reverse complement.
GCGGCCGAGCCGGGCACCGAGACCGTCCGCGTCCAGATCGACTGCGTCGCGGGCGTCCCCTGACGTTGGGCGCACGCTTCGAAGGCAAGGTCGCCGTGGTCACCGGGGCCGGACGCGGCATGGGTCGCGCCACCGCACTGCGCTTCGGCCGCGAGGGCGCGCGGGTGGTCGTCGCGGAGGTCAACCGCGATCACGGCGAGGAGGTGGCGGCCGAGATTCAAGGCGCCGGCGGAACCGCGATCGCCCTGCGGGCCGACGTGGCAAACACCTCCGAGGTCCGCCGGCTGTTTGCGGACACGGTCAAAGAGTTGGGGACCGTCGACATCCTCGTCAACAACGCCGGCATCGCCGTTGGGCGGCCGATCCTCGACTACACCGAGGAAGAATGGGACCGGCAGATGAATGTCAACGTGAAGGGCGTGTTCTTCTGCTGCCAGGAAGCCGCCAGGGTGATGATCCCGAAACGCCAGGGAAAGATCGTGAACTTCGCGTCGACCTCGGCGTTCGTGTCGTCGTCGAAGCCGGAGATCGCGTACGACGCGAGCAAGGGCGCCGTCCGCCAGATGACGGTTTCGATCGCGGCCGAGCTTGCGCCCCACGGGATCAACGTCAACGCGGTGGCGCCCGGCACGACCGCGACCGAGATGACCAAGAGCACGCTCGCCACCGAAGAGGGCCTGGCGTGGCAGCTGGCCCGGATCCCGATGGGTCGGGTGGGGCAGCCGGACGACATCGCGTCCGTCGTGCTGTTCCTGTGCTCGCCCGAGGCGAGCTACATCACAGGCCACACGCTGGTCGCCGACGGCGGGTGGCTCCTGTTCTAGGGTGACCGCCAACCCCGTCCCTGACTCAGGCGCGCTCCTCGAGCTGACCGATGTTCAGAAATCTTTCGGCCACGTCGAAGTCATCAAGGGAATCTCGCTGAAAATCCGCAAGGGCGAGCACGTGGTGATCTTCGGCCCGAGCGGCGGCGGCAAGAGCACGCTGCTGCGGATGATGAATCTGCTCGAGCTCCCCGACTCAGGAACTGTCACCTTCGACGGCAGGCAGTACTTTCCGAGCACCGACAGGTTCATGAACCGCGCCCGCCGGCTGCAGCAGTTGCGAAGCCAAATGGGCATGGTGTTTCAGCGCTTCAACATCTACCCACACCTCGACGCGCTGCACAACGTCACGCTGGCGCTGACCGACGTCAAGAAGATGTCGCGCAAGGCCGCGCGCGAGAAAGCGCAGGCGAGCCTGGCCGAGGTCGGCCTCCAAGACCGTATGGACCACTATCCGTCGCAGCTGTCAGGTGGCCAGCAGCAGCGCGTCGCGATCGCGCGCGCCCTGGCCATGGATCCCAAGCTCATGCTGTTCGACGAGCCAACATCGGCTCTCGACCCGGAGCTGATCGGGGAGGTCCTCGGCGTGATGGAGCGGCTGGCCCGGGAGGGCATGACGATGGTTGTGGTCACGCATGAGATGGGATTCGCCCGGCAAGTGGGGGACAAGCTGGTTTTTGTGTCGGGCGGCGTGATCGCCGAGTCTGGTGGCAAGGAGGTCCTGACGGCTCCCCAACATGAAAGGACCAAGGCGTTTCTGGAGGCGGTCCTTTGAAAACGAACGCTCGTTAGATTGCGGCTTGACAACCGCCCTGGTTTGACCGACCCTTCCGCGCATGAGCTGGAACCCCACCGGCTACGAGTTCGCCTGGCGAGTCGTCACCGAATACCGGTTCTGGCTGTTGGAAGGCGTCATCTTGAGCCTCAAGGTCGCCAGCGTCTCGATGCTCCTTGCGATGGCTCTCGGCCTGGTCGTGGCGCTCGGCCGGATGTCTCCCATCTGGCCGCTTCGCACGCTCGCGTCGCTGTACATCTCGGTGCTGCGCGCAATCCCGCTGCTGGTGTTCATCCTCTGGATGTACTACGGCGTCACTCTGGTCAGCGGCTTGAACATCGACGCCTTCTGGGCGGGCGTGCTTTGCCTGACGCTGCAGTACGCCGCGTGGCTGGCCGAGATTTATCGCGCCGGCCTGCAGGCGATCGACAAGGGCCAGCGCGAAGCCGCGCTCTCGACTGGCCTCAGCCGGACGCGAGCCTTCGGGAAGGTGATCTGGCCTCAGGCGTGGCGGATCATCATCCCACCGCTCACCAACAACTTCGTCGGCATCCTCAAAGACTCGTCGCTGGTCGGGATCATCGGCGTCAACGAGCTGATGCGGCAGAGTCAGATCGCGGTCTCGCTGAGCTTCCGGCCTTTCGAGCTCTACACCGCCGCGATGGTCATCTACATCGTGCTCACCCTTGCGATTGCGCGTCTGTCGAGCGCCCTTGAGCAGCGAGCGGCGCGAAGTCTGAGCGTCTACACGCGGCGGCGCGTCTCGCGCACCGCCCGATCGCTCGGAACGGCAGCTTAGGGCTGCATTTGAATCGGGAGGTAGAAAAGGTATGTCCGACGATTTGGAAATCGGGGCTGATGATGAGTCCGCCCCGCGATCTCGTATCTCGCGCATAACAAGACGCTCGCTCCTCGGCGGCGCTGCCCTCACGCTGACCGGTGTGGCGCTCGCCGCGTGTGAAACGGGGACCAGCTCGGGCAACACGGGGACTGCGGCAAGCTCAGACTCCCTGCTCAAAAAGGTCCAGGACCGCGGTCAGCTCAACGTCACCACGTCGCTGCTTTACCCGCCGGAGTTCTACAAGGACAGCAGCGGCCAGCCGGCAGGCTACGACATCGACGTCCTCAAGATGGTGGCCAAGGACCTGAACGTCAAGCTCAACATCATCGACGTCCCCGACAACGCCGCCAACATCGCCAACGTCCAGTCGGGCAAGGCCGACCTGGTCAGCGCCGGGCTCGTGAACACGCCCAAGCGCGCGCTGGTCATGAACTTCACGAAGGGATACGTGCCCTACACGCAGATCCTGATGGTGCCGGTAAACGGCGGGGCCACATCGATCGCCGACCTGAACAAGGCGGGCAAGAAGATCACCGCCCTGACCGCCTCGACCGCGTTCTTCCGTGCCCAGCTCCTCTTCCCCAAGGCCACGGTGACCCCGCTGGCACAGGACGAGGCGCTGTTGTCAGTGGCAACCAACAAGGCCGATGCGTGCCTGGTCGAGGACTACCTGGCCAAGCCTTTCATCGCGCAGCACTCCAACGTCAAGCTGATGAACAATGGGCAAGCCGTCGCGACCGAGTTTGGTTGCTGGGGCGTGGTGGCCGGCGACTACCTGTTCTGGCGCTGGCTCGACAACTGGATCTCCTACAACATCGACAATGCCCAGCTCCCAGGCATGTACGAGAACACGTTCGGCCTGAAGTGGGTGCACCCCTCGTAACGATTCGAATCCAAACGCCTCCGACATCCAAGGGGACCGGCCCGCAGCCGGTCCCCTTTGGTCGACGACCAATCTTCGTGAGATGAACGAGCGCCCCCGCCTGGACGATGTGCTGCTGGAGGTCGATGGCGCCCTCGCCACCATCACGATGAATCGACCCGAGCAGCGCAACCCGCTCTCGGCGGCGATGATCGGCGACCTGCGAGCAGCATTCGCGTGGTGCAAGCACGAAACTGAAGTCGCGGTCATCGTCCTGACCGGCGCCGGCGATCGCGCTTTTTGCGCGGGCGCCGACCTGAGCGCTTTTTCGGGCGAGCAGTCGATGCTCGAGCTTCACCACGGCCGGCACGCCCTGGCCGACCTCTTTCTCGAGATGGCCGAGCTCGGCAAGCCGGTGGTCGGACGCATCAACGGCCACGCGCTCGCCGGCGGATTCGGCCTCGCCTGCGCGTGCGACCTCCTCGTCTCGGTCGAATCGGCGAGCTTTGGGACGCCGGAGATCAACGTCGGCTTCTGGCCAATGATGATCCAGGCGGTGCTCACCCGTAAGCTGCCGCGCAACGTCGTCCTCGAGATGGTGACGCTGGGCGAGCGATGGAGCGCAGGCCAGCTTCATGCGTATGGGCTCGTGAACCGCGTGGTTGCGGCCGAGCGGTTGGACGAGTTGACCAAGGAGCTCGCAAGCAAGCTCGCCGAGAAGTCGACGGCCATCATGCGCCTGGGCCGCGATTCCTTCTACCGGCAGCAGGACATGGACTTCAAGGCAGCCCTCGAGTACCTGCACAGCCAGGTGACGCTGGTCACGCTAACCGAGGATTCGGCGGAGGGCCGGCGAGCGTTCTTCGAGAAGCGCAAGCCTGACTTCAAAGGCCGGTGAGATAGTAATGGACGTCCGAGCGGAGCTCGTCGGGACCGTGTCGAAGATCCTCGTGAAGGCCGGCGATGCCGTCGAGGAGGACCAGGAGTTGATCATCCTCGAGTCCATGAAGATGGAGATCCCCGTGGTCGCGCCACATGCGGGAACGGTCGACGACGTCAAGGTGAAGGAGAACGACGTGGTCGCTGAGAGTCAGGTCCTGGTCGTTCTGAGCTGAGGCGGACGTGGGGGCCCACTCCCAGCACCTGACTCTTCGATCGCGTCCGCGATCAGGTCGAGCTCCGACTCGCCCAGCGTGGTCTGAGATGCCGGGAGCCAGCCGTCCACCTGGGCCGGCGTACTGGCGCCGACGATCGCTCCAGTGACCTGCGGCCACGACAGTACCCACGCCACCGCGACGGCCGCCACGGTCGTCCCATGAGCCTCCGCGACAACGCGCAGGGCGTCGCGAACTTTCAGGTTTCGCTCCAGGCGGGGGGATTGGAACTCCGGGTGCCGCCGCCTCCAGTCGTCCGGATGCAACGCTGCGATCTGGGACGCTGCGAACGAATCGGTCAGCAGGCCGATCACCATCGGGCTGTAGGCCAGCACCGCCGTCCGATGCTCCGCGCACCACTGCAGCAACCCGCCGGCGGCGTCACGAACGATCAGCGAGAACGGGATCTGAAGCGAGTCGACGTGCCCGACCGCCTCGCATCGTTCGAGCAGCTCGACTCCGAAGTTGCTGACGCCGGCCGCGCGGATTTTCCCTTCCTCGACCAACTGCGTCATGGCGGCCCATGACTCCTCGGGCGGGGTGCGCTCGCGTTTCTCGGGCCAGTGGATCTGCAACAGGTCGATGACCTCGACGCCCAGGCGTGCAAGCGATGCATCGCAATCGGCCTTGATCGACGCGGGCCGCAGATCCGAGTACGGAGCGGATTCCGGCGAGTCCCAGCGCCTCCCGCACTTCGTGAAGATCAGGGGCCGCGCCGATCCCAGGTGCCGGGCCGCACGGCCGACGAGCTGTTCGGAATGGCCCTGCCCGTACATCGGCGCGGTGTCGACCCACGTGACGCCCGATGCACAGGCATGAAGGAGTGAGTCGAGCGATGTTTCGTCTCGCCCGGGACCGCCGTCGTAAGCCCAGCCTGGGCCACCGATCGACCACGCACCGAAGCCAACCGGGCTGATCGTGAGCGACGACGCACCCAGCGCGCGGGCGGCGCTCACGCGAAGTGGCAGGCAGCGCTGTGGCGCGGAACGAGCTCGCGCAGGAGAGGCCGCTCTATGAAGCACCTTTGCTGTCGCATCGGACATCGATCCGCGAAGGGGCAGTGCGAGTCGAGCTTGCCGTCGGCGCGAGCGACGATGTCTGTCGGCGCCGTAGCGTCCTCGGCCAGCGGGCTTGCGCGGCCCATCAACACCTGGGTGTAGGGATGTCGTGGCTGCCGGTACAGGTCGACGGCGGGCGCGTCCTCCATCACCGCGCCGTGATACATGACGATGACGCGGTCGCTGACGTGCCGCACGACCTCGAGGTCGTGGGAGATGAACATCATCGCCAGGCGACGGCTGCTCTGGAGCTCGAGCAGCAGGTTCAGCACCCCGGCCTGGACGGACACGTCGAGCGCGGAGAGCGGCTCATCGCAGATCAGGTACCTGGGGTCGAGCGCCAGCGCCCGCGCGATCGCCACGCGCTGCAGCTGGCCGCCGCTGACGTCGCTCGTCTGCCGCTTAAGGACGTGCGTCGGCAGTCTCACCTGCTCCAGCAGGGCGAGCGCCTTTTGCTTCTGCTCCTCGGCGCCGAGTCCGAAGTTGCCGAGCGGCTCGGTGATGATCGTCTGGATGCTGTGGCGCCAGTTCAGGGCCGAGCGCGGGTCCTGGAAGATCGGCTGCACCGACCGCCGAAACGCGCGCCACTGGGCGCGGCCAAACTTTCCGATCGGCTTTCCTTCGAACTCGATCAGCCCTGACGTCGGCTCGAGCAGGCCGAGCAGCAGTCTCGCCAGCGTTGACTTGCCTGACCCGCTCTCACCGACGACGCCAAGGGTGAGACCCGGCTCGACCGAGCATTCGACCCGGTCGACGCCGACCGTGACCTCGGCCGGCAACGGCCAGCGTCGCGCGGTGACGAAGTGCTTCGACACCTCTTGGGCGACCAGGCTCACGAGGCCGGCTCCGGGTTGTAGCAGGCCCAGCCGTGGCCGTCCTCGAAAGCCCCCGGTGGGAAACGCTCGGCGCACTCGGCGACCGCCCTCGGGCACCGCGGCCGGAACGGACATCCGGGCTCCTTGTCAACCTCATGCGGGTTGGGCGGGTAACCCGCAAGCGAAGCGAGCTTCGACTTGTGGTCGAGTCCGGCGCGCATCGTGCTTCGGAGCAGGCCGCGCGTGTATGGGTGCCGTGAGGCATTCATCAGGTCGGGGGTCGAACCCACCTCGACGCCCCGACCGCCGTACATGACGAGGATCCGGTCGGCGACCTCGCTGACGACCTTGAGGTCATGACTGATCAGGATCACGGCCAGCTGGTAGTCCGCCTGCACCTGCTTGATCAGGCTCAGGATCTGACGCTGGATCGTCACGTCGAGCGCCGACGTCGGCTCGTCGAGGATCAGCAGCCGCGGCTGGCAGATCATCGCCGTCGCGATCATCGCGCGCTGCAGCATGCCACCGCTGAGCTGATGCGGATACGAATGCATGACCCTCGGTACGTCGTGGATGCCCATCTCCTTCAGCCGATGGGCGGCCTGTGGTGCGGCCTTCCTCTCATTCATCCCGCGGTGGATCACAAGCGGCTCGGCGACCTGTCTGCCGATGGTCATGGTGGGGTTGAACGCCGACATCGGCTGCTGGGGGACGTAGGCGATCTCCTGTCCACGCAGCCGGCGCATGTCGCGGACCGACAGCGTGAGCAGGTCGCGGCCGTCGAACAACACGCGGCCGGACGTGACACGCCCGTTGGCCGGCAGCATGCGTATCACGGCGGTCGCGGTCGTCGACTTGCCACTCCCGGTCTCGCCGACGACGGCGAGGATCTCGCCTCTTCGTACCTCGAAGGAGACGCTGCGCACGGCCTGGAGCCACTCCGTGCCCGAGTGGTACGCGACGGTGAGGTCGCTCACCTCGCAGACGGACGCCGTCATCAGGAGAACTGGCTCTTGTTCCTGGCCTCGAGCCAGTCGCTGACCACCATCGACGAGAGCACCATGGCGAGCACGAACAGGCCAGGCAGGGTCGTGTACCACCAGGCCGAGAGAAGGTGGCTGTGGGCGTCCGCGATGATGGTGCCCAGCTCGGGAGTTGGGGGCTGGGCCCCCAGTCCGAGGAAGCTCAGGCCGGTCATCGCCAGCACGGCGTATCCGACGTCCATCGACAGGCGCGCCGACAGCTGCGGCAGCAGGTGCGGCAGCAGGTGCCGGAACAGGATCATCAGCGTAGACGTCCCGGCCGCGCGGGCCCCCTCGACGAACGGCAGCTCCTTGAGCGCGAGCACCTGCCCCCGGACCATGCGGGCATACCCCGGCCACCACACCGCCGTCAGCGCGACCACCACCGTGGTCAGGCCGGGCCCGACCGCACTCGCGATGGCGATCGCCAGGATCAGGTAGGGGAACGCAAGGAAGACGTCGGTGGTGCGCATCAGCAGCGCGTCGACAGGGCCACGGAAGAGACCGGCCACCCCACCGATGACCGTCCCGATGGCGGCCGCGCCGACGACGATCAGGATGCTGATCCCGAGCGAGTAGCGCACACCCCAGACGCATCGCGCCCAGAGGTCGCGGCCGGCATGATCGGTCCCGAAGAGGTGCTCCCCCGACGGCGGCGCGAGGATGTTCAAGGTGTTGACGGCAAGTGGGTCTTGCGGCGCGAGCAGACCCGGGACGAGGACGATCAGGAGCCAGACGGCGATCAGGGCGACCGGCCACCAATGCCTGGCCAGGTCGAGGATGCTCGCCCGCTGGAAGGCCCGGGCGTGTACTTCCAGAGCTGGGGCGGCCATCAGCCGAGGGCCCGGATCCGCGGATCGATGACCGGATACAGAAGGTCGACGACGAGGTTGACGACCACGAATCCGAGCGTGATCACGACAGTCACGGCCATGATCGCGGGGAAGTCGAAGGTCTGGAGAGCGTTGTACATGTAGATTCCGATCCCCGGCCACGAGAAGACAACCTCGACCAGCACCGTTCCTCCAAGCAGCCAGCCGAACTGCAAGCCGAGCATCGTCAGCACCGGGTTGATGGCGTTCCGGAACACATGTCCCAGCATCACCCTGCGCGTCCCGGCGCCCTTGGCGATGGCCGTCCGCACGTAGGGCATCCGCATCTCCTCGATCACTGACTTCTGGGTCAAGCGTGACGCCACCGCGAACTGCCACATCACAAGCGCCGTCACGGGCAGCACCAGGTGCCAGGAGGCGTCGAAGAAGGCATGGAAGTTCCCCGTCAGAAGCGAGTCGATCGTGTAGAAGCCGGTGATCATCGGCGGCGTGTCGAGCTGCATGCGGCCCGTGATCGGGAACCAGCCCAACCGCAGGCCGACCCAGAGCTGGAGCACCATCGCAAACCAGAACACGGGCAGCGCCGTGCCGAGCATCGAGAGGAGGCGGATCAGCCAGGACTCCGGCCTGTTCCCGCGCCATGCCCAGACGAGGCCGAGGCCGACCCCAAGCACCGCATAGATGATGAAGCTGTAGAAGACGAGCTCGAGGGTTGCCGGTAGGGCGCTCAGGATGGCCGGCCCGATCGGCTGCCGGCTCGCGTACGAGATGCCGAGGTCACCGTGGACCAGGCCTGATATATAGGTCACGTACTGGTCCCATACCGGCCTGTCGAGGCCGAGCGAGTGCGCCGCCTCCTTGATCTGCTCCGGGCCGGCGCGGAGCCCCGCGACGGCGCACGCGGGGCACGATGGTATGACGTGCGACAGCACGAACGTCCCCGTGACCACGCCGAACAGAACCGCTACCGCTCCGACCAGGCGCCGGAGCAGGTAGTAGGTCACCTAACGCCTCGTGACGATCAGCTTTCCTTCGACCAGTAGAACCACCTGATGATCCCGTCCTGGAAGAACGGGTCGTACTTCACGTGCGCCCACTCCTTCCGCACCGGCATGACGAGGTCCGGCGCGATGCAGTAGATGGTCGACGCGGAGTCGACGATCTTCTTCTGCATCCCGGCGAGGAGCTGGTTGCGCTGAGCCTCGTCCTGGATCTGGACCACCTTGTCGAGATCGGCGTCGAGCTGGGGGTCCTTGAAGTTCGCCCAGTTGTAGCCGCCCTTGGCCGGGACGTTCGACGAGTGGTACGAGACCCTGATCACGAGCGCGGGGTCCGGAGTGTTGGGGAACACGTTGAGGAACGTCATTGGCGGAGAGGTCGCGTTGTTCTGCATCTGGGGCGGGATCTGCGGCCACGGCGGTGCCTCGACCTTGAGGGCGATGCCGATCTTGGCCAGGGCCGCCTGGAAGATGGTGCCGGCGAAGGACTCGTAGTTCAGGCCCTGCACCGTGACCAGCCGCAGGGAGGTGCCCTGCTTGACGCCCGCGGCGTCGAGCAGCTGCTTGGCCTTGGTCAGGTCCTGCTTCGCGTACGGCAGGGACGAGTCCCAGCCCGGGAACTGCGGCGGGATCGGGCTGTTGGCTGGCCGGCCGAAGCCCTTGTAGAAGTTGGTGTAGCCCTCGTAGTCAAAAGCCGCGATCAGCGCCTGCCGAACGCGAACGTCGGTTAGCGGGGCGCGGATCATGTTGAGCGGGATCGTGCGCAGCTGGATCGCGGGCTGGCGGACGACCGCGACGTTCGGCAGCGACTTTGCGGTCTCAGCGTTGTCCGGGCCGATGTTGCTCAGGAAGTCGGTCTGGCCGCTCTGCAGGGATTCGAGCTGGGTCGTGGTATTCGCCTGCTGGATGATGGCGACCGAGATCGGTACGCCGGCCTTGAACTCGCGCCAGTAGTGCGGGTTCTTCGACATGTCGATGCGGTTGTTCGGCTTCAGGCTGTCGAGCATGTACGGTCCGGTGCCGGCCGACTTGCTCGCGAACCAGTTCTTGGACCAAGGGTCGGAGCTCGTCTTGTTACTGCTGATCGCGTTGGGGCTGGCGATCAGGAACCATGGCACGGTGCCCGGGAACAGCGAGTACGGCGCCGACAGCTTGATCACGAACGTGTTGGCGTCGGGCGCCTCGAAGCCCGCGATGTTGATGAGGTAGGACGCGGGCCCCTGGTTGATCTCACGCAGGCGGTTGAAGCTCGTGAGCACCGCCTGGGCATCGAGCTTCGCGCCGTCGTGGAACGTGACGCCCTGGCGAATCTTGAACGTGTACGTGAGGCCGTCGGACGACACCGCAGGCATGGACTCCGCCAGCAGTGGTCTCACCTCGAGGCCACCCGGCGTGTACTCCAGCAGCGCCTCGTAGACGTTGTGAGTGAACTGCAGCGTGTCGGTGTCGAAACCGATGTGCGGATCGAGGTTCTCAGGAATGACGACGTTGGTCCAGCTCGCCTTCACGTTGCCGGTGGTGGTCGTCGTCGTCGGGCCGGCACATGCTTCGAGCAGCTCCACCAACGTGCCCGCGCTCAACAGCGCCGCGCCTCCGATGCCCGTCCGTTGCAGGAACTGCCTTCGCGACCACATGCGATCGAACGCGCCGTCGCCGCTAGAAGTCATCGTGCTTCCTCCTCACCAATCAGCCCAAGCCCCCTGTCGGTAGGCGATGGAAGTGTAGTAGACGAACTAGCGTTTGTCTAGAAACCGATTCGCTGAGGGCTCTTACAGAATCCTGACATCTGCGAATTACGAATACGGACCCGGTGCCGGCGCGGGCAGGCGTCCGCCGCGCGGATCGACGACAAACCTCCCGTAGACGACGACACCTCTAGGTCTCCGAAGATGCGCGAGATCGTCGAGCGGGTTGCCGTCCAGGAGGATGAGGTCCGCCACCGACCCGGGCTGGGGCGACGTCTCGGCGCCGAGACCGTTGAGCTCGCGTCCGCCCGTGGACGCGGCGTGCAGGACGGCGAGCCTCGACATCCCGATCTCCTCGAGCAGACCGAGCTCCGCGTGGAGCCGTGGACCTATCGGGTTGAGGTCGGCGCCGGTCGCGATCTTCACGCCCGCGGCGATGCACGCCCGAACCGCGTCGGCGTGGCGCGCCGATGACGCCTTCGCCCGCTGCATCGCGTGCTCCGGCCACCGGTCCGCTTTCATCATCTCGACGTCGTGGGTCACGCCGATGGTCGGCGTGAGCCAGGCGCCATGTTTCGCGAGCGCCGCGGCAGCCGCCTCGTCGAGCGCGTATCCATGCTCGACCGAGCGCCCGCCGAGCTCCACGAATCGCTCCGCGAGGCGCGCGTTTCCGCAATGCGCAAGGACTGGCAAGCCGCGCTGGCGCGCGGTCGCCATGACCATTCCGAGCTCGTCATCGGAAAGCTGGCCGCTGTCGACCGTCTCGTGCACTGAGTAGAGCCCGCCCGTGAGCATGATCTTCACCCAGTCGGCGCCCTGCTCGGCGAGCGTGCGCACGGCCTTGCGCATCTCGGTTGGACCGTCCGCGATCAGGAAGGGCGAGGTGTTCACGTACTCCCGCGGGTACGCGGTGCCGTGACCGCCAGTCGTCCGAATCGCGGGACCCGAGCACATCACCCGCGGGCCTGGCCAGCGTCGTCGCGCAAACGCGTCGCGCCAGGCCATGTCGATGCCATCCGCCTCGGCGGCGGTGCGCACGCCGGTGATGCCCATCGTCGCGGCCTCGAGCAGATTCGCGCCTGCGCGCACGCTGTGCTGCGAGGTTCGCTCGAAGTACCCGGCCGCCGGCGGGTCATACATGAGGCCGCCCGGATGTGCGTGCACATCCCACAGCCCGAAAGTGAGGACGAGGCCGTCGACGTCGACCCGCTCGGCATCGCGGTCCGGCCGCTCGACGACCCTTCCCTCGGAGATCGCGAGGTCGCGCCGGGTCAGCTCGCCGCTTGCGACATCGAGCACGTTCGCACCGGCGAGCAGGAGCCCGCTCAGAGGACCACCAGCTCCGCGCTAGCCCGGTTGAGACGCTGTCCGCCGTCCGCGGTGACCACGTATACGTCCTCCACCCGGGCGCCGAACTCCCCGGTGATGAAGACGCTCGGTTCGATCGTGAAGGTCATGTTCGCCTCGAGCGGCGTCTTGTCCACGACGTCCAGGTAGGGCGGCTCGTGTACGTCCTTGCCGATCGCGTGTCCGAGGCGGTGCCGGAACTGCTCGCCGAACCCCGCGTCGGCGATGACCTGGCGCGCCGCGGCGTCGACGTCGCATGCACGCGCGCCCGGGCGCATCGCATTCGCGCCCGCCGCCTGGGAGGCGATGACCGCGTTGTATGCCTGGCGGAATCGCGCGCTCGGCTTGCCTATGTAGATGGTGCGCCCGAAGTCCGAGCAATAGCCCGCAAGCGCGGCCCCGAAGTCATAGCTGACAGAGATGTCGTGGCCAATCTTCCGCTTGCTCAGCCGCTCCTTGGCCGGCCGCGCCTCTTGCGGTCCCATCGGAAAGATCGCGGTGTCGAAGGACTCGTCGATGGCGCCGAGCTCCTTCAAGCGCCTGACGATCCACTCCGCGAGCTCGAGCTCCGTGAGCTCAGGCTGGACCACCGCCAGCGACTCCTCGAAGACCTGATCGGCGAGCAGGCTCGCGGCCCGCATCGCCTCCAGCTCTGACTCCGACTTGATGGAGCGAACGCGGGCAAGGAGGTCGGACGCCAGGGCCACGCGAGACTTTGGAAACAGCTCCTGGAGCGTGAGCACCAGCTCGGCAGGGGCGTCGAGGTTGACGCCGATGGTCTTCGGAGCCTTGCCGATCGCCTCCTTGACAACGGCGCGCGGGTTGTCCTTCTCGGTGAAGACGCGCATCGGAGGAGGGTCGGCGCTCAGGTCAAAGTGAAACTCGGCCATGTGCCTGGGCACGAGGAGCACCGGGTCGCCCTCGAGCCGGATGACTGAACCCACCGCCCACTCGCCGAAGAAGTGGGACGCACCGTAGTGATGGAGCCTCCGATCCACCCCAAGCAGGTACTCGAGGTCGACGCTTTGGCCGACGAAGAGGACTTCGAGGCCGGCGGCTTTCATGTTCTCCCGGACGCGTTCGAGGCGCGTGCTCAGCTCGGGCGGCGCAAGCGTCGCGCTTCGCTCAGGACTCATAGCCGTAAACCTCCCTCGCCATCGCCTCGCTGATGTATCCGTCGGCGAGGTCCGCCTCGACCAGCTCGCGCTCGCGCTCACGGGGATCCCCGTAGCCCCCGCCACCGCCGGTCGTGACCCGAATCTGCGTCTCCTCGGGGCACACGATGTGGCTCGCCTTGAGCTTGCGGATCACCTCTTTGCCAGGACGCTCCACCTCGACCTTCGGAGTCGCGCCCTGCTGTCCGCCGAAGATTCCCCATGGGCCGGTGACGCTGCGCTCGAGCCAGAGCGAAACGTGCAGGCTCTGGGCAAGGGTCTCGAACTCGCGATGGATCGCCAGCCCACCGCGCCGGCGACCCGCTCCACCCGAATCCTGGGCGAGCGAATAGTCGACGACGCGAATCGGGTATTTGGCCTCCATCACCTCCGCGGGGTAGTTCTTGAGGTCCCCGCCGCCGTAGTTGGCCAGGCCGTTCTCGCCGTCGCGCTCTCGCGACGCGCCCCAACCCAGGGCGACCGCCTCGCCGGTGACCCAGGTCTCGCCGGTGGTCGGGTTGATGCCGTCGAACATCACGTTCATCGGGTCCGCGCACTGAGCGGCGGTCACCCGCTCGGGCATTGCCTTCGCCATCAGCTTGATGAAGAGGTCGATCATCAGACCGGCGTGCGGGTAGTAGTACTGGCACGCCGCCGGTTCCTGCGCCGCGAAGATCGAGCGCGGCGGAGCGTAGACGTGCAGGTTGCGAAATGTGCCGCCCGTCGGCGCCACGTCGGGGTTGATCAGGAACTTGTACGCCAGCCGTGCCGCGGAAACCGTCTGCGAGAAGCCGGAGTTGAGACATCCCCCGGTTTGCGAGGCCGACCCGGTGAGGTCGAGATAGATGTCGGATCCTTTGACGGTCATCTTGAGCTTCACCTTCACCGGCTGGTCGAAGTTCGTGCCGTCGCTGTCCATGAACCCCTCGGCTTCCCACTCGCCGTCGGGGAGGGCCTCCACCACCTCGCGGTCAAGCCGCTCGCACTGCTGGAAGATCTCGTCGACCGCGAGCTGGAACTGGCCCCTGCCGAAACGCTGGAGGATCGCCTGCAGGCGTTGCTCGCCGGTGCGGCATGCCGCGACCTGGGCATAGAAATCGCCCTGGATGCTCTTTGGCATCCGGCTGTTGAGCATGAAGAACTCGAGGAGCTCTTGGTTGAGGCGGCCCTTGCGCACGATCCTCGTCGGGGCGATGCGGTAGCCCTCCTGATAGATCTCGGTCGAGGCCATGGTCTGGCTCGGCTCCATGGCTCCAATGTCGATCCAGTGCGCCTTGCTGGCGGCGTACCCGACGAGCTCATGCTCGAAGAACACAGGCGTGAAAAGCGAGATGTCGTTGAGATGGCTTCCGACCTCGTAGGAGTCGTTGACCAGGTAGACGTCCCGCTCCGCCATCGACTCCTTGCCGTACTTCGCGACCGTCACCTTGACCGCGTCCTCGAGGGCGCCGAGAAAGATCGGCAGGCCCGGCGCCTGGCCCAGAAGGCGGCACTCGTCGTCGAAGAGGGCCACGCTGTAGTCCTTGATCTCGTAGATGATCGGGGTGTACGCGCTTCGCGCCAGGTTGACGCCCATCTCGTCCGCCGCGGAGTTGAGCGCGTTGCGGATGATCTCGACCTCGATCGAATCGATCGTGGTGCTCACTTCTCTCTTTTGATCGACAGCCATCCCTCAGCCTCAGAGATCACGATCCATCCATCGGGGACCACGGTCGTGCACGAGTCCTCGTCGATGATGCAGGGAGCCGTGATCCGCTGGCTGACGCGAAGGTCGTTGCGCCGGTACCTGGGCGTCGGCACAGGGCGACCGCGAAAACGCACCGGGTGCTCGTCGTACTTGTCGCCGCTGCCCGACCCCGACCCCGACCGGGAGCCGTTCGGCCGCGCATGGGCTCCGGAGCCGACGGCGGTCAGCCGCAGGTTCACGATCTCGACCAGCTCATCCGGGTTGGAGTGCCCGAAGGTTTTCTTGTAAAGGCGGTGGAAGTTGGCGAGCAGCTTGCCGTCGAACTTCGCCGCGGGCAGCGTCAGGAAATGCTCCTGGCCGACGTAGCGAAGGTCAGCGCTCGTCGCCAGCACCGCCTTCGACGGGTCGATGCCATCTTCCTTCAGCAACTGGGTCGCCGAAGCCACGAGTGATTTCGTGGCCGCACCGACCTGTTCCGGATCCATTCGATCCCAGCGGGCGAAGTACGGATGGACGACGTCGTGACGTATCTCGGCCTCGAGCATGCCATGGGCGGAGAACGTTCCTGGCGAGTGCGGGACGAGCACCGTCGCAATACCGAGCTCCTCGGCGAGAAAAACAGCGTGCATCGGGCCTGCGCCGCCGAAAGCGACGAGTGAGAACTGGCGCGGGTCGAGGCCTCGACCGACCGTGATCTGCCGGATCAGGCCGGCCATACGGGCGTTGATAACCTCGAGCGCGCCCTCGGCCAGCCGCTCCTCGTCGAGGCTCAGCTTCCGACCGAGGGCCCGCAGCGCTCCGGCGGCCCGATCGGGCTGCAGCGCCATACGGCCGCCCAGGAAGTACCGCGGATTCACCCGCCCCAGGTGCACGTTCGCGTCGGTCACGGTTGGCTCGGTGCCGCCCCGGCCGTAGCAGGCCGGTCCGGGCTCCGCGCCCGCGCTGCGTGGGCCGACCCGGAGCCCGCCCGCCGACTCCCAGGCGATCGAGCCTCCACCGGCGCCAATCGTCTCGACGTCGATCACAGGCAGGATGAGCGGCTGGCCCTCGAGCATCGCCTCCCTCGCGATCAAGGGCTTGCCGTCGATGCACAGCGAGACGTCGAAGCTCGTGCCGCCCATGTCGATCGCAATCGCGCTCGAAGATCCGGCCCGCCTGGCCAGGTTCGCGGCCGCGATCGCGCCCCCGACAGGCCCGGACAGGAGCGTGTTGACGGGCTGCTCTCGCGCGCGAGCGGCAGTCGTCATGCCGCCGTTGGACTGCATGATGTGCACACTCGCGGCGACGCCTCGCCGACCCAGCTCCGTCTCGAGCTCAGCAAGGTAGCTCCGGACAGTCGGCGCGATCGCCGCGTTCACGACCGTGGTGCTCGTGCGCTCGTACTCGCGCCACTCATTCGCAATTCGATGCGACAGCGACACGCTGACGTTTGGATGACGCTCCTGGACGATCCGCTCGCAAGCGAGCTCGTGGTCAGGGTTGCGATAGCTGTGCAGGAAAACGACGGCCACCGACTCGATCCCTGCCGCAACGAGCTGGTCGATGGCCCTGTTGACGGAGTCGTCGTCGAGTGGCGTGATCGGGTGACCGTCGGCCGACATGCGCTCGACCACCTCCAGGCGGTGCCGGCGCGGCACGAGCGGCGGTGGCCGGTGGTACTGGAGGTCGTACATCGCCGGCCGGTTGGCCCGGCCGATCTCGTACACGTCGCGAAACCCCTTGGTCGTCAAAAGCCCGATCGGCGCGTATCGGCGTTCGAGCAGCGCGTTAAGGCCCGCCGTCGTGCCGTGGACGAAGAACTCGACCTCCGAGGCTGAAGCGACGGCGTCATCGAGCACCGCCAGGACTCCGATCGCAAGATGGCCGGGCGTGGTCAGCGCCTTGGCCGTCTTCAGCTCGCCGCCAGTCGAAGCCGCGACCAGGTCGGTGAAGGTGCCACCGATGTCGACCGCGACCCCCCACCCTGCCACCAGGCAGACTCTATTCGAACTCCGTCAAAACTAGCAAGCGCTAGTTTTTCTTGAGACGGACGACTCCCAAGCTGCCGATCAGCAACACCGCCACGAGCGCAAGTGCGATCACGACCATCAGGACAGCGTTGCCGGATTTCTCGGCAGGTGCCGGCGACATGATCCACGCCAGCGTGAAGGCGCTTCCGTCGGTCGCCGGCAGGCGGAGGCGATGGACGAGGTAGTCGCTCGGCCTGGACACGTTGAGGAGTGCGCCATCTGCACGGGAGATCCGAACGAGGTGCAGCCCACCGCTCTCTTCGATCGTCGCGCCGTATGACCTGCCGTCTGGTAATGGTCGCGGCTCGATGAAGCGCAGCGCCTCCGGCGACTGGCTTCGCTCTTGCCCGCCGAGTCCGACACTGAGGATCGCCGAGGTGTCCCTGGCGACGTCCTCCCTGGCGAAGAACAGGGTTTCGGAGCCGAGCCACTGCGGGTAGGCGTCCCGCGGGCCCGATGTCAGGGGACGAGGATTCGAGCCGTCGGCGCCCATGACCCAGATCCGATTCACGAACATGGTGATCGCGGATCCATTCGCACCGGGAGCGGTCGCCTCATGCCCGCTTATGTACGCGATCCGGCGTCCGTCGAGTGAATAGACAGGCTGCGTGTTGCCCGCATCCGTCGTGTGCGTGAGCTGCGCAGGGCTGCTGCCATCCGCGTGTGCGACGAAGATCTGGTAGGCCGCGGCGCCGGGCACAAGCGCCGAGTAGACGATGGATTTTCCGTCGGGAGCCCAGCTCGGGCTGGTGGCGGTGATTGGCTCCCGCGTCAGCCGCGTGGCCGGCGCGCCAGGCCTGAGGTCTCGGCGGTAGATCTCCGAACGCCCACCCTCGTCACCCGTGAAGACGAGCTGCCGGCCGTCCGGCGAAAGGCTCGGAAAGTTGTGGTTCGTGGGTCCGGTCGTCAGCCGGCGGACCAGGGCGCCATCGAGCGTGAACTGGGAGATCTGCAGCGACCCCGCCCCGTCGGTCACGGCGACGAAGCCTGACGGGACAGGTGGCGGTGCGGCGGCGATCGCCGCCCCCGGCACGGCCGCCGCAACCGTGACCCCGAGCGCCGCCGAAACGACACGTACAAGCGTTAGTTTTGCTGTTATGTTGCACCTCGACCGCGGCTTGATCTCACGAGAGGAGCCGGCGTGGCAATGGTGATGTCTTGATGATCGCGCAGCGGACCGCCGATGTGGTGACCGTCGAAGTCGTGCGCAACGAGCTGAACGCGGCGGCCGCCGAGATGGGCACCAACCTGGCGCGGAGTGCCTACACGCCGATCATCTACGAGATGAAGGACTACAGCGTCGCCATCTTCAACCGACGCTTCGAGCTCCTCGGGCAGGCACCTGGACTGCCGATCTTTCTCGGCGCGCTGGAGGACGCGGTCCGGGTTACCGTCGAGCGTTACGGCGAGAGCCATATCCGGCCCGGCGATGTGTACCTGATCAACGACTCGTACCTCGCGGGCAGCCACCTCAACGATGTCTCCGTATTCACGCCGATCTACTTCGAGCGCGAGCTGGTGGGGTACGCCGCCAGCAAGACGCACTGGATGGACATCGGCGCCATGGAGCCGAGCCAGACCATGGCAGGGACGGAGATCTGGCAGGAGGGTTATCGCATCGGGCCGACGTGCATCGTCCGCCAGGGCCGGCTGAACCGTGAGCTAATGCTGCTGCTCGAGCAGAACAGCCGCCTTCCGAAGAGCATCCACGGCGACTTCCAGGCGCAGGTGGCGGCGTGCCGGACCGGCGAGCAGCGGCTGATCGAGATCTATTCGCGCGTCGGCAAGGCCGTCGTCGACGACGCCGTCGGGCAGATCTTCGCCCAGTGCGAGGCGCAAGACCGCGAGGCGGTGGCGGCCCTTCCCGATGGCACCTGGGAGGCTGAAGGGTACCTGGACGACGATGGCCACGACACGAGGCCCGTTCCCGTGCGACTGACGGTCAGGATTGACGGCAGCGACCTCTACCTCGACTTGACCGGGTCGGCGCCGCAAACCTCTGGCTGCTTGAACTGCGGCTTCGCGCAGACGATCTCCGCGGCGCGTCTCGCGTTCAAGTTCCTGGTCAACCCGGACATGCCCGCGTCAGGAGGCACCTTTCGGTGCCTTCACGTGACGGCGCCCCGCCGCTCGATGTTTGCAGCCGAGGAGCCGGCCGCGTGCCAGTACTACGGACCGCACCTCAACCTGATGATCGACCTCTTCATCAAGGTGATGTCCCCGCTGCTGCCGGAAAAGGTCACCGGGTCCCAGTGTGCGGACGCCATGAACGTCATTCTCGATGGTCTCCACTCTGAGTCCGGCCGCTGGATGATGGGCGAGTCGCTGGCGGTCGGGTGGGGCGCTGGTCGCCGGCTCGACGGTTCGAGCGCGCTCGTCGACTACGCGGGCGGCGACTTGAAGAACTTCCCGGTCGAGATCATTGAGGCACGCTACCCCGTGCGAGTTCACGGCTATGGCCTCGTGCCTGACTCTGGCGGAGCGGGCCGCCGGCGCGGCGGGCTCGCCATCTTTCGTGAGTACGAGTTCTTCGACGACACGACGCACGTTTCGCTCTGGTTCGAGCGAAGCGTGACCCCACCGTGGGGCGTCTTCGGCGGAATTGCGGGCCAGACCCCGTCGATCGAACTTGTGCGCCCCGGCCGGCCGTCGATGCATGCGCTCAAGTGCAGCCACGTCTCGGCGGCAGCGGGAAGCCGGCTGCGTGCGGTGACCGGTGGAGGCGGCGGCTACGGATCGCCGCGCGAGCGCGAACGTGAGCTGGTCGAGGCTGACCTCGCGGATGGGTACGTGTCTACGCGGGCGGCGGCCGAGGTCTACGGATATGCGAGTTAGCGGGAGGCGTGCGCATGACTGAGGCAACGGCGGAGAGCCGAGTCGACGACCTTCGTTATAACGAGCTCGTGGAGCGCGCGCTGGTTCGGATCCGTCCGATCGGCATGGAGCCCTACCTCGACCTCGGCTCGGAAACACGGTCGGGGACCCGGCTCAACCGCGAGTACATGGCTGCGATCTCGTTCGAGATGCGGCTCTTCGGGAGCCGGCCGGCTTCCACGACCGCCAATCTCTTTGGGCGCGAGCTGCGGGCCCCGATCGTTGCGTCCGCCCTCTGCGAGTCGCGCATCCTCAAGCGCCTCGCCCCGTGGGACACGCCGTACCTGGAGCAGATTGCCAAGGGGCTGGCCGACGCAGGCAGCATGATGTCGACGGGCGACGTCTCGTTCGAGGAGCTTGCCCGCATCGTCGACCAGGGTGCGCCGGTCATCCACATCGTGAAGCCCTACTCGGACAAGGACAAGGTCCAGCGCCATCTCGAGAAGGCCCAGTCGCTCGGATGCGTCGCAGTCGGCATGGACATCGACGCCATGTACCTGGAGAAGGCGTGGGACGAGGTGCCCGGCCCTTCCTACCTCGGCTACCAGAGCACCGACGACATCGCGGGCTACATCCGCGCGACCAGGCTCCCCTTCGTCGTCAAGGGGGTGCTCAGCGTGCAGGACGCGATCGCGGCGCGCGACGTCGGCGCGGCCGCGATCATGGTCAGCAACCACGGCGGGGAGACGATCGACTACACCGCCCCGGTGCTCGAGCTCCTGCCCCCGATCCGCGAGGCTGTCCCCGAGATGACGGTCCTCATCGACTCCGGCTTTCGCCGCGGCGCGGACGTCTTCAAGGCGCTGGCGCTCGGGGCGCATGGCGTCGGGATGGGCACGCAGCTCGTCGTCGCGTGCGCGGCGGCGGGCCGCGACGGCGTGCGCCGGATGATGTCAATCCTCCAGGAGGAGCTCGAGCGGGTCATGTGCCTGACGGGATCGCCGACGGTGCGCGAAATCGATCCATCCGTGCTCCATCTCCCGCGCTGACCACTTGACGTACGACGATCTGATCCAGGCCGGGACCGCAGCTCTCGAGCGCGTGGGCGCGACGCGCCATCTCAACACCGCGTCCGAAACCGGCTCCCAGGCAAGGCTCAACCGCGCCTACATCGACAGCCTCACGTTTGAGACCCGCCTGATCGGCACCGACCCTGCATCCACGGAGGTCGAGCTGTTCGGTGTGCGGCTGAGCATGCCGGTCATCGCCTCGTCGCTCTCGCAGTCGCTAGTGCTCGACCACCTCGCGCCCTGGGACCAGCCGTACCTCGAACAGATCGCCGGCGGCCTGGCCGACGCGGGGACCGCGATGACGACCGGCATGGTCACGGAGGAAGAGCTGGCGCGGATCGTCGAGATGGGGGCGCCAGTGATTCACATCGTGAAGCCGTACCAGGACGAGGACCGCATAGTGCGCGAGCTCGCCGGGGCCGAGCGGCTCGGCTGCATCGCGGTCGGTATGGACGTCGAGGCCGTCTACCAGCTTCACGCGCCCGGCGAGCGCTCGGGCAAGGAGTACCTCGAGCACAAGACTTCGAGCCAGCTCAAGCACTACATCAACGCGACCCGACTTCCCTTCGTCATCAAGGGCGTGCTGAGTCCCGTCGACGCGGAGTTCGCCACCAGGTATGGAGCAAGGGGCGTGATGGTGAGCCAGCACGGCGGCGAGTCGATCGATTACGCGGTCCCGGTGCTGAAGGTGCTGCCGGAGGTCAGGACAGCGGTGGGCGGCGCGGCGACCGTGCTCGTCGACACCGGCTTCAAGCGCGGCACGGACGTTGTCAAGGCGCTCGCGCTCGGCGCGGACGCGGTCGGCGTGGCCACGCTGCTGCTCATCGCCTGTGCCGCGAAGGGACGCGCGGGCGTGCGCGAGATGATGGAGCTCCTGCGCGAGGAGATCGCCCGCAACCTATCGCTGATGGGTTGCGCGAGCCCGAAGCAGACGATCCACGCGCGGCTGCACCAGCTGTCGCCCGCCTCGTCCGCATAGAAAAAAGGGGGGATTTGCGATGCCGGTTGTTAGGTTGAGCGACGTGCCGGAGCTGGCGGAGATAGGTCCGGACATCGACACGCTCGTGATGAAGAAGGCGGTCGGGTCGCCGTCTCGCGATCCGAACTTCAAGATGTCGGTGGCCACCGACTCGTTGAGCGTGACCTACATCACGATCTTCGGCCGCCTCAGGCGCATTACCTGCGAGGAATCCGACCGCGTGATGTTCATCGTGGGTGGTCAGGCCATAGTGAAAGTGGGCGACGACTCGCCCGCGCACGTGGGTCCCGGCGACTTTGTTTTGATTCCCAGGGGTACGCCTTACGAGTTCAAGGGCAACCTGACCTACATCGTCATCAACAGCCCCGCCTACCGCGAAGGCTCCGACCAGCGGGACGACTCCTACGACGGCCCACCCGTGCGCGCGAAAGCCTGACGGAGGCTTACTGCACCCTGGCGTCGAGAACGCGATAGCCGACGTCCACCACCAGGTTGGCCACCGCGACCGACACCGCCGCAACCAGGACCGTGCCCGCGATCACTGGCAGATCGACCGTGGTGAGGGCATGGATGGCGAGATTGCCGAGGCCATTCAGGCCGAAAACGATCTCGACGACGACGGCCCCGCTGATGAGGATGCCGATGTCCATCCCCAGCATCGTCATGACCGGCGACAGCGCCGGGCGCACGACGTGCCGCCACACCACGTCCCGCCGGGGGAGGCCCTTGGCTCGCGCCAGCAGCACCCAGCTTTCGTTGGCGACCTCCAGCATGCTGGACCGCAGGATGCGTGAGTACGCGGCCGCGTAGGTCAACGCGAGCGTGCACCACGGCAGCACCAGGTGCCACGCCCAGCTCAGCGGGTCCTGGGTGAACGCTACGTAAGTCGGCGCCGGAAAGATTGGGATCTGGAAGTAGAAGAAGTAGAGCAGTGCGATGCCGAGCAGAAACTGCGGCATGGAGACGCCGATCAAGGCGAAGATCATGGCGGTGCGGTCGCGCACCGAGCGAGGACGGAGCGCGGAGATGATGCCGACCGCAAGACCCACGAGCAGCCAGAGCACAACGCCGCCGATCGCGAGCGAGATCGTGACCGGAAGTCTGTCGAGGATCGTGTCGAGAACGGGCTGCTGGTTCTTGAAGGAGTAGCCGAGGTTCGGCGGCCAGTTCAGGATCCCTGACGCATGCCCGGTCCCGATGAGGTCGGGACCGTGAAAGAAGTACAGGTACTGCACCCAGAGCGGCTGGTCGAGCGCCATCCTGTGGCGGACCTCTGCGATCGTCTGGGGTGAGGCTCCCCTCGGAAGCGCCTGCACGGCCGGGTCGCCCGGGATGACGAAGAACAGCGTGTAGGTGAGCGCGGTGATGATCACGATGAGGGCCGCGAGCCACACCAGTCTGCGGACGACGATCCCGATCACAGCGTCGCCTGCCCCGTGCGTGGGTCGAGGGCGTCGCGCAGAGCGTCGCCGACGAGGTTGAAAGCGATGGTGGTCGTCAGGAGCGCGAATCCGGGCACGGCGATCATCCACGGCGCGGTCGCGTAGTACGCCTGGCCGTCCGCAAGCATCTGGCCCCACGTCGCCGTCGGCGGCGGCAGGCCAAGGCCGAGGTACGAAAGAGAGGCCTCGAGAAGGATGTTGACGGGGATGATCAGCGTGCCGTAGACGATGAGCGGGCCGATCAGGTTGGGCAGCACGTGCTCCCACATGATCCGGAGGTCGCTCGCTCCGAGGGCGCGCGCCGCCTGCACGTACTCCTGCTCGCGGATGACCAGCGCCTGGCCGCGAACGATCCTCGAGATGTAGGGCCAGGTCGCAAAAGCGACAACCACGATGATGATCCACAGGCTCGCGCCGAAGACCGCGCGGATCGCGAGCGCGAGCATCAGGATCGGAAAGGCAAGAACGATGTCCACGGTGCGCGACAGCAAGCCGTCGATCGCGCCGCGAAGAAAGCCCGAGACGACGCCCACGGTGCACCCCAGCACCAGCGCCACCGCCGTCGACGCGACCCCCACCAGCAGCGAGATCTGGGCGCCATACACCGTGCGGACGAGCAGGTCGCGGCCAAACTGGTCGGCGCCGACGAAGAAGTGGAGCCCCCAGTTCGGTCCCTTGGGCAGCCCAAACTCGGTCGTCATGTCGTACTGGTGGCTCAAGTCGTCAGGCGGATGACCGGCGAGCAGAGCGACCGCCGGCGCTCCGACCGCGGCGACGATGATCGCCGCTATGTAGACCAGGCTGAAACGCGCGACCCGGTCGCGCCAGAAGCGACGAAACACCATTCGCAGCTGCGACGGCGCGATCGCGAGAGGAACGCTTGCGCTTTCCGCGGCGGCGACCGCCACCGAGCTCACGCGGGCCAGCCCTCCGCAGGCACCTCCGCGGCCGCGTGCTTGAGGGTAGGCCCGACCCCAGACTCGAGCACGGCAAGCACGGTCGGGTCGATTGCCCCCGGGAGGAGCCTGCTTTCAAGGTTCTGCTCGCTCGCCCAGCGGATGAGCGCCTCCTCGACGCCGGCCACGGCGACACCGAGCTTCGCCGCGACTCGCTCGGCGCCCGGGCCGGTGAGCGGGATGGCCGCGTGCGGCCGCGCCGTGCCGTAGTCGAGCCAGAGCCTCGGCACCATCGCGGCCAGGTCGTGCACGGGCATCGCGGCGTCATCGATGCGGAGGTCCGCGATGACATCGACGTCTGTCGAGTGGCGGGGCTCGGCGCGCCAGACCTTCACCGCCGCCGACTGGCGGCCGCGACGGTCCCCGCCGGCCTCATCGCCGGCGAGCAGGGCCTGGACCAGCCGGTAGGCGAACGGCCGGCCCTCGAGCTCTTCGTATCTGGCGGCCATCGCCTCCACGGTCCGGGCGCCGGAGAGCAGGTTGCCCTGCACCGCGTACCCCTTGCCGCACATTCCTCCCGCCCAAGGCATGCAGCGCGACCCCGTGTAGGAGGCGACGTTGTTGTTGCGATCGACGATGCCAAGCTGGCGATGCGGCGCGTCGTCGTCGCCATGCGTCAGCTTCTGGACGGTACTGGCCGCGGAGTGGCCGGCCTCGAGAAGCGCGAGCCCTTCCCAGCCATAGCGCAGGTCATGCCACGCCTGAGTCGCCAGTGCCCCGAAGCCCGCCCGACCCCAGGGCACGTGAGCGCCGACGCACATCGCCTTCGACGCCACCGCGACCCCGCGCGCGCCGGTCGCGGGGTCGACGGCGACGATCGAGTAGGTCACGCCGGCACCGCGCTCACTTGCTTCCTGAGGTGAGCGAGCACGAGGGGGTCGATCTTTCCCGGCACGTCGCGCTCCTCGAAGTTCTCGGTGCCGATCCAGCGGGCGAGCGCGTCGCGAAATCCCTTCTCGGGCTCGTAGCCGAGCGTTGCCAGCGCGGCTCCGATCTCTTCTGTCAGGCCCTGGTCGATATCGATCAAGGTCGCGGGGTCGGGGCGCACGAAATACAGGTGATGAAGATCGACTAGGCGCCTCAGCTCCGCGATCGGTGACGCGTGGTCGTCGACCCGCAGGTCGACCGCCACGTCCAGCCCGCCCCCGTACGCGGCGCCCTCGCGCCACACCCGCACCGCTGAGGACTGGCGCCCACGCCGGTCGCCGCCGGCGGCGTCCCCGGCCTCGAGCGCGCTCAGGAGCCGGCGAACGAACGGCTGACCGCGGCTCGCCCGATAGGCGCCGAGCATCTCTCTCGGGACCTGCTCGCCGGCAAGGATGTTGCCCTGCACGGCCACATCGCCGTCGACGATGCCTCCTGCCCAGGGCAAGCAGTCGGCGCCTGTGTGGTTGGCGGCAGTGCCCTTGGCGTCCACGACCCCGAGCTGGCGCTGCGACGCTAGCTTGTCCGGCCGGGTGAGGGCCTCGACCACGCGCCGAGCCGGTTGGCCGGAGCGGAGCAGCGCGACCCCGTCCGGCCCGTAGGAAAGATTGGCGAGCGCCTGGGTGGCGACTGCCCCAGCGTGGGCGGCGCCCCACGGCACAGCGTGCCCTACGGCCAGGCACTTGGAGGCCACCGCCACTCCCCAGGACTTCGATTCAGGTTCGAAAGCGACTATCGAAAACGTCATTTCGCGATCCAGACGTTGGTGATGTCGGTGTTGTGGTGCCACGGCGAGTACGTCCAGTTCTGCAGCCGCTTCGACCACACGAACGGCTCATTGGCCTCGAGCCACGGTGCCCAGGGAGCGTCCTGCATGATCCGCTTGTCGAGCGCCGCCCACATCTGCGCACGCTTGGTGTTGTCCAGCTCGGAAAGCGCGGCGTCGATCTGGGCATCGACCTCGGGGTTCGAGTACTCGGCCATGTTGTTGTTGGCCGCGGGCAGGATCGACTTGCTGTAGAAGAGCGGGAGGAACCACGACCGCGCCCCGTCGCCCGGATAGTCAGGGCACCACTCGGCGTCGCCGATCTGGTGCTCGACCCGCTTGGCCGGGAAGAGCAGCGAATCGTAGTAGATCGAGAACCCCTGGAACGTCTTGATGTTGAGCTTGATCCCCACTCGGGCCAGCGACGCCTGGACCGCGGTGGTGAACGCCGGGCCGTAGCCGGTGCTCGAGCCAACGTAGTTCAGCGTCAGCCCGTTCGGAAAGCCGGCTTCGGTCAGAAGCTGCTTCGCCTTGGCGACGTCGCCCTGGTTGTTCGCGGACGGGTAGAGGTCGTACTTCTCATAACCGAACTGGGTGGACGGCAGGATCTGAGACGTGATCTGTCCAGACAGTGGTCCACCTCGAGTCCGCCGCAGCGACTCCTTGTCGAGGGCGTAGTTGATCGCCTGCCGTACCTTGACGTTGCTGATGGCGCCTGCTTTCGGATTGACGTTGAGCGGCATGTACTCGACGCAGCCATTCGGCTTGGTCGTGAAGTTGTTCTTGAGGTTCGGGTCCGTCGAAAGCTGCGTGAGCGAAGCCACTGGTGGGTCGAGGTTCAGTGTCATATCAGCGTCGCCGCGCTGGATGGCCTGGGTCGCCGCCTCCGCGGTCGCGCCTTCTGTGACCTCGATCCGGTCAACCCATGCTTTGCGCAGTGGGTCGGTGGCCTGGTCCCAATTTGGGTTGCGCACGAATGTGATCGACTTCCCCGGCTGGAAGCTGTCGAGCATGTAGGGCCCGAGGGCCACGATGTGCTGCGAGTAAGCCGACCCGACCGCGTACTTCGACGCCTCCTCCTGCGGAACCGGGGCGAAAAAGCTCATCGAAAGGATGGAAAGGAAGTCGGCGGCCGGCTTGACCAGCGCAATCTCGAGGGTCTGGTCGTCGACCGCGCGGATGCCGGAGATGCTCGTTGCCTTGCCGGCGCCGAAGTCCTCGGCGCCTTTGATGAAGTTCCCGTAAGGCTGGCCGCTCGACGGAGTCTTCGAGTCATACATGCGGCCTAGCGCGTACACGAAGTCCTGCGCCTTCAGCTCGCGGTTCACCGGCGGCGCCCACTTGACGCCCTTGCGCAGCGTGAAGGTGTAGGTCGTGCCGTCGCTCGAGACCTTCGGCGGTCCGGCTGCGAGATCGGGAGCGGGCCGGCCCGCCTTGTCGGTGTCGCTCGACGATTGATACGCGTAGAGGGTCCGGGCATAGGCGCGCGCGAGCGCCCAGGAAACGGGCGAGTACGCATCGGCGGTGTCGAGGTAGTCGACGTCGTCGCCGTTCATGATGTGAAGGGTCCCGCCCTTGACCGCGTTGGATGGGGTGCTGACCGAGCCGCTCTGGCACGCCGCCGGAAACAGCAGCGCAACAGTCAGCGCGATTCCCGCCGCGAAACGTTTGCTCACGTGTGCTCTCCTCCTGTTCGTGCTTGCTTACGCAACCTTGACGACCTCCGCGAAATGACACGCCGCCTCATGCCCGATGCCGCGGTCGATCAGCGCCGGACGCTCCGCGATGCAGCGCGAACGCTCGGCCTCGCCGAGCTCGTGGTTGAACTTTGGGCAGCGCGCGCGGAACCGGCACCCGACGACCGGAGCCACCGGCGTCGATACCTCGCCGCTGAGGATGATCCGCCGGCGCGCCCGCTCCGAGACGGGATCGGGATTCGGCACAGCTGACAGCAATGCCTGCGTGTAGGGATGAGCGGGGCGTGAGAAAAGCGCGGCCGTCGGCGCGGTCTCGACGATCGCCCCGAGGTACATCACCGCCACCCGGTCGGCGATCAGGCGGATCACCGAAAGGTCGTGGGCGATGAACAGGTACGAGAGGTGAAGCCGGTGCCTCAGCTCCTGCAACAGGTTGATGACCCCAGCGCGGACCGAGACATCAAGCGCCGAAACCGGCTCGTCGAGGATCAAGACCTTCGGGCTCAGGCAGAGCGCTCGCGCGATGCCGATGCGCTGGCGCTGGCCCCCGGAGAACTCGTGTGGATAACGGTTTGCGTGGACGGGGTCGAGGTCGACAAGGTCCAGGAGCTCGGCCACACGCCGAGACTGGGCTTCCTTCGCGACCCCGCTGATGCGGAGCGGCTCGCTGAGGATCGTCCGCACCGACATGCGAGGGTCGAGTGACCCGTACGGATCCTGGAACACGATCTGGATGTCGCGGCGAAGGCGGCGCAACCGTGAAGGCGAGAGCCGCGTGAGCTCCTGGCCTTCGAACTGGATCGAGCCGCTCGTCGGCCGAAGCAACTGAAGGATCATGCGCCCGGTCGTGGACTTTCCAGACCCGGATTCGCCGACGAGGCCCAGCGTCTCGTTGCGGCGGAGCTCGAAGCTCACATCGTCGACGGCCGCCGTCTCCCCAATGCGGCGGCGAACCACGCCGCCACTGCGGATCGGGAAATGCCTGGTGAGTCGCTTCACCGAGATGACGACATCTCCGGGCGCAGACTGACCGGCACCGTCCTCGGTGGCGCCACGCGCGAAGACGGAGCCGTCGACCCGGTCTCGGAAGTGGCACGCCGATTCATGGTCACGCCGGTCGACCATCACAAGCGCCGGCTCTGACTCCTCACAGACGTCTTCGCGCATCGGGCAGCGTGGGTGAAAGGGACACCCCCGCGGAACGTTGATCGCGGACGGCGGCCGGCCGTGGATCGGTGTCAGCCGCGAAGCGGCGGCCGTGTCGATGCGAGGCACAGACCCGAGCAGGCCCACCGTGTACGGCATGCGGGGCCTGTAGAAGATGTCGTCCACTGCGCCGACCTCTACACCCCGGCCCGCGTACATGACGAGCACGCGATCGGCGATGCCCGCGACCACTCCGAGGTCGTGCGTGATGAGGATCATCGCCGCGCCCGTCTCCACATGCGCGCGCTTCAGGACCTCGAGCACCTGCGCCTGCACGGTGACATCGAGGGCGGTGGTCGGCTCGTCGGCGATGATCAGGTCGGGGCGGTTGGCCATGGCGATCGCGATGACCACGCGCTGGCGCATCCCGCCGGAGAGCTCGTGAGGGTACTGATCGAGTCGCCGCCGAGCGCTGGAGATCCCGACTGCGTCGAGAAGCTCGACCGACCTCCGCTCTACGTCACTCGCGCTTAGTGACCTTGTATGAGCCCGCAACGCCTCTTCGAGCTGAAGATCGATCCGGTATACCGGGTTCAAGGAGGTCATCGTGTCCTGGAAGACCATCGCAATCGAGCGGCCGCGGACGTGGCGAAGTTCGGAGTCGTCCAGGCCCAGGAGTTCCCGGCCTCGAAACCGTGCGGAGCCTGAGACAAGCGCCTTCCTCGGCAGCAGGCCCAGGATGGCCAGAGAGGTGACCGACTTGCCAGAGCCCGATTCGCCGACGATCGCAAGCACCTCTCCCGGCGCCACAGTGAAGTCGACGCCGCGCACCGCATGCACGACGCCGTCCTCCGTCGGCAGGCGGACATCGAGTCCCGCCACCTCGAGGACTGGGCGGGACTCGACGTTTCCCCCATGAGATCGGAGCGTCGTGTCCGTCTCGTTGCCAGAGCGGTTGATGCGACGAATGGTCACGAACGAACGACCGCTTGTCAATCAGCGCATGGCGACGTTACCGCCGTGGAGCATTCCTGAAAAACCGTGAGAGCTGCTTAGACCGAGGTTCGGCGGTACCAGACGCTCGGGTTGCTGAGCTCCCTGAGCCTGGGCATTGCTTCCGGCCCGTCCCAAACCCGATTCAGGACGTGGATCCCGTACTGGTCGAAGACGGCGCGGCAGAACGCCTCGCCGCGCTGGTACTGCTGAAGCTTGAGGTCGAGGCCGGTCAGCTTCCAGATCAGCACCTCGAGCGCGCTCCGGCCTGAGCTTCGCTCGCGGTAGGCCGCCTCGAGGCGGTCGAAGCCGGGCAGCAGCTTGCGACCGAGCTGGTTCATGACCAGGTTGCTGTAGCCCTCGACCACCGACATCGTGCTCTGCACGCGCCGCATCACTCGCCACTGCGCGGGAAGGACCCCGACGAATGCGGCGTAGCGAGCGACCGCGGGTCCTTTCGTCGTCACCGACTCGATCAGGACCTGCATCGACTCTTCCATGTATCGACGAAGCCAGGGATGCGCGGCGAACTGCCACGCGTGCGTCATCTCATGGAGGATCAGCCAGCGACGCAGGTCTTCTTCGGGGAGGTGCGCGTGGCGCTGCCATTCGACCACGTTCGTCTCGACCAGGTACAGACCCTCGCCGCCCATCGGCTCGGTGGCCATCAGCTGCGGGTCGTACTGACCCAGGACCCGCCGGCCGAGGAACGCGAGCATCGCGCCGACGTACCGGTCGACGCCGGCTTTGCCGACCTCGACGATGAGCGAGTTCGGCATCCGGCCGGCCTCGAGCACCGGATCGACCGCGCGGCGGAGGATGGAGAGGTTCAGGTCGATCCAGCCCTCGCGGTCGAGAGCTTCGAACTGCGGGATCGAGGCGCCTTTCGGCAGTCCGCCGACGAAGGTGAGAAGAGGATTCTCGAGCTGGTTGGCGAGCTTTCGATAGCCGAATGCCGCGGCCGAAAGCTGCGCCGGATCCATGGTCGGGTTTTCGAGGCGTGCGCGCGCCGTGCGGCGCACCTGTTCCCAATCGAGCAGGAGCGTGGTTCCGCCGCGCGGACGGACGGCCTCGGCCACCGCAGCCGTCGCCAGTCCCAGCAGCACTCCGTACAGGGCGGAACGCCCTACCGACCGCCTCATCCTCCTAAGTAGGGTACGAGGCCGAAGGAGTCAAACTTGCGCCTGGTAGATCCGCCAAGATCGCGCACCGCGGAATGGCGCGAAATCACAACGGACGCCCGGCGCAGCCGACCAGGCTGGTCCTGGAACTAAGCCAGAACTAGTAGATGTACGGCCAGTGCCGGTTTCGCTTGAAGACGACCTTGCAGCCGTCGCAACGAAACACGATCTGAACGTGCCGCCGGCCGATCGCCTGGGCATCGCGGCCGCAGACGGGGCAGGAGGCCGTTTCCTCCATGTACATCGCCGGGATCGGGTCGACCTTGATCTCTAGACGCCTTCTCTTCTTTGACATTTGCCTCTTTGTTGCTTCTCCCTCAAACCACGTGGTTGCTCAGACGTCGAGCTGCGTCACGTCCAGGTTCTTCAGGTCCTCCGGGGGTTCTACTCCCGCGTTGTGAAGCCGCTTCAGCAGCGCGAGGATGTAGCGAACGCCAGCGAGATTGACGTGGTGCTCTCGGGTCAGCATCTGAATGGCCTGGAGCTTCATCACGTCCCGGCGCGAGTAGCGCCTTCGATTTGTAACGGTTCGCTTGGGCGAAATCATGCTCAAGTGCTCGTACATCATCAGAGTGCGTGGATGCACTTCGAGGATTTCGGAAGCCACGCTGAGCGTGAAGATCGGCTTGTCGAGATCGATCGACGAGTCGTGGTTGCTCCCGACGGTTGCCGCGACGAGATCTCGTGACTTGATATTCATACTTTTGGGGGGCGGGCGGAATGTGTGCTTTAAGCGATTGCGGGCCTAACTTTGGGTGACAGGATCGGTTGCAGGTTCGGTGCAATTGTGGAAGGCCCAAATGGGACAGGCAAACTATTTTTGTTAAGGAGTGCAGTCATATCGCCTAACGCATCCCCGCCAGGCGAGAAATCGTGGCCTACCGTCTCCCATCCGGCCAGCGCTGGCGCGGCGGGCCACCTTCCCCGGCAAGCGGGGAAGGAAAATAGGGCCGTGAGCGAGCTTCCGGCCCTGGAGCAGGTGCTGCTCAGCACGACCGGGCGCATCGCCACGGTCACCCTGAACCGGCCTGATCAGCGCAACCCCCTCTCGGCGACCATGCTGCGAGACCTGGCCACCGCGTTCAGGTGGTGCAAGGAGGAAGCCGAGGTCCGCGTCGTGGTGCTGACCGGCGGCGGCCGCGTCTTCTGCGCCGGGGCCGACCTCACGAGCTTCGACGGCGAGATGAGCGGCCTCGACAAGTTCCGCAGCCGCGACCTCTTCGTCGACCTCTTCGTCCTGATGGCCGAGCTCGGCAAACCGATCGTCGGTCGCATCAACGGCCACGCCCTCGCGGGTGGATTTGGCCTTGCCTGCTCGTGCGACCTGCTCGTCGCCGTTGACACCGCGACCTTCGGCACGCCCGAGATCAACGTCGGGATCTGGCCGATGATGATCCAGGCCATCCTGTCCCGGAACATCCCGCGCAAGATCCTGCTCGAGATGGAGATGCTCGGCGACCGCTGGACGGCCACCCAGCTGCAGTCGCTCGGGGTCGTCAACCGCGTCGTCGCGCGCGAGCTGCTGGACCCCACGGTGAACGAGATCGCGGAAGCCCTGGCCAAGAAGTCTCCCGTCGCGATGCGACTCGGCCGGGATTCGCTGTACAGGCAGCAGGACATGGACTTCCGCGCGGCCCTGCACTACCTGCACGGCCAGTTCCTCGTCGTCTCGCAGACCGAAGATTCACGCGAAGGCATCAAGGCCTTCTTCGAGAAGCGCGAGCCGGACTTCAAGGGGACGTAGTGACCGACTCTCGATCTCGCGAGCTCCGCGAGAAGGCGCTGAAGGGTGGGACCCGCTACCTGCCCAAGCTCCGCGAACAGCACAAGCTGACCGCCCGCGAGCGGCTCGACCTTCTGCTGGACAAGGACTCCTTCGTCGAGGACGGGCTCTTCGCCAATGCTCTGGCCGAAGAGCTGCCCGCCGATGGCGTCGTGACCGGCCTCGGCACCATCGAAGGTCGCCAGGTCGCGGTCATGGCCAACGACCCGACGGTGAAGGCGGGAAGCTGGGGCGCGCGGACCGTGGAGAAGATCGTTCGGATCCAGGAGACCGCTCAGCGGATCAGGGTTCCGCTCTTCTACCTGGTCGACTCCGCCGGCGCGCGGATCACCGACCAGATCGACATGTTCCCGGGCCGCCGTCACGCCGGGCGCATCTTCTTCAACGAGGTCCAGCTGTCGGGCGTGGTGCCTCAGATCTGCCTGCTGTTCGGGCCGTCGGCCGCCGGCGGGGCTTACATCCCCGCGTTCTGCGATGTCGTCGTGATGGTGGAGGGCAACGCGTCGATGTACCTCGGCTCCCCGCGCATGGTCGAGGTCGTGGTCGGCGAGAAGGTCACCCTCGAGGAGCTGGGCGGCGCGCGCATGCACTGCACCGAGAGCGGATGCGGGGATGCGCTGGTCGCCGACGACAGGGAGGCGATCGAGTTCGCCAAAGCCTACTTCCGCTACATGCCACAGCACTCCGGCGAAAAGCCTGCGCCTTGCGAAAGCAAGCCGGCCCGCGTCGGCCCCAAGCCGATCGCCGAGCTCGTGCCCGACGAGCCGAACCGCGGCTACGACATGCGCAAGGTGATCGAAGCCATCATCGACGAGGGCAGCTGGCTCGAGATCAAGAAGCTGTTCGCGAAGGAGCTGCTGACCGGCTTCGCCCGGCTCGACGGCCAGGCGGTCGGAGTGCTGGCCAACCAGCCGATGCAGAAAGGCGGCGTGCTGTTCAACGACTCGGCCGACAAGGCGGCGCGCTTCATCTGGCTGTGCGACGCCTTCGAGATCCCGTTGCTCTTCCTCGCCGACGTGCCCGGATTCATGATCGGGACCGACGTCGAGAAGCGCGGCATCATCCGCCACGGCGCGAAGATGATCAGCGCCGTCTCCGAGGCCACCGTGCCGAAGATCTCCGTCATCGTGCGCAAGGCGTACGGCGCGGGCCTCTACGCGATGGCCGGCCCCGCCTTCGACTCCGACGCCGTGATCGCTCTGCCCTCGGCGCAGATCGCGGTCATGGGCCCGGAACCCGCGATCAACGCCGTCTTCTACAACAGACTGGCCGGGTTGCCTGAGGACCAGCGCGCGGCCAAGCGCAAAGAGCTCGAGGACGAGTACCGCGACGACGTCGACCTCTACAAGCTGGCCGCCAACCTGATCGTCGACGACGTGGTGGAGCCGAACCAGCTGCGCGAGACGTTGATCACACGGTTTCGCGCCTACGCGACGCGCACGTCAGCGCGGGTCGACCGCAAGCACGGCGTCTTTCCCGTTTAGTTGGCCTCCTGGGCTGAATTCGCGGCCGCGGAACCCGAGTTCGCGAGCCGGGTCCGCAAGCTCATGCGCTCGCGCAAGCACCTGACGATGGCGACATTGCGACGCGACGGTTCGCCGAGGATCAGCGGCACCGAGGTCCAGTTCACCGGCGAGCACATGCAGATCGGCTCGATGCCGCGTGCGGTCAAGGCGATGGACCTGCGGCGGGATGCACGGGTCGCCATCCACGGGCCGACGCACGATCCGACC
>DASWDZ010000172.1:0-15651 GCA_036395015.1 Candidatus Dormiibacterota bacterium | reverse complement strand
CTGGCACCGGCCTGAACTGGCTGCTCAACTTCACCGCCTCCGAGGGTCCGCTCGACGACCAGTGGATCCTCGGCCAGAGCACATACCCGGCCGTGCCCACCGACGGCAATGACACGCTGTTCGGCGACCTCAACCACGACTGGCTCGTGGGCGGCACCGGGCGCGACAAGATGTGGGCCGGCTGGGGCGACGACCTGCTCAACCAGGATGACAACCTCGACACTAACGGCGGTCTCAACGACCAGCCGGACACCAACCCGTCGTATGAGGACCTGGGCTTCGGCGGCGCCGGGCGCGACGTCCACATCGCCAACACCGGCGGCGACCGGATGATCGACTGGGTCGGCGAGTTCAACACCTACCTGGTTCCGTTCTCGCCGTTTGGCATGAACATGATCAGCGACCAGATCCAGCCCGGACTGCCGGAGTTCCTGTACGCACTGTCCAAGAGCGACGGCGCCGACCAGACGCTCGCGGCGCGCTACGGGAGCGACCCGACGCGGAATGGCGAGCCCTTCGGCGAGATCGCCCTGGTGCTGAGGCCCGACGCGGCCTGGAACGACCAGCGCGGCAAACCGCGCGACCCGCAGGCCGGCAACCTGAAAGGCACGCGAGACGTGCTGCGCACGTCCGGCACGCAGGTGATCAACTCCCCCGGCACGTGCTGCGACCCGCCGGTCGGCGGTGCGGCGACGCCGAAGAGCGTGTCGGCGCCGGCGACAGTCAACAACGTGGGGCAGAGCTCGGTGGAGACGGTGGTGTCCGCGCCCGGCGGGACGTCGGGTACGTACACCGTTTCCGATGGAACGACCACCGTCGGCGGCGCCGGCACGGTGGCGGGCGACGGCATGATGCCGGCGGTGCTGGACCTGTCGGGTCTCTCCGACGGCGTGCTGACCTTCAGCTTCACATCCGAGGACGGCACGACGGTTACCTCCACGGCGCTCAAGAGCACGGCTCAGCCGGGTTCTCCAGGCCTGTCCCTGCCCGCCTACGTCGGGCTCGGCGGCATCATCTCGGCGAGCCTCACGGTCAGCGGCCAGCCGGAAACCTTTGCCTACCTGAGCGTCTACGACGGGACGTTGTGGACCGACATCGCGGCGACGCTGGACGCCGGCGGGGTGGTCACCCTCAATGCCGACATCTCGCGGCTCGCCGACGGCACCCTGACCGTGTACGCGTCGCTGACCAACCCCGCGGGGAGCATGAGCTTCAGCACGTCAACCCTGATCAAGGACACGGTTGCCCCGGCCGCCCCGAGCGTCGTCCTGCCGAGGTACATCAACCTGGTCAACCGCGGCAGCGTGCCGGTCATCGTCTCCGGTGAGCCCGGCGCCACGGCCACCGTGAGCGCCACCGACGGCATCATGACCGTCACCGGGTCGGGCACCGTCGGCCCAGGCGGCACGGTCACCATCTCACTCAACCTGACGGCGCTCCGATACGGCACCGTGACCGCAACCGCTTACCTCACCGATGCTGCCGGCAACGCGGGCGCGACCGGCCAACCGGTCAGCGACATCAAGAACACCGTGGCGCCGGCGGGCGGCTTCACGATCAACGGCGGGGGTCCGGTGATCAACGGTCAGGTCGCCACCACGAACCCGGCGCTGAGCCTCAAGCTTTCGTTCACCGACTCCGCCGGCCTCGTCTCGATGGCGTTCTCGGCGGACGGCGGGGCGACTTTTGGGGCCGCGGCAACGTACGCGGCGTCGGCCACCCTCAACGTCAGCGGTGCGGACGGGCTCTACACGATCGCCGTCCAGGTGATCGACGGCGTCGGCAACCCGGGGGTCATCACCCGCCAGGTGCGCATCGACCGCGCCGGCCCGGCGATCTCGTACACGGTCACGGCGCCCACCAACAACGGCTCGTATGACGTCGGCCAGGTCGTGACCCTGGGCTTCAGCGGCGCGGATGTGGACGATGTCGCATCGATCAGTGCGTTGCTCGACAAGTCCGCGATCGCCAACGGCGCGTCGTTCAACACCGAGACGCTCACGGCGGGAACCCACACCATCACCATCTCGGCCCGGGACGCGCTCGGCAACTCGTCGACCGCCACGGTCACGTTCCAGGTGCACGCGACGATTGGCGGCCTGACGGCGGCGGTCAACGACGGCGTCAAGTCCGCGAAGATCACCTCGAGCGTGACGTCATCCAAGCTGCTTTCCCTGCTCAGCCTGGCCCAGGCGGCGCTCAACGCCGGCAACGTCAGTCAGGCCAAGACGTACTTGAGCGCATTCGTATCGCTGTGCCAGCAGCAAAGCGGCAAGACGATCATCGCCGCGTACGCGACGTCGCTGATCAACTGGAGCAACGACCTGATCGCGCGACTCTAAGTAAGCTCGACGGAGTGGGGGAGCTCCGTCCGGTCTACGTCTCGAAGGTGCGGATCGTGCGTGAGCGCGGGCCGATCCGTCGGGCGTACCTGCCTGTCGACCAGACGGTGACGTTCGGCACCCACGGCCCGGTCCGCGAGCACTACGGCACGGCGCCTGGCGAGTATCCCGAGCACGCGACGACGCTCGACTACGTCGTCGCCGCGGCGGCCGGTTGACTCACGGGCACGCTCGGGGGCGCGCTGGAAGCGCGTGGTATCGACGCCAGCAGAGGCAGCTTGAGCTCAGAGGCGAAGGGCGACGTCTACGTCGAGGACAAGGTCCTGGTGCTCAAGAAGATCCACGTCCACTACACGCTCAAGGGCTGCCCCGAAGACAAGCGTGAGGCCGCAGAGCGAGCCCACGCCCACCATGCCGCCCGATGTCCTGTCGCACGAAGCATCGAGAAGGCGATCGAGATCTCAACCGACCTCACGTTCGAGTGAGGCCGGTTCGCGCGACCACAGCGTGGTCCCGATGCGCACGTTGCGGAACACGTCCTCGCTGACCAGGAAGCCGACGAAGATCAGGAGCAGGCCCAGGAACTCGCCCAGGAAGAACGACCAGGTGACACCGAAGCGGTTCAGGCCGCTCGTCAGTCCGGGGATGAAGGCGCCGACCGCGATCAGGATGGTGGCCGGCACTCGCGAGTTGAGCTTGCCGGCGAACAGCGACGCTACCGCGCCTGGCAGCGAGGCCAGGAAGTTGACGGTGACGGCGATGACTCCGAGCCGGGCGGGCAGGGCGCGCTTCTTCGGCATGTAGATGTAGGCGGAGTAGATGGCTCCGAACACGAGGCATAGCGCGCCCGCGATGTTGAAAGGTCCCGTCAGCACGCGCACGTAGCCTGGGAAGCCAGAGCCGACCGGAACGTGCGTGTTGGGATCGACCGCCCAGCCTGGGGGGGCCACAGGTGCGGTCAGCACCAGGTACGCGACGCCGAGCGAGCCCACGATCAGGACCGCCATCGCGATGTGCGCCGCAAGCGGCCTTCGCGTCGCGGTGGCGGCGATGATCGCAACGGCGCCGATCAGCGCGATCACAAACGTGACCGTGCCGGCTGTCTCGGCACCCGGGTAGCGGGACGAGTGGCTGAACAGCAGCGAGAGCAGGCCGCCGATGAACACGGTCGTTCCGGCGAAGAACCCGAACCGCGTCTTCGCCAGCAGGTAGATCGTCCCCACCCCCAGGTACGCCGCGACGAAAAACGCGCCGATCAAATACCAGGTCCGGTACAGGGGCTCGCTCCAACCGAACGCGCTGCCCACGAATTCTGTGCCGGCGCTGATGCCGTAGAAGATGAGGCCGATCGCCCACACGAGCTGGAAGCTGTGGCGCCGCTGCCACCACTGGTCGAGCACCATCGCCGCAAAGACGAAGCTCAAGACCGACGACCCCAGAGGCAGGACGGTGTTGAAGAAGCTCACTCCGGCCCTTTCGTGAGCGCTTCCACCATCGCCACCTCGACCTCGTTGAGGAACCAGCCGACGCTCTGCTCGAGGTCGCCGCGCGTCAGCCGCGCCGCGCTGAGGTCGTTGACGCTGGCGCGGACCAGCCCGTCGAACAGGTGAAACGCACGCATCGCGTCGCCGACGGAGAGGCCGGCGTTGCGCGCCAGGCTCGCGTAGCGCCGGCCGAGCTCCTGGATCTCTTGCGTCCAGTCGCGCTCGGTGTTGGCGAGGAACGAGACGAGGAACTGGACCAGGTCCATCCCGAGCTCGCGCTGGCGTGCCTTGGCAGCCTCGTCGAAGCGCGCGTACCACGACTCCGACGCGAGCCGCCCGTCACTGGTGGCGATCCGCGTCTGGCCGACTGTCGCGTGCATCAGCAGAGAGAGGTCAGGCTTCGCCTCCTTGCCCATCGCGGACACGTCCGCCTCGCTGAACCGTCGATGCCCACCCGGGGTCCGGTAGATCCGCAACCGGCCCTTGTCCGCCCAGTCGCGCAGGGTCGCGGGGTGAACCTTGAGCCGCTTCGCGGCCTCGTCCAGGCTCAACCACTCTGGCACGCGGATAGCTTAGTGAATCTAAGGAAACGCCGGGGTCAGCTTGAGATTTCTACAGCCTACGGAGGCGCTTAGCTTTGAGCTCCGACCTCGGCAGAGTGCCGGCGGGAACGACCCGGCACTCCAGCCTCGCCCCCAGCGCCTGCCTGAGGTCTGCCTCGAGGCGGTCCGCCGTGAACGACCCCACCGGACTCTCCAGCAGCAGGAAGACTTCGTCCATCCGCCGCTCGCGGCGGTGCTCGATCAGGAACTCGCTCACCTCCGGGTAGCGGCGCACGATGTCTTCGACCTGCGAGGGATAGAGGTTGACCCCACGGACGGTGAACATGTCATCGACGCGGCCGCGGATCCCGCCGACGACCTTGAGGAATGGGCTCCCGCAGGAGCACGGCTCGCGCGACACTTCGACCCGGTCGCCGGTGCGATACCGGATCAACGGCATGCCCCACCGTCCCAGGTTCGTCGCGATCAGCTCGCCGTCGCCGGCCACCTCGAAGATGAACTCCGACTCGATCAGGTGCACCCCATCGCGCTGCGAGCAACTGTGCCCCGTCGGTCCCAGCTCGGTCATCCCCGTGTGATCGAACGAGGTCGCGGACCACGCCGACTCGATCGCCGCCCGCGTCGACGGGATGCTCGCCCCCGGTTCACCGGCGTGGATGGTGGCCCGAACCGACCCCGAGGAGACCTCAAGCCCGATTTCCTTCGCCACGTCGGCCAGGCGCAGGGCGTAGGTCGGCGTGCAGCAGAGGATGGTCGCGCCGTCCTCCAGCATCGTGCGCACACGTTGCTCACTTGTCATCGCACCACCGGAGATGCACATCGCACCCAACCGTTGGGCGCCTCCGAACGCGGACCAGAAGCCGATGAACGGCCCGAACGTGAACGCAAAGAACACGCGGTCGGCGGCCGTCACCCCGGCCGCGGCGTATACGTGCTCCGCCCAGATCCGCTCCCACCAGTCCCACGACTCGGCCGTGTCGAGCCAGCGCAGCGGCTGGTCGCCGCTCGACCCCGACGTCTGGTGCAGGCGCACGTAGCGGTCCACCGGGTAGGTGAGATTGCTTCCAAACGGAGGATGGGCGGCCTGGTCGGCAAGGAGATCCGACTTCGTCGTCAGGGGCAGGCGCTCGAAATCGTCCCAGCCACCGACGTGGTGAAGACGCGACCGCCAGAACTGGTTGGTCGCCAGGACCGCCGTGAGACCCGCCCGCAGCTTGCGCAGCTGCAGGTCGCGGACGTCGTCCAGGTTAGTCCCTGACTGCGCGGTCGCCGATCTCGAGCGCCCGATCAAGGATCTCGAAGCCTTCATCGAGCTGAGCCTCGGTGATGCACAGCGGCGGGTTGGTCATGATCGT
This sequence comes from Candidatus Dormiibacterota bacterium, assembly GCA_036395015.1. Taxonomy (GTDB): domain Bacteria; phylum Chloroflexota; class Dormibacteria; order Dormibacterales; family Dormibacteraceae; genus 40CM-4-65-16. The sequence continues at coordinate 9,907 of DASWDZ010000172.1, read as the reverse complement.
GTTCCAGCGCACGAAGGTGTGCATGCCCGCGTCCACAAGCGCCTGGGCCACCGCCTTCATCTCGGGCGAGGTGCCGTTGAAGGGGGCAAGCGGTTCCAGGGTCTGCCCGTCGCGCACCAGCTCCAGGCAGCCGAACAATCCGATCGACCGTGCGGCGCCCACACAAGCATGCCGTTCGCGCAGCTGCCGGTGGTGGAGAGCCAGCACCTCGCCCATGCGCCTCGAGTTGCCGACCATATCGTCCTCTTCGTAGGCCTGGATCGCGCCGAGCGCGGCCGCGCACGCCAGCGGATGTGAGTTGTACGTGAGCCCGCCGTAGAAGACGTGGTCGTCGAAATACGCCGCCACGTGCGGCCGCATGCCGACAGCACCCAGCGGCACGTAGCTGGAGGTCAGTCCCTTCGCCATGGTGATCAGGTCGGGCACCACGCCCCAGTGGTCGACCGCAAACCAGCGGCCGGTGCGCCCGAACCCGGTCATCACCTCGTCGCAGATCATCAAGATCCCGTAGCGATCGCATATGTCACGCACGCCCTGGAGGTAGCCGTCGGGCGGGATCAGGATCCCGTTCGTCCCCGTGATCGGCTCGAGGAGGAAGGCAGCGATGGTCGAAGGTCCTTCGAGCTGGATCGTCTCGTCGAGGTTGGCCAGCGCCTCTTCGACCGTGTCCCATCCGCGCTGGATGCCGTGGTAGAGATCCAGCACGTGCACGACCCCGCCGCCCGACCCCTCGTTCGGCCACCGTCGGGGATCGCCCGTCGCCTGCACCGCCGTCCCCGTCGAGCCGTGGTACGAGCGGTAGCGGGCGAGAATCTTCGGCCGGCCGGTGACCGCGCGCGCGATCTTGATCGCGTTCTCGTTGGATTCCGCGCCGCCGAGCGTGAAGAAGACCTTGTCGATATCGCCGGGAAGCAGCTCGGCGAGCTTGGCCCCCAGGCGGGCGCGAGTCTCGTGGGCCATGAAGGGGCTGATGTAAGGCAGCCTCTCGGCCTGCTGCTTGATCGCCTCGATGATCCGGCGGTCGCCGTGGCCCGCGTTGACACACATCAGCTGGCTGTTGAAGTCGATGAACCTGCGTCCGTCGGCGGTGTGGAAATACACACCCTTGGCGCTCTCGACCGGAAGTGGTTTCAACCCGGCCTGCATTCCCCAGTCGTAGAGCGTGTGCTTCAGGCAGAGCTCCGTGATCTCTTCCGCGGAAAGGGCTTTGACAGCCTCCATGACCATGCCCGAATCCTACTCGGAAGCCTGTTTGACAAGGCACTGGCGCGGTGTTAGAACGAGCCTTGTCCCGCCGCGTTTTTCTGGGGAGGTAGGCACATGTTTCCGGCCGCCTTTGACTATCGCGCTCCCACCAGCCTCGACGAGGCGCTGTCGATCCTCAAACGGCATGGCGAGGAGGCCAAGGTGATGGCCGGCGGCCAGAGCCTCATACCTCTTCTCAAGCTCCGTTTCTCACGACCGGAGTTGGTCGTCGACATCGCCCGGATCCCGGGCATGAATTCCATCAAGCGCGACGACGGCCACGTGGCGATCGGCGCCCTGGCACGCCACGTCGACGTCGAGCGAAGTAAGGAGCTCGCAGCGTCGGCGCCGATGATGCTCGAGGCTGCGCGCTGGATCGCGGACCCACTGGTCCGCAACCGCGGCACGCTGGTTGGTTCCGTCTGCCACGCCGACCCGGCCGGCGACTGGGGTTCGGTCGTCCTCGCGTTTGGCGGCGACGTCGTCGCCAGGTCCAACAGCGGCCAGCGCGTCATCCAAGCGTCCGATTTTTTCAAAGGCCCGTTCGAGACGGCGCTCAAATCGGACGAGGTGGTGACCGAGGTCCGAATTCCGGTGGCCGGGGGCCACGCGGGCGGCGCCTACCTCAAGCTCGAGCGACGGGTCGGCGACTTTGCCACGGTCGCCGTGGCCGTCCAGGTCACCCTCGACGGCAACAAGATCGCGAACGCCGGCATCGCGCTTACGGCTGTCGGTCCACACAACATCAAAGCCTCGGAGGCGGAGCGCCACCTGCACAGCAAGGAACCGACCGACGAGGTCATCGCCGAGGCGGCGCGCCTGGCGGCTGCCGCCGCGGAGCCCAAGGACGACGTCCGCGGCAGCGCCGCATACAAGAAGGACGTGGTGCGTGTGTTCGTCCAGCGCGGGCTGACGACGGCAGTCGCGCGCGCGAAGGAGGCGAGGTCGTGAAGGTGACCATGAACGTCAACGGCTCGGAACGCGCCGGCGACGTCGAGCCGCGCGTCCTCCTCGTCGACTTCCTGCGCTCCAACCTGCGCCTCACCGGAACCCACATCGGGTGCGACACCTCGAGCTGCGGCGCCTGCACAGTTCTGGTCGACGGCGAGCCGGTCAAGTCGTGCACCATGCTCGCGGTCCAGGCCACGGGCAGGAACATCACAACCGTCGAGGGCCTGGCCCAGGGCGCGAATCTCTCGCCGATCCAGGTCGGCTTTCACGAGGAGCACGGTCTCCAGTGCGGCTTCTGCACGCCGGGCATGATGCTGGTCGGCTCCGCACTCCTCGAGCGCAACCCGAACCCGACCGAAGAGCAGATCCGCTGGGCGATCAGCGGCAACATCTGCCGCTGCACCGGCTACATGAACATCGTCAAGGCGATCCAGCACGCGGCGGAGGCTCGCCAAGCCGCCCAGCCAGCACCGCGCGAAACAGCGGGCGCGGCCACGGGAGGCGAGTGATGGCGGTCCACATGCACGGCCGGATAGGAGAGCCGATCAAGCGCAAGGAAGACGCGAGATTTATTCGCGGCAAGGGCAACTACCTCGATGACATCGAGCTGCCGGGCATGCTCCACATGGCGATCCTGCGCAGCCCACACGCCCACGCCCGCATCAAGTCAGTGGACACCTCGGCCGCCGGCGCAATGCCCGGCGTGATCGCCGTGGTCACCGGCGAGCTGATGGCCCAGCACAAGCTCGCGTGGATGCCCACGCTGAGCTACGACACGCAGGCGGTGCTGGCGACAGACAAGGTGCGCTTCCAGGGCCAGGAGGTCGCCGCGGTCGTCGCGGAGACGAAGTACCAGGCTGAGGATGCGCGCGACCTGATCGTCGTCGACTATGACGTGCTTCCCGCTGTGACGAGTCCCGAGCAGGCCAAGGAAGCCGGAGCGGCTCTCATCCGTGACGACAAGGAGAACCAGAAGGACAACCACATCTACCACTGGGAGGCGGGCAACAAGGAGACGACACAAGCCGCCTTCGCCACGGCGGACAAGGTCGTCCGGCTGCACACCTTCTACCCCCGCTGCCACCCGGCGCCGCTCGAGACGTGCGGCTGCATCGCCGACGTCAACAGCGCGACCGGCAAGGCGACGATCTACATGACGAGCCAGGCTCCGCACGCCATCCGGACAGTGTTCGCGCTTGTCGCCGGACTGCCGGAACAGAACATCCGCGTCATCTCGCCTGACATCGGCGGCGGCTTCGGCAACAAGGTGCCCGTGTATCCGGGCTACGTCGTGGCGACCGCGGCGAGCTTACTCATCGGGCGCCCGGTGAAGTGGGTCGAGGACCGCAACGAGAACCTGATCTCGACCGGCTTCGCCCGTGACTTCCACATGACGGGCGACCTCGCCGTCGACAAGAACGGGAAGATGCTCGCGTTGCGGGTGCACCTTGACAGCGACAACGGCGCGTTCTTCGCCGATGCCCAGCCCACCAAGTTCAAGGCGGGTCTGTTCCACATCGTCACAGGCTCGTATGACATCCCGACCGCGCATGTCACCGCAGACGGCTACTACACGAACAAGGCGCCAGGCGGTGTTGCCTACCGATGCTCTTTCCGCGTCACCGAGGCGAGCTACCTCATCGAGCGGCTGGTGACCAATGCCGCGATCGAGCTGGGCATGGACCAGGCCGAGCTCCGCATGAAGAACTTCATCAAGCCAGAGCAGTTCCCCTATCACTCTGCGACCGGCTGGGTCTACGACAGCGGCGACTACCACAAGGCGATGAACGTCGCGCTTCAGCAGCTCGGCTACGACGAGCTGCGCAAGGACGTCGACGCGCGGCGCAGGAGGGGCGAGATCACCGGGATCGGAATCGCGAGCTTCACCGAGGTCGTCGGCGCAGGGCATGGCGCCGAGTTCGACATCCTCGGCCTGCGCATGTTCGACAGCGCCGAGCTACGCGTCCATCCGACGGGAAAGGCGATCCTCCGCATGGGCACGAAGTCACAGGGCCAGGGCCATGAGACCACCTTTGCTCAGATCGTTACCGAGGAGCTCGGCATCCCGGCGGCCGACGTTGCGGTCGAGGAAGGCGACACGGACACAGCGCCTTACGGTCTGGGCACCTATGCGTCGCGGAGCACTCCTGTCGCCGGCGCCGCTACCGCGATGGTCGCGCGCAAGCTTCGCGACAAGGGCCGGAAGATCGCGGCGCATCTTCTCGAGGCGGCTGAGGAGGACCTCGAGTGGGAGAGCGGCCGTTTCTATGTCAAGGGCTCACCCGACAGGGGCAAGACCATCCAGGATATCGCTTTCGCCGCCTACACAAACGTGCCTGAGGGCATGGAGGCCGGCCTCGAGGGTGTCCACTACTACGACCCGCCGAACATGACCTACCCGTTCGGCACCTACGGGGTAGTGGTCGATATCGACAAGGGAACCGGACAGGTCAAGGTGCGCCGGGTTGTCGCGGTCGACGACTGCGGCGTGCGAATCAACCCGATGATCGTTGAAGGACAGATTCACGGCGGCCTCGCCGAAGGCTATGGCATCGCGTTCATGCAGCTCATCACGTTCGATGCCGAAGGCAACTGCATCGGCTCGAACTTCATGGACTACCTGTTGCCCACGGCGTGGGAGACCCCGCACTTCGAGCTGGGTGAGACCGTCACGCCCTCACCGCATCATCCACTTGGAGCCAAGGGCGTCGGCGAGTCGCCGACCGTTGGTTCCCCCGCGGCCTACGTGAACGCGGTCATCGACGCGCTCGCGCCGTATGGTGTCACCAATATCGACATGCCCGTCACCTCGGACAAGGTCTGGGCTGCCTTGCGCGCGGCGGGGGTGAACGAATAGGCGACCAATTACTCGAGCTGCTGAAGGAGTACGAGGCTTCGGGCACGCCGTGCGCTCTGGCAACGGTCGTCCGCACCGAGGCGCCGACCTCCGCCCGCCCGGGCGACAAGGCGGTGATCACCGGGGACGGCCGGCTGCGTGGATGGATCGGCGGCAGCTGCTCCGAGCCTGTCGTCCGGCGCGAGGCGTTGCGGGCGCTCGCCGAAGGTACCCCGCAGCTGATTCACATCGTTGGAGGTGACGAGGTCAAGGAGTCGCGCCGGCGGGGCGAGCTCATGATCGCGACCACCTGCCCCAGCGGCGGCTCACTGGACATCTTCATCGAGCCGCGACTTCCGAAGCCGCTGCTGCTTGTGTTCGGGGACGGACCCGCCGCGGCAACCCTGGTCAAGCTGGCGGAGCTGACCGGGTTTCGCGCGCGCGCTGTCAGCCAGCCTGAGCTTGCCACATTGGATGTGGCGACTGGTGTGGGCCACGCCGTGGTTGCGACGATGGGCCACTACGACGAGGACGCATTGGAGGCGGCGCTCGCTTATCCGAGACTCGACGTGAGCCTCATCGCAAGCACGCGGCGCGCCGGCGCGGTGCGCGCGGAGCTGCTGCGGCGCGGCCTCGATAAGGCCACGATCGCGCGCGTGCGTACACCGGCCGGCAAGACGAGAGGTGGGACGCAGGAGCAGATCGCTTTGCTCGCGCTCGCCGAGGTGGTTGCGGCGCGGCAGAAGCATGGGGCGAAACCGATCGCGGTTGAGGTCGCGCCGGTGACGTTTGTCACCGACCCCGTGTGCGGGATGACAGTCGATCCGCTGACGAGCCCATACAAGCTCGTCGCCCTGGACACGACCTACTGGTTCTGCTCGGCGGGCTGTCAGGCGTCCTTCGAAAAGAGCCTAGCTTCCGCTTAGAACATCGCCCGCCCGGAGCCGCTCGAGGTTTTGCATGCGCGCCTCCGCCCGCGACCCGAGCCTGGCGAGGACCGCGGCGACCAGTGCCTCCGCCACGGCCGTCGCCCCGACCAGGGAGTCGAACGGCCCGACGGTCTCCACGCTCGTCACGAGCACCTGGCGGGCGAACGCCGACGCCGGGGAAAGCCACTGGTCGGTGAACAGGACCACATCGCAGCCTCGCCCGGCGGCGATGCGCGCGCACTCGATGGTGTCCTGTTGGTAGCGGCGGTAGTCGAAGACGACGAGGACGTCGGTCTTGCGCATGTCGATCAGCTGCTGGGCCGGCGTGCTGCGCTCGGAGTCGACGAGGCCGATTCCCGGCCGCAGCAGGTGGAGCTGCCCGGCGAGGTAGCGCGCGAGGGGCGCGCTGACCCGGCCGCCGAGCACCATCACCCTTCGCCGTACGTCGGCAAGCAGCTCGACCGCCTCCTTGACGTCGCGCTCGGACAGCAGCTCCTCGGTCGCCTCCAGGTTGTGGGCGGAGACCTCGAGCGCGGTCTTGATCGCCGAATCACGCTGCGGCTCGTCCCGGTAGCGGGCCAGCGGCGAGCTCAGCCGCGCCTGGACCTCGTCGCGGAGGTTCTCCTGGAACTCGGGATAGCCGCGGAACCCGAGCTTGGCGATGAAACGGGTGACGGTCGGCGGGCTGACCCCGGCGCGCTCCGCGAACCTGGCTACGCTCTCCAGCCCGGCGATGGGGTAGGAGGCGAGCAGCGCCCGGGCCAGCCGTCGTTCCGCCGGGCTCAGGGAGTCCAGGCGCTGGCGGACCAGCTCGCCCACCCGATGGTTAGTAACAGACATTACATTTCGCCCAAATCGGACGTTTTGGGTACGTTCTTGACAAATCCACCGCGCTCGCCCGTAATCTTGTCAGGAAAGCAATGCCACGCGAAGAGCGGCCCCGGATCGGAATCACGACCAGCCCGCGCCGGGGTGCCGAGTATTACGTCCCCTACGGGCACGCGGTGGAGGCGGTCGGCGCCGAGTCGGTCGACCTGCCGCCTGGCACCGCCGCGCTGCCCGACCTGGACGGGCTCCTGCTGCCGGGCGGATGGGACGTCGACCCGGCGCTGTACGGCGAAGCGCCCGACCCGAAGGTGGGGCCGATCGACCGCGAGCTGGACGACACCGAGCTCCGCCTGTTCGGCCAGGCGCGCGAGCAGGGCCTGCCCGTGATGGGCATCTGCCGCGGCCAGCAGGTCATCAACGTGGCCATGGGCGGCTCGCTGCGGCAGCATCTCGACGGCCACGAGGTCCGGCAGTTTGGCCGCGACCACCTGGCTCACACCATCGAGGTCGACCCCCGCTCCGAGCTCGGGCGCGCCGCCGGCGAGCAGAAGATCCGCGTCAACAGCCTGCACCACCAGGCGATCGGCAAGCTCGCGTCGGGTCTCTTCGAGACCGCGTACGGTGAGGATGGGACCATCGAGGCGGTGGAGACGGAGGATGGCCTGATCGTCGCCGTGCAGTGCCATCCGGAGGAGCTGACGGCCGAGCTGCCGTGGGCGCGAAGGCTTTTCGAACGTTTCGTGGCGCGCGCCCGCACCGGCAAGCCCGCCTAGGCGACCGAGCCGTCAGGGCTCGGTGAATCGGTGATCAAGAGCTCGATCACGCTGCGCATGGTCACGATCCCCCTGGATCTGCCGTCCGGACCCATCACCACCGCGAAGTGCCGGCCCGCGCCACGCATCAACTCCAGCGCCGCGACCACGCTCGCGGACTCCTCGACCTGTACGACCTCGCGCACCAGTGTCGCCGGGATCGGGCTGTCCCGGTGTGCGGCGGGGACGCTGGCCAGGTCGCACGACTTGACATAACCGACGATCCACTCTCCATCTGAGGCTCGAATTGGCAACCTTCCTCGTCGCGTCTCGGCAAACGCACGCTCGAGCTCGGCGACGGTGGAAGATGACGGCACTGACGTGACCCGCTCCCACGGGACCATCACCTGGGTGACTCGCATCTGCGCAAAAGACAGGATCCTGCTGAGCAGACGCTCGTCGTAGTCGCGGATCGTTCCCTCGGCGCGGGACACTTCAAGCATCGTCCGGATCTCGTCGGCGGACCTTGCCACCTCGATCGTGTCGGGAGTCTGGATTCGAAGCAGGTGCAGCAAGAGGCGGGTGCTGCCCCACACCACTGGCACAAACGGAGTTGCGAGCCAGATCGCGAGCGAGGTTGGCACGGCAAGCCAGCGGGCAACGCGCTCCGGCGCGGAGATCGCCAGGTTCTTCGGCACCATCTCCCCGAACAGCGTGTGCAGGCCCGAGACCACGGTCACCGCGAAGACGGCGAGGGCAATGTCGATGGCGACGGTCTGCGCCACCGGGACATAGTCCAGCACCGGCTCGAGCGCCGTTTCCACGATCGCTTGGAGCGTGAAACCCAGCCCGATCGACGCGGCGCTGATCCCGAGCTGGAGCGCAGCGAGCGTCTCTGGCAGCTCGCTGGAGTGCCTGATCGCCGTGGCGGCGAGTGCGTCGCCCTCGCTCGCCAGCTGCTGCAGGCGCGCCCGGCGAGCCGCCACGCTCGCAAACTCGGCGCCCACAAAGGTCGCGTTGGCCAGGAGCAGGAGCGCTCCGAGCATGATGAGCGGAACGATCACCGAGCCTGGTCCTCCTCGGCCGCCTGCGCGGACGGAGGCCGGACCCGGACCCACGCGATGCGATGCTCCTCCAGCTCGGCAATCTCGAACCGCCAGCCCTCGACGCTGATGGTTTCGCCTGCGGACGGAATGTGTCCGAGGTGGCTCAGCAAGAATCCGGCGAGGGTTTCGTACGCGCCTTCGCCGGACGGCATCTCGAAGCCTGTCTCTTCGAGCACCTGGTCCTCCCTGGCCCATCCCGGCAGCAGACCTGGCTCACGCGCGATGTCTTTGCCCGGCCCGCCCTCGTCGATCTCGCCCACCATCTCCTCGAGCAGGTCTTCGTCGGTGACGATGCCGGCGAGTCCGCCGTATTCGTCGATCACCGTCACCAGCTGGATGTGCTGCGACCGCATCTCTGTGATCAGCGAAAGCAGGTCTTTCGACTCGGGCACGGCGAGCGTCGCCCGAACGATGGACGAGACCTTCGTTTGCTTGCGGGCATCCGGACCCAGGGCCAGGGCGTCCTCCACCCGCGCGACCCCGATCACCTCTTCCGGGCTCGAACCTTGCACGGGGATGCCGGTGTGGCCGCTCCTGGCCGCGGCGAACAACATCGCCTCAGCGCTTGCCGATCCGAAGACTGTGACCAGCCGGGGTCGAGGCGTCATCGCGTCGAGCGCGGTCCGGCCGCCGAACTTGATCGCACGCGAGAGCAGGCGGGCGGTTTCCCTGGAGAGCGTGCCGCGGGTCGCCGACTCGCGAATGACCACCTCCAGCTCCTCGATGCTTCGCGCCGCGGTCAGCTCACTGCGAGGCTCGATGCCAAGGCGCCGCACCAGCGCGTCAGCGAGCTGGTTGAGCAATTGCACGGGCGGACCGAAGAGCCACGCGAAGGCGCGCAGAGGACGGATCACCAACAAGCCTGTCCGGAGCGGCGTGGCGATCGCGATGCCCTTGGGGACCTGCTCGCCGAGGACCAGCTGCAGGAAGGTGGAAATGATCAGCGCCAGCGCTACGGACACACCGAGGGCAAGCTCTTCTTCAGGCAGCGGCAGGTTCTGGACGGCTGGGTGAATGACGCTCGCCACCAGCGGCTCGGCGACGAAACCGATCAGGAGCGACGAAATCGTGATCCCAAACTGAGCCGCCGAAAGGTGGCGCGTCAGCTGTCCCGTGGACTCCATCAGTGCCCCCGCGCGCGAGTCGCCCCGCGCCGCGAGCTCGTGCAGCCGGCCTCGATCGACCGTGACCAGGGCGAACTCGCTGAGGACGAAGAACGCGTTGGCCGCGATCAGACCCAGCAACGCGAGCAGGCCGAGC
>DASWDZ010000171.1:0-3600 GCA_036395015.1 Candidatus Dormiibacterota bacterium | reverse complement strand
GAATCCAGGCCTGCAGAGCCGCCGGTGCTCGACCAGGCGAGCACCCCGGGCGGCCGTTTTCCGATCGCACAACTGCAGCAGTGGTGGATCGATCACATGCTCTCCACCCCGACCCCATTCATGGAACGGATGACCCTTTTCTGGCACGGACATTTCACGAGCGACTACCGCAAGGTCGGAGACAACACCTTCATGTACTGGCAGAACTTGACCTGGCGCCGGATGGCAATGACCGACCTCCGCTCGATGCTCCTGCAGGTCACGGTCGATCCGGCGATGCTCCGCTACCTCGACCTGGCGACCTCGACCGGACAGAACCCCAACGAGAACTACTCGCGCGAGCTGATGGAGCTCTTCACGATGGGCCCCGGCAACTACAGCGAGGATGACGTCCGCGAGAGCGCCAAAGCCCTTGCCGGATGGCAGCTGCCGCGACCGGATTCCATCGCGACGGTAACCGTCAACAACGTGACCCGCCGTCGACCGGTGTTCAGCACGCAGCACGCCGGGGTCTTCAGTCCACGCCGCGGTTACAGCGGCAGCGTCACGTTTCTCGGCAAGACGGGCAACTTCGATGCCGAGGGCGTCATCGACCGCATCCTGGCCCAGCCTGCGACGGCGCCGTTCATCGCCAGCGAGGTCGCTCAGCATTTCGTCAGCGCCCGACCGACGGCGAGCTACGTGTCGGCGCTCGGAGACAAATTCCGGCGGTCCAGGTACGACATGAAGACCCTCATGCGCGCGATCTTCAAGAGTCCTGAATTCCTCGCCGAGCAAGGCTACCGAGGCCTCGTCAAATCGCCGACCGAGTTCATGATCCACGCCGCGCGCATGCTCGGGTCCCCGTCGCCGGCCAGGCTGATCGCAGGCGCCGGTTCGGGCATGGGCCAGACTCTGTTCGACCCTCCTGACGTCAACGGGTGGCCGAACAACGAGGCGTGGATCTCCTCGAATACAGTCGTCGAACGCGTCAATTTCGTGACCGCGGCCCTCGCCCAGCTGCGCGCTCTGCCCTCGCCGTCGGAGGCGGTCCACAAGCATCTCGACGGCGTGGTCAGCGCCCAGACCGCAAACCTGTTCAACCAGGCCGCGGACGATCGGGCCAGGTGGTTCATCGTTCTCGCCTCACCGGAATTTCAGCTCAAGTAGAGGGTCGACAGATGACGAAGCAAGTTGGCATCAATCAGCTCAAGCGCCGCGATTTCCTGAAGGCCGGACTTGTCTTCGGTGCCGGCGTGTCAGGTCTGGCGGCCGGGTACGCCGCCGTCCCCGACGCGTTCGCGCGGGCGGTCTATGCCGCCAAGCGGGAAGGCCTGAGCAACGACAACATCCTCGTGATGATCCAGCTGGCGGGCGGCAACGACGGTCTGCGGACGTTGGTCCCGCTTGCCGATCCCGCCCTGCACGACATGCGACCGAGTCTGGCCGGCCCGATGGTGTCGCAGGCCCTTCCGCTCAATGCGCAGTTCGGCCTCAACCACAAGCTCGGTGCCATCAAGGGGCTATGGGACAAGGGCAAGCTGGCGATCGTGCAGGGAGTCGGCTATCCGAAGCCGACGTTCTCCCATTTCGAGTCCATCCGGATCTGGGAGACAGGAGACCCCACCCGCCGCCAGGTCGAAGGATGGCTGGGCCGCACGCTCGCCACCAGTTACGACTCCAACGGTCACCCGTTGACCGGATGCGCTTGCGGCGCGACCGACGCGCCGGGTGCACTGCGCGACCTCCAGGCCACGCTCACGGTGATTCAGAACCAGAAGACATTCGGATTCACGGGCGGAAGCGAGGTCGAGGCCGCCGTGGGCGCGCTGTACAAGGGCACGCCCGGCATTTATGGGGCGCTGTTCGACACCGCGATCGCGACTGCGACCGAGACCATGGCCACGCTGCGGACGTCGGCGTCTTCGTATCAACCGATGGCCGATTACACCGACAAGGTACCGCTTGTCTATTCGTCGAAGAACCAGCTGGCCGCGGCCCTTCAGCTCGCGGCGGAGCTGATCGTCACCGGGACCGGCGTCAAGCTCCTGCACGTGACGCTCGGCGGCTTCGACACCCACTACACCGAGCTAAACCGCCACGACGACCTTATCGGTTACCTGGACTCCGCGGTCTCGGCGTTCTACCAGGACCTCGCGGCGCACAACATGGCCGACAAGGTCCTGATCGCGACCTGGTCGGAGTTTGGCCGGCGGCCCAGGGAAAACGCCAGCGGAGGCACCGACCATGGCGCTGCGGCACCCTTGCTTTTGATCGGCGATCCCGTGCATGGCGGCCTGTATGGAGAGGAGCCGAGCCTGACGAGTCTCGACGACACCGGCAATCTCAGGTACGCGGTCGACTTCCGTTCGGTTTACCAGGAGATCCTGGGCGGGCATCTCGGCGCTGACTCTGGTGAGATCCTCGGCTCAACGTTCGATCGGGTTCCGTTTCTGAAAGCCCCGGTCGCGGTCTGAGATGCGAGCCGTTCTGCTCAAGGCGGCGGCCACCGCGCTGACAATCGCGGCGACGGTCGCCTCAGCGACCTTCGTGAACTCGCACCTCAAGAATACGCAGGCGCCGCTGCAACCGCCTGTGCTCACCGGCACGCTCACGATCGGGGCGTCGGTCCAGCCAAGCAACGTCGAGCCGCTGACGTCGACCTACGCATCGTGAGCGCGACGGTCCGGGCTCATGAGTTCGAGGCGTTGGGCACGACATGCGCCCTGTTCGCCATCGGCCAGCCGAGTGAGCGCTTGCACGAATGTGAAAGGTGGGTCAACAGGCTCGGCGCGCGGCTGACACGCTTTTCTTCCGACAGCGAACTATCCCGACTGAATGCATCGCGCGGCAGGTGGCTCGAGACCAGCCCTGAAATGAGCGCCATCCTCATAGAGTCGCTGCGTGCGTACGAGAACAGCGCCGGCCTCGTCAATGTGGCCGTGCTGCCGTCCATGCTCGCCGTCGGTTACACGCGACCGTTCGTGCAAGGAGCGAAGGTGGCAACGCTCGATGTTGTCGAGCCGGCGCCGGCGCTGCCGGATGTTCTGGAGGTTGGCGAGGGGAGGGCGCGTCTCGCGCCCGGGGCGGGCATCGACCTCGGCGGGGTGGCCAAAGGCTGGATGTCAGATCGCATCGCCGAGATGCTGGGTCCGAATGCGGTCGCCAACATGGGGGGCGACTTGATGGCCGCTGGGGGTGGCCCCGACGGCGATGGGTGGCCTGTCGCTGTCGGGGGCACCACGCTCATGTTGGCCGACCAGGCCGCGGCGACCAGCAGCACTCGCAAGCGGCGGTGGGGCGACCTGCACCACCTGATCGATCCGCGCTCAGGACTGCCGGCGGCCAGCGGTCTGGCGGAAGTCTCGGTCGTCGCTTCGAGCGCATTCGACGCGGAGGTGATCGCCAAGACCGCGTTGCTGCTTGGTGCTGAGTGCGCGCCGGCGTACTGCGCGGCGCACGCGCACGCATGGTGGTTGGGGCGCGCGGTGTGACCACTGACCAGTTCTTCTGGGTGCTGGCACGGGTGTCCGGTCTCAGCGCCTACGCGGCGCTGGCGATCGCCCTGGTCACCGGCATCGCGCTGCGCACCGCGGTCCTCGACTGGCTTGGAAGCAATCG
>DASWDZ010000170.1:0-25713 GCA_036395015.1 Candidatus Dormiibacterota bacterium | reverse complement strand
CCAAAAGCGCGCCCCACCATCGGGCGACGCCGGTGACCAGGATCCGGCGCTTCTTGGCCATTTCTGTTCAGTCTATGGGCCAGGGAACCCGCCCTTCCGGCGGCTTCGCCGCCACCTCCCCATGAATGGGGAGGAAGACTGCCTAGTAGGTTCTCTTGATCACGTCGCGCTCCATCAGCGCGACCGCGCGTGACACCGTGTCCAGCAGCGGGGATTTCGCCTGACGGACCGCGAACTCGAGCTGTCGCAGGAGCGAATAGAGCGCCTTCATCGCCTTGATCGCGTCGCCGATATCGACGTTCGCCGGCAGCGGGATCCGGTCGAGGGGCTCGCCCGAGGCCCAGCGATACGCGAAGTCGATGTAGTCGTGTGACGGTGCGCGGAGGTTGGGTTCGTCGAGATGGCGCTCCATGTCGGCGAACCGGAAGTAGAGAGACCGGATCAGTCGCGCGGTTTGCCCGATGGCCGGCGTCGGGTAGCGCCGGGGACCGCGTGACTGGCGATCGCCTCGCCTTTCGCGATCCTCGGCGGCGAGCATGACGATGACTGCGCACAGCTCGTCGGGAGTCAGACCCTCGAACCAGCCGAGCCAGACCGCCTCGGCGACCAGGATCGTGTTCTCACCGTAGACCCGCGCCGCGAACAGTCCCTTGTCAGTCGGCTTGTTCGCCTGGAGGAACCCGGCCTCGGCGAGGATGGCGCAGATCCGGCGCAGCTTGCGCGGGTACTCGTCCATCTGGCCTGTGACCTCGCGCCGGCTCTGCTCCAGCTCTTGCTCCAGACCCCGGATCTCGCCGTATTTCTGCAGCAGCTCGCCGAAGCGGGGCGACCTGACGACCTTGAGCTTGCGCTGTCGCTCGAGCAAGCCTTTTGCCTCGACCTCGAGCCGCTGGGCGAGCCGGCCTGCGTGGCCCATCGCGTACGTGCTGGGGTCCCCGCGCTTCCGGCGCGGCGCCCCCCTGCGCTGCCGCCGCTCGGTGCCCGCCTCGCGCCGCAGACGCTTCAGCTCGATGCGGATCGCGCGCCGGCGGTCCTCGACCTTGAAGTACTGCGCGACGTCCTCGATCGAGACCTGCGGGTCGTCCCACATGCGGCGGATATCGGCCAGCCGCTCGCGGATGTTGGCCAGGCGCTCGTCCGCCTCCGCGGACGCAAGCCGCTTCTGGAACTGCCCGAACGAGCGCTGCATCAGCGCCTCCGCCTCCTCCGGCGTGTAGACGCGCAGCAGGTTGAGGGCCATGTTGTAGCTGGGCAGGAACTTGGATTCGACGACCAGCGTCGGGCCCATCGCCACCTCGTAGATCGTTCCCACCTCGACGTCCGACTCTTTGAGGATCACGCCGTGGCCGATGACGTCGATCCCGCGCCGGCCGGCGCGGCCCATCAGCTGGGTCAGCTCACCTGTGGTCAAGGTCGAGAAGTTGACGCCGTCGAACTTGGTGAAGGAGGAGACGACGACACCGCGCGCCGGCATGTTGATGCCGAGGGACAGGGTCTCCGTCGCGAACACGACCTTGATCAAGCCGCGCTGGAAGAGCTCCTCGACCAGCTCTTTGTGGTACGGCAGAAGCCCGGCGTGATGTTCGGCAAGGCCGCGGCGCAGCAGGCGCGCGTCGACCATCCGCCGGAACAGCGCTTCCTCATCCTGGTCCTTCAGCCCCTGCAGGCGCTCGGCCGCGAGCCGGTCGATCGCCTCCTTCTCGGCCGCGGTCGTCAGGTCCAGCTCGTGGTAAGCGCTTCGCTGCAGGGCTTCGCGGCAGCCGCGGCGGGAGAAGATGAAGTAGATCGCGGGCAGCATCTCGAGGCTGCGCAGCTGCTCGATCACGTGCAGCAGGTCGTTGGACGGCAGGCCGCGGTAGCCACCGATCCGGTACGACGCCTCCTCTTCCTGCGCGGCCCTGGTCCACGTCCTCTGGTCGATACCGCCATCAGCCTTGAACAGCGGATTGAGGCGGTTGTTGATCGCCAGCCACATCTTCAGCTCGACCGGCCGCACGTCGTGGAACACCGTCTCCATGCCACCGCGGTTCTCGGCCATCCAATCGGCGATCTCTCTGTAGTTGCCGATCGTGGCCGAGAGGCCGACGAGCTTGATCGAGAGCGGCGCCTGGATCACGATCTCCTCCCACACCGAGCCGCGCGGGAAATCGTCGATGTAGTGCACCTCATCGAGCACGACGTAGCGGACGAGGTCGAGGCGAGCGGGGTCCTCGTAGATGAGGTTGCGCAGGATCTCGGTGGTCATGACGACCACCGGCGCGTCGTCGTTGATCGTGTTCTCACCGGTCACGAGGCCGACCGTCGAGTTGCCGTAGTGGCGCACGAAGTCGTGGAACTTCTGGTTGCTCAGCGCCTTGAGCGGCGTCGTGTAGAGGACCTTGGCGCCTTCTCTGAGCGCGCGAAAGATGGCGTACTCGGCGACGATCGTCTTGCCGCTCGAGGTGGGCGCGCTGACGAGCACGCCGCCGCGTCCACGGTCGAGCTTGTCGATCGCCTCGCGCTGAAAGCCGTCGAGCTCGAACCGCAGGGTGGCGGCGAATTCGTCGACCAGAGAATCGACTGTCTTCACAGGCGGACGAGCTCGGTCGAGACGTCGGTGATCTGGGCGCCGTCGGCGTGCGACTCGATGTAGGACAGAGCCGCGGCCAACACGCGGTCCGCCTGGCGCGGATCAGCGCTGACAGTGGCGATGGCGAGCTCTGCCAGCTGCCAGCGGTCCAGCTCGCCCACCTCTGCGGCCGTGACCTTCAGCTCTTGGCGCAGCCGCCGCAGAAGTCCGCTGACCACCTGCCGCTTGGACTTCAGCGAGCCCGAGTCCGGCAGGTGAAGCACCACCCGGGCGACTCCGACCGCGACGCTGGAGGGGGCGGCCACGATTCGTTTTTTGCTCATTTGCCCTGACTACTCATAATCATGGCTTGGGGCTTCAGAGCGTCCCGCGACCTCGATGGCGGGCGCTCCCGGGAGGTAGTAGAGATGAGCGGAGACGAGGACCCAGATAAAGGTTTTGGTCAGTTCGAGCGGTTCCTTGAGGAGTGGTCCCGCCGCGACTTCCTGAAACGCACAGGCGGGGCGGCTGCCTACCTGGCGTTCATGGCCGGCGGAGCGGAGCTGCTGGCGGCATGCGGGGGCGGCACCCCGACCACCACCGCCAAGAAGGGCGGACATGTGGTCGAGGGCAACTTCTCCGACATCCGGACCCTGAACTCGATGCTCAGCAGCGATACCGCCAGCAACCAGGTCATCGGTCTGATGTTCGACGGGCTGTTGAACTACAAGAGGAACGGGGACCTCATCCCCGCGCTGGCCCAGGACCTGCCGAAGGCGTCCTCCGACGGCCAGGCCTATACGTTCAAGCTGCGCAGCAACCTGAAGTGGTCGGACGACAAGCCCATCACATCGGACGATGTCAAGTTTACGTACCAGCTCGCATACGACCCGCAGTACAAGGACGTCAACTCACCGCGGCGCGGCGACCTCTCCAAGTACATCAAGAGCATCGACACTCCCGACCCGCAGACGGTGGTCATCAACACGACCCAGGTCTTCGCGCCCTTCCTGTCGAGCCACGCTCGCTACGGGATCTTGCCCAAGCACGTGCTCGGCAGCCTGGCCCCGGCGGCGATCAACACAGCCGATTTCAACGCGGCGCCTACCGTGTGCAACGGAGCATTCAAGTTCGTGAAGTGGGACAAGGGTCAGCAGGTCACGATGGCCCGCAACGACAATTACTGGGCGGGTGCTCCTTACCTCGATCAGTGGATCTACAAGGTGCTGCCCGACTCGGTCGCCGTCACCAATCAGCTCAAGACCGGCGAGATCGACATCGGCCCCGTGGACCCGTCCCAGTTCGACGCTGTCAAGTCCGCCGAGAACGTAAGCGTGACGGAGTTTGCCGTTCCGACCTTCACGTTCTACGCGTACCAGCTCGACCCGGCCAAGAAAGGCGGCACGCTCTTCTCGGACAAGGCCGTCCGCCAGGCGCTGCTCTTCGCGCTCAACCGCACGCAGGTGGTCAACGCCGTCTACTTCGGCCACGGGTCGGTCGCCAACTCGGTCGAGCCGCCTACCTCGTGGGCCTACAAGGACAAGCCGAAGGTGCTCTACAGCTTCGACAAGGCCAAGGCCGAGTCGCTCCTCGACGGAGCCGGGTGGGCCAAAGGCGCAGACGGCATCCGGGCAAAGGGCGGCGTGAAGATGAAATTCGACATGATCACCAACGCCGGCAACAAGCAGCGCGAGGCGATGCTGCAAGTGATGCAGCAATCGTGGAAGGACATCGGAGTCGATGCCACCCCCTCACTGATTCAGTTCCCGCAGCTCGTCAGCCAGATCACCAACATCCGAACCTTCGACATGTTCCTGGTCGGCTTCAACTTCGATGAGGACCCGGACCAGGCCCAGCTGTGGCATTCCCGCAACACCGTGGCGGGGGGATTCAACGGTTTCGACTTCAAGAACAGCGAGGTCGACTCCATCCTCGAGCAAGCGGTAGGCACCCTGGACAGGAACAAGCGCAAGGAGCTTTACGGCCAGTTCCAGGACGTCATGTCCGACGAGGTGCCCGCGCCCATCATCCTCTTCAACCACGGCATCTACGGCGTTAGCAAGCGGGTTCAAGGGGCGGACTTCGGGTCGTTCAACCAGTTCGCGTCGCGGCCCTGGAACTACAAAGTGTGGGTGACGGACGGCAAGTGATTTGAAAGCGGAGGGCAGTCAGAGAGCCGCCGGGCTTAATACGTAAGGCCGATGCTCGCCAAGTACGTGGCCCGGCGGTTCCTCGCCTCCGTGGTCGTGGTCCTGGGCGTGACCCTGATCACCCTGGTCCTCATGGACCGCACCCGCGGCACCTACGTGCCCGGGATCGATCTCAACCCGAGCCTTCGCCCTGAAGACATCGAGCACCTCAGGGCCAACCTGGGCCTCGACCGGCCGTTCTACGTCTGGTACCTGACCTGGATGTGGGCGGTGCTGCATGGGGATTTTGGCCACTCGATGATCGACGGCAGCCCGGTCCTGAGCCACATCCTCGACCGCCTGCCGAACACTCTCGAGCTGACCGCGACGGCGATCGTGATTGGGGTCCTGATCGCGATTCCGCTGGGGGTGGTCGGGGCGCTGCGCCACGGCAGCAAGACAGACCATGGCCTGACGGTCCTGTCCGTCGCCGGTTTCGCCGTGCCGCAGTTCTGGATGGGCCTGATGCTGATCCTGATCTTCTCCGTGACCCTCGAGCAGCATGGGCTGCCGTGGCTCCCGTCCAGCGGAGCCTTCAGTGCATTCAACGGCGGCGACCTTCTCGACCGGCTGGCGCATCTGATCCTGCCCGCGACCGTCCTCTCGTTCTTCTACACCTCGATCTGGTCAAGGTTCGTCCGTTCGAGCATGCTCGAGGTCCTCTCCCAGGACTACATCCGGACCGCGCGTGCCAAGGGCATGAGCGAGCGCCGCGTCGTCTACCTGCACGGGCTGCGCAACGCTCTCATCCCGCTCATCACTCTGATCGGGCTGGAACTGCCCGGTCTTGTCAGTGGCGGGCTTGTGGTCGAGGTCGTATTTGGCTGGCCTGGCATCGGCAAGCTCGCCTTCGAGCGAGCCCTGCAGTACGACTACACGACCGTGATGGGGGTCACCTTCTTCGCCACCATCCTGGTGATCGCCGGCAATCTCCTGGCCGACCTGCTCTACGGCGTGCTCGATCCCAGGATTCGCTACGGATGACGACCAGATGATCGGGCCGAGCCGAGTCGCCGAGCTCGATATGCCGGCCGCCGGGATCGAGACCGGCGCCGCACGACCCGCACAGAGCTACTGGAACGAATCCTGGGAACGCCTGCGCGCGAACCGGGTTGGGATGACGGCCGGGATCTTGATCGTCGTTCTCGCCGTGATCGCGCTCCTGGCGCCAGTCTTCACTCTCGTCACCCACATCGAGCCGCAGGCAATCAACCTCGACGAGACCTTCCTGGCGCCCGGAGTGAAACACCTGCTCGGCACCGACGACCTGGGCCGCGACAGCCTGACCAGACTGATCTGGGGCGCTCGCGTCACGCTGGGCGTGGCATTCCTGACCGTGGCCATGTCTCTGACGGTCGGCACGGCGGTGGGGATGCTCTCCGGCTACTACGGCGGCTGGATCGACGACGTGCTGATGCGATTGGTCGACATGGTGCTGTCGATCCCGGCGATCTTCCTCTTCATCCTGATGTCGATCCTCTTTCGCCCCAACGCGTTCACGCTGGCGGCGATCGTCGCCTCGGTTGGCTGGGGGAGCGTGGCGCGACTGGTTCGGGGCGAGGTGCTGTCGGTCAAGCAGCGCGACTTCATCCTGGCGACCAGGTCGATCGGCGCCCGCGACACACGCCTGATGCTGCGGCACCTGCTTCCGAACGTGCTCCCGGTGCTGATCGTTGCCGCCAGCCTGGGCGTCGGGCAGATCATCCTCATCGAGGCGGCTCTTGACTTCCTGGGCCTGGGCATCCAGCCTCCAACCCCAAGTTGGGGCAACATGCTGACGAACTCCCAGAGTTACTTCTTCCACTCCGGGTTCCTGGTTGCGTTCCCAGGGATCACGATCTTCGTGACGGTGCTTGCCTCGAACATCTTCGGCAACGCGATCCGCGACGCATTCGATCCTCGACTCAAGTCTTAGAAGGCCTTGACGCAGCCCCTGCTCGAGGTCCAGGACCTGCACACCGTCTTCCGGACCAAGGAGGGCACGGTCAAGGCGGTCGACGGGGTCTCGTTCGAGCTCACGCCTGGAGAGACACTCGGGATCGTCGGCGAGTCGGGCTGCGGGAAGTCGGTGACCGCGCTGAGCATCATGCGCCTGCAGCGGCCCGGTCGGATCGTCGGCGGCAAGGTGATGTTCAAGGGCCAGGACCTGACCCGGCTCACGGAGCCGGAGATGCGCGAGATCCGCGGCAAGGAGATCGCGATGATCTTCCAGGACCCCATGACCTCGTTGAACCCCGTCTTCGACGTGGGCTGGCAGGTAGGCGAGCCGACGCGGGTGCACCACGGCTGGGACGCCAAGAGGGCCCTTGCGTCAGCAGTCAACATGCTCGGCCGGGTGGGCATCCCGGCCGCGGCTTCGCGCGCTGAGGACTACCCGCACCAGTTTTCGGGCGGCATGCGGCAGCGCGTGATGATCGCGATGGGTCTGACCATGACTCCACAGGTCCTGATCGCCGACGAGCCGACGACCGCCCTCGACGTGACCATCCAGGCGCAGATTCTCGACCTGCTGCGGCATGTCAACCGCGAGTTCGGCACCGCCACCATCCTGATCACCCACAACCTCGGAGTCGTGGCCGGCATGTGCCAGCGCGTGATCGTGATGTACGCGGGCAGGGTTGTCGAGTCCGGTCCGACCACGGATGTGTTTGCACATCCCAAGCACCCCTACACCTGGTCGCTGCTGCGCTCGATCCCACGCCTCGACGCCGAGACACATGAACCACTGCGTCCGATCGAGGGCGTTCCTCCCAACCTGATCGACCTGCCATCAGGGTGTGTCTTTCACCCGCGATGCGTCTTCCGGATCGAGCGCTGTGCAAAAGACGTCCCTGCCCTGCTCCAGGTCAACGACACCCAGCACGCGGCGTGCTGGGTGACGCAGGCGGGCGGAGAGCTCAAAGGTGCCTGAGGCGGCGCTGGAGCCTCTCGGGCTGGCGTGGACCGCCGGCCAGCCGCTGGTGTCCGTCTCCGACCTCAAGATGTGGTTCCCGATCTCGTCGGGGATCCTGCAACGGACGATCGGCCACGTCCACGCGGTCGACGGCGTCGACCTCGAGGTCAAGGCCGGCGAGACGGTCGGACTCGTCGGCGAATCGGGCTGCGGCAAATCGACGCTGGGCCGCGCCATCACCCGGCTGCTGGAGCCGACGGCCGGCACCGTCCGTTTCAAAGGCGCCGACATCACGCACATCCGCGGCCAAAAACTGCGTGCCCTGCGCCGAGAGATGGCGATGATCTTCCAGGACCCGTACGCATCTCTCGATCCCAGGCAGACCGTGGGCGACATCATCGGCGAGCCGATCGACGTGCACGGGCTTGCCCGAGGCAAAGAACGCCAGGAGCGGATCCGAGAGCTGCTGCGCGTCGTCGGCATGAACCCGCGTTACGCCGATCGCTACCCACACGAGTTCTCAGGCGGACAACGGCAAAGGATCGGCATCGCCCGCGCGCTCGCCGTCGAGCCCACCTTCATCGTCTGCGACGAGCCGATCTCCGCCCTCGACGTTTCCATCCAGGCGCAGATCATCAACCTGCTGGAGAAGCTGCAATCAAAGTTCAACCTCACCTATCTGTTCATCGCCCACGACCTCTCGGTTGTGAAGCACATCTCCAACCGAATCGCGGTCATGTACCTCGGCAAGATCATGGAAGTGGCGCCCTCGGTGCAGCTGTACCGACGACCCCGGCATCCCTACACCGGGTCACTGATGTCGGCGATCCCAATCCCGGATCCCGCAGTCGAGCTTCGGCGGGAACGGTTCATCTTGCAAGGGGACGTTGCGTCGCCGGTCAACCCGCCCAGCGGCTGCCGCTTCCGCACGCGGTGCCCCCGCGCCCGGGAGCACTGTGCGGAAGAGATTCCGCCTCTCGAAGCATTCGGGGCGGATCAAAGGGCAGCCTGCTTTTATCCGTTAGATTGAGTCCGTGGTGGCGGGGCGGGAGGCCCTGGCCCGGGAGCTCGTCAAGGCCTCCTATCTGAAGGGCGACTTCGTGCTGCGGTCGGGCCGCCGCTCGGACCGCTACTTCGACAAGTTCCTGTTCGAGACCGAGCCTGCGCTGCTGAAAGAGCTGGGCAGGCACCTCGCGGAGCTCGTGCCGGCTGAAACCCAGCGCCTCGCCGCGCCCGAGCTGGGCGCCGTGCTCCTGGGAGGCGCCGTGTCGCTGCAGACAGGGCTGCCCCTGGTGCTCGTCCGGAAAGAGCCGAAGGGCTACGGGACGGCCAGGCAGCTCGAGGGTCGCTACGAGGCCGGCGAGCGCGTGACCGTGATCGAGGACGTGGTGACGACCGGCGGCGATTCGCTCCGGTCGGTGGCGGCGCTTCGCGACGCGGGGCTCGAGATCGTGCACCTGGTGGTGGTGCTGGATCGAGGAGAGGGCGGCGAGGAAAACATCCGCAAGGCAGGCATCCCTTACTCGCCTCTGTTTCGCGTGCACGACCTGCGACTTGACTGAGCTCCTCATCGAGAACGGCACGGTCTTCACGCCCGAAGGGCCGCGCACCGCCGACGTCCACGTCAACGACGGAGTCATCACCCAGGTCGAGCCGGGCCTCTCGACGGCAGGCGAGTCGGTCGACGCCTCTGGCATGTACGTGCTCCCGGGCGCGCTCGACGTCCATGTCCACAGCCGAGACCCTGGCTTCCCCGAGAAGGAGGATTTCGCGACCCTGACAGCGGCCGCGGCCGCGGGCGGGGTGACTGTCGTCCTCGACATGCCGAACACGGTGCCCGCGGTCGACAGCGCGGGAGTGCTCGAGTCGAAGGCCGCCCTGGCGCGCAGCAAGGCGCACGTGGACTTCGGGCTGTGGGGCTTGATCCGTTCCTCGACCACCGCCGAGGTGCTGGAGGAGATGGCAGCGGCCGGAGCCGTGGGGTTCAAGGCGTACCTTGCCTACTCGTTCAGCGTCAGCCGAAAGCAGGTCCTGTACTCGCCGGGTGGAGACGACCCCGACCTCGAGCCCCCTGCCGACTACGGCACCCTGGCGCGTCTCGCGCCCGCGATCGCCCGTCTCGGCCTGCCGCTCGCCATCCACGCCGAGGACCCGACCGTGCTCGCCGCGTTTCGACGTCCGGTCTACACCTACGAGGACCTGCTCGCGTCACGGCCTCCCGAGGCCGAAGCGGTCGCCGTCTCAGCGACTGCCTCCGTGGTGAAGGAGTCCGGCGCGAGATTGCATATCGCGCACCTGTCGAGCGCGCTCGGGCTGCAGGCGGCCGAAGGCGCGATGCGAAACGGCGCGTCCCTGACCCTGGAGACCTGTCCGCAGTTCTTGCATCTCACCGCGCAGGACTTCGAACGCGTGGGTGCGGCGATGAAGATGCTGCCGCCGATCCGCACCGCGGCCGATCGCGAGGCGCTGGTCGACGGCCTGAAGCGCGGAGTCATCACGGTGGTCAGCACCGACCACGCGCCGCACACGGACGAGGAGAAGGCGCAGCCTTTCGGAGACGCACCCGCCGGCGGTCCTGGCGTGCAGACGCTGTATCTCAGCTGCCTTCAGCTGGCCAAGGAGCTCGGCGACGTGTGGCGCGCGCCGCGGTGGGTCAGCTCCGCGCCGGCAAGCCTCGCCGGTCTGGAGGAGAGCAAGGGAGCGATCGCGCCGGGATTTGACGCCGACATCGTCATCGTCGATCCGACGGGGAACACACACGTGCGCGCCGACCAGATGCGGTCCCGGCAACGTCACGGCGCGCTGGAGGGCATGAATTTCGACTTCGCGATCAAGGACGTTTTCCTGCGCGGCGAGTCGGTCGCGCGCGGCGGAAAACCGCGAGGACGCATGGTCCGCCCGGCCCTGGTGCTCGGGTGAGGCCGGTCGTCGCGGGGCTCGCCGCGTTGCTGCTCATGGCGTGCACGAACGGTGGCTCGACAGCGTCGACGTCGCCGCCGGCCGTCGGCACCATCGAACCCACGCCTCAGGCGCATCCCGCGGGCAAGCTCGACGACCAGGTGCCGATGCCGGCGGGATTCCCCGCCGACGTGCCGATCTACACCAAGGCGCGCCTGACCGCCGGCGCTTCGTTCTCGTCGAGTGGCCAGGTGGCGTGGGGCATGGAATGGCAGACCGTCGACGCCCTCGCCAAGGTGAAAGCCTTCTACGCCGACCAGCTCAACAAGGGCGATTGGACGGTCCAGTTCACCAGCACCGCCTCCGACACCTTCTCCGCCTCGTTCAAGCGCAAGAGCAACTCGCAGGTCCAGGGCACGCTCAAATCCACGGTCTCGGCGGGGGTCACGAAGATCCTGATGAGCCTGGTGGCCCCGGCCTAGGTTTGACCAACTCCTCCCCATTCATGGGGAGGTGGCCCGAAGGGCCGGAGGGCGCTCGGCCCCATCGCCGGCTTCGCCGGCACTTCCCCGCAAGCGGGGAAGAGTTGTCGCCAGACTAGGCCCGGGCGCCGGCTTTGCCGGCACTTCCCCGCAAGCGGGGAAGAGTTGTCGCCGGCTCGGCCCCATCGCCGGCTTCGCCGGCACTTCCCCGCAAGCGGGGAAGAGTTGTGGCCGGCTCGGGCCCCATCGCCGGCTTCGCCGGCACTTCCCCGCAAGCGGGGAAGAGTTGTGGCCGGCTCGGGCCCCATCGCCGGCTTCGCCGGCACTTCCCCGCAAGCGGGGAAGAGTTGTCGCGAGCCTAAGCCCGGGCGCCGGCGCCCCTGAAGATCGGATTCTGCTGCAGCTCCCGTTCCAGGCTGGTCGCGGGCCCGTGGCCGGGGTACAGCGCGGTCGCCAAAGGCAGCCGCACGAGCTTGGTCCCGATGCTCATCATCTGGCGGCGAAGATCGGTCTCCGGCATCTGGCGGCCGATTCCTCCGGCGAGGAGGGTATCGCCGACGAACGCGTGGTTGGCGATGACGAAGCAGAGGCTGCCTGGCGTGTGGCCAGGCGTGTGCAGAACGTAGACCTTGAACTCCCCGAAGTCGAGTTCGTCACCGTCGACCAGGTAGCGGTCTGCGGAGCGGAGGAACTGCTTGGCATCGGCAGAGTGGATCCCGGTCTCGCCACCGGTGAGTGCCTTCAGGTCGTCCTTGCCGCCCACGTGGCCGGGGTGGCAGTGGGTGGCGAGGATGTGCCTGACGGTCAGGCCGTTGGTCTGCTCGGCGATCTTGTCCGCGGGCTGGCCGGGGTCGATGACCACTGCCTCTTTGGTCTTCGCGTCGGACACGATGTAGCAGTTGACCTCGCGGTCGAGCTTGACCTTCACGATCGAAAGCTTTGCCACAGATCAGTATTTACAGCAATGGAGCGAGCGGCAGCGGTCGGCTTTGCGGTCCTTCTGCTGCTGATCTGCGTGTACTGGGTCTACGGGTACATAAGGAGGCGGTCGAAAAAGCGGTACTGAATCAGCCCCTCCGAGTTACTGGTCCTGGACGGCCTGGATCTTCTGCCGCAGCGCGTCGAGTGAGTCGAAGCGGTCGAGGGCGGGTTTCGCGCGCGCCCGGTCGGGATACTTTGCGATCTGCACCGCATCGACGAGCAGCTCGATCTCCTCGGGCGTGAAGTTGAGGGTCTTCAAGACGACCTCCTTCACGCTGCCCCGACGGTCGACAGTGTCCTTGATCACGTCGTCGGTGTCGCTGACGACGTCTGGCCGGGTGGGGCGGAAGAGGTCTTCTGAGCCGACGAGTGAAACGCGCTTGAAATTTGGCATCAGTGCCCCCTCAATCCGGTACCCGGTGATTCTCCATGACTCTGGACGCGAGCGCTCGATATGCCTTCGCGCCGTCCGACTCGCGCGCATAGGTGAGTATCGACTGGCCCGCGAGCGGAGTCTCCGCGAAGCGGATCGAGTCGGTGACCCAGAACCCATACACCTTGTCGCCGTATTTCTCTTTGACGGCCGCGAGCACTTCCTGCGAATGCAGCGCCCGGTGCTTGTAGAGCGTCGGCAAGATCCCGATCAGTTCCAGCCGCGGGTTGAGCCGCCGCTTCACGCGCTCCATCGTGACCAGCAACTCCTGCATTCCCTTCAGCGCGAGGAACTCCGCCTGCAGCGGAACAAGGACCTCGTCCGCCGCGACCAATGCGTTGATGACGATCAGGTCGAGTGACGGCGGGCAGTCGATGATGATGAAGTCGTAGCGCCTCTGCGCCGGCTCGAGCTTGTCGCGCAGGATGCTCTCCCTGCCGATCTCGTTGATGAGCTGGTTTTCCGCGCCCGCCAGCTCGATGTCGGCCGGGATGTAGTGGACGCCCATCTGCGCCGCCTCCTGGACCACGTCGGTGACCGTGGTCTCGGGATCGACGAGCAGGTGATAGATCGTCTTCTCGAGCTCGCCGGCGGGCTTCATGTAAAGCGTGAGGTGGCCCTGCGCGTCGAGGTCGATGAGCAGGACACGCTGGCCCAACTCGGCGAGTGCGGCGCCCAGGTTGACGGCGGTGGTGGTTTTGCCAACCCCGCCCTTCTGCATCGCTACGGCGATCGTTCGGGCCAAAAGTCGATGCGAGTCTAACCCAACAGGCCAGTTCTGACTGGGCCCGCGGGCCTCTCCTCTAGAATTCGGCCCGCTTTGGTCATCGACATCGTGGTCGTCCTGCTGCTGGTGGTGGCGTTGATCACCGGCTTCCAGCGCGGTGTGATCCAGCCCTTGATGGCCGAGATCTTCTTCTTCGGCACACTGCTGGCCGTGTTTCGGTTCCACGACCAGTACACATCGATGGTCGATCGCTATCTGCATCTGAGCCCGGTGCTGGCGATCTTCCTGGCCCTGATCATCGCCGTCGTCCTCGGCTTCGTCGGCGGCGCGATCGGCGGCATGTTCCATCGCGTGGAAGCGATCCGGGGCGTCGACGGCCTGCTCGGGGTCTTCGTCCACGTCGTGGTGACGCTGGTCGTGATCTACCTCGCCGTCTCCGCGTTGGTGACGCTCGACAACGCGTTCGTGCCCGCGCTCAAGAGCGCCAACCTGACGCTCCAGCAGGTGAACCAGCTCGAGAACGAGATCCTCTCCAACCCGATCACCGCCGCCCTGGTCTCCAAGTCCGACCTGCAGTCGCTGAAGGACAAGGCCACCAAGAACAAGGCGGCGACGCTCGACTCGGTGGCGGGCATCCACCAGCTGCAGCAGATCTACACGGACTTCTTGCAGCCTCAGCTGCACGGCTCGCGAGCGGTGCCGTTCATCCTGGGCTTCGGGAAGCGGCTGCCCTTCATCGGCCACGTGGGTCCCGAGGACCTCAAGCCGATCCCGAGCCCGGCGATCTGCCCCTCGCCGACCCCCAAGGTGACCGCAAGTCCCAAGGTGACCGCGTCGCCATCGCCCAGGCCCACGCCGACCGTCGCGTGTCCGAGCCCGAGCCCGACGAAGTAACTTAGTCGCGTGCTGGATCTGGCGCTGACCTCCGACCAGGAGCAGCTCGTCGCGACCGTGCGCGACTTCTGCGCGCGGGAGTTCGCGCCCAAGATCGCCGCCAACGATCGGGCCGGCCGCCACGACCCCGAGATCTTCGCCAAGCTGTCCTCGCTCGGCCTGCCGGGCGTCTGCTTCCCGCAGCGCTACGGCGGTTATGGCCTCGACTACCTCTCGTTGGGCCTCGTTTGCGAGGAGCTCGAGTACGTGGACACCGTCTACCGCACCGTGCTGTCGGTGCACGTCGGCCTTGTCGGCATGGGCCTCTACACGTGGGCGACTGAAGAACAGAAGCAGCAGTGGCTGGTGCCCATGGCGTCGGGCAAGAAGCTCGCCTGCTACGGGCTGACCGAGCCGAACGCAGGCTCCGACGTCGCCTCCATGCAGTCCACCGCGAAGCGGCACGGTGACCGCTACGTGCTCAACGGCCAGAAGGTGTGGGTCTCCGACGCGGACACCGCCGACTTCCTGCTCGTGTTCGCCAAGACCGACCCCAAGGCCGGCTCCCGTGGGGTCTCGGCCTTCATGCTCGACCGCGAGGCCTGCGGCAAGGCCTTGCGAACCGAGCCGATCGAGGACCGCCTCGGCATTCGCGCCGGCGATGTCGGGTCGATCTTCATGAGCGACCTTGAGGTCGGGGAAAGTGATCGCATCGGCGACGAAGGCGACGGTTTCAAGATCGCGATGAGCTGCCTCGACAACGGCCGCTACACGGTCGCCGCCGGCGCCACCGGCACCGTGCGCGCGTGCCTCGACGCTTCCGTGAAGTACGCGCGCGAGAGAAAGACGTTTGGTCAGGAGATCGGCCGCTACCAGCTCGTGCAGCAGATGATCGCGAAGATGTCGCGCGACTATGAGATCTGTCGCCTGCTCTACTTCAACGTCGCCTGGATGAAGAACACGGGCAAGCGCCACACGCGCCAGGTCTCGATGGCCAAGCAGTACGCGACCGACGCGGCATTCAACGCGGCGCATGACGCGGTCGAGGTGCACGGCGCATACGGATACTCGGCCGAGTACCCGGTCGAGCGGTTCCTCCGCAACGCGCGCGCCCCGATCATCTACGAGGGCACGCGGGAGGTGCACACGATCCTCCAGGGCGAGTACGCCCTGGGCTACCGCGAAGACCGACCGGTCAAGAGATCGCTGCCGCCGTACCAGCCGGACTGACGACCGCCGAACGCCGGCTGCGGATGCTCGACTTCGTCGTCCTCTCGCTCTACTGGGTCGCGATCGGCTACCTGTGGAACAGCCTGACCGCGCTGATCCTGCCCGACCTGATCATCCAGCTCGTCGGCCGCGAGCTCGAGGGCACGGCCGCGAGCCTGCTCAAGGGGATCGGCACCGTGATGGCGGTCGTGTGGCAACCGATCATCGGAGGCGTCTCCGACCGCACCGTGACCCGCTGGGGTCGGCGCAAGCCATTCATCTTCGCGGGCACGGTAGGCGACCTCTTGTTCCTCACCGGCATCGCGCTAGCGGGCAACTACTGGGTGCTGGTGGTCTTCTACTTCCTCCTCCAGTTCGCCTCCAACACGGCGCAGGCGCCCTACCAGGGGCTGCTCCCGGATGTCGTGCCACAACCGCAGCGCGGCGAAGCGTCGGGCTACTACGGGGTCGCCAACCTGGTCGGGATCGCCAGCGGAACGATCGGGGCGGGGCTGTTGCTCTCTGACTTCGGCCGCGGCGCCGCGATCGCGTCGATCGGAGTCGTCCTGCTGACCACGATGCTGGCGACGGTCACCGTCGTTCCCGACCGCGCGGCCGCCGTCGAAGCTCAGTACCGCAGCCTCCGCCAGCTGCTGGTCACCACCTTTGGCGTGCCGCTGCGCCACCGCGCCTTTTTGTGGCTGATGGCTTCACGCCTGCTGATCTTCATGGGCTTCGGCGGCCTGCAGAATTTTGCGTTCTTCTATTTCGACAACGTCTTCTTCCACCACGATCCCAGGGCCACAGCCGCCGCGACTTCCGCTCTGCTTGGGATCTCGATCGCGGTCGCGGCCCTCGTGACCTGGCCGGCGTCGCGCATCTCAGACCGCATCGGCCGCCGGCCCCTCATCTTCGGGTCGGGGCTCTGCGGTGCGGTAGGCACGCTCGTGCTGGTCTTCAGCCACTACCAATGGGTACCGCCTGCGGTGGTGGAGCCGCTCGCTCACGCGCTCAGGCTTCCTGACCTGGCCGCCCAGGCGACGCTGACCGGGCTAGTGATCGGCGTCGGCCTCGGCGTCTTCTTCTCGGTCGACTGGGCCTTCATCC
Source organism: Candidatus Dormiibacterota bacterium (assembly GCA_036395015.1). GTDB lineage: Bacteria > Chloroflexota > Dormibacteria > Dormibacterales > Dormibacteraceae > 40CM-4-65-16. The sequence goes on along the minus strand of DASWDZ010000170.1, from coordinate 9,373 downwards.
AGGACATCATCCCGGCCAACCAGGGTGGCCTCTACATGGGCTTCTCCAACATCGCCACCGCGGGCGCAGGCATCATCGCCGTGTTCGTCGGAGGGCCGCTGCTCGACGTGTTCAACGCGGGGCCCAGGATCCTGGGCCTGCCGGGCGGATTTCCCGTCATCTTTGCAGTATTCGTCCTGTGGTTTGTGATCGGGTCGCTTAGCATCCTCAAGGTGCCGGAAAACCGTCCCCTCCCTAGCCCTCCCCGAATGGGGAGGGGAAATTGATGAACCTTGACGGCCTGAAGCCCTGGGCCGGGCTCGGGGGCGGCAGTCCGGCGGATGTGGTGGTCGCGGGGATCGCGTACGACGGCTCGGCCGTCTACCGGAGAGGCGCCGCGCTGGCGCCGCCACGCATCCGCCAGCTATCGGCTGCGATGCCCCCCGTGGCCGAGGACGGCCATGTGTTGACCGGGCTCCGAGTCGAGGACATCGGCGACCTCGACCCCGGCGATGACATCGAGGCCGGCTGGATGGGGCCGATGCAGCGCCTGGCGGCTGTGCCGCCGGACGCCTTTCTGACGGTGCTCGGCGGTGACCACTGCACCGCGATCTCCACGCTGTCCGCGCAGGTGCGCCGGCATCCCGGCCTGTCGGTGCTGTGGGTGGACGCGCACCCCGATCTCTGCGATTTTTCCCGCGGCGGGCACTGGACGTGCGGCTGCGCGCTCCGGCGCGCGCTGGAGGCCTCAGGCATTGAACCGTCGAGGATCGTGATCGCGGGAGGACGCGACTACGACCCGGAGGAGCTCGAGTTCATCGCGGGCCACGGCGTGCTGCTGGTTTCCGCGGCGGAGATCGCACGTGACCTCGCAGCGGCCGCACGCAAGATCGCTTCGCGACTGGCCGGACAGAAGGTCCACGTTTCCTTCGATATCGACGTCCTCGATCCCGCGTTTGCTCCAGGCACCGAGATTCCGTCTGCGGGCGGGCTGTCCTCGCGGCAGGCGATCGAGCTCTTGCGCGGAGCGACCGAACGCTCGCGGCTGGTCGGGCTCGACGTCGTCGAGGTCTCGCCGCCCTTTGACCACGGGGACATCACGACGTTCGCCGCGCTGAAGATGATCTTCGAGGTCTGGGGCTTGGTGAAAACGGCTCGCGAAGCCGCGCTTTCCGAGGTGCATGGAGAGCGCTGACGTAGTCATCGCGGGCGGCGGCATCATGGGCTGCGCCCTCGCCTACCAGCTCGCGAAGCGCAACGTCGACGTGATCGTCCTCGAGCGGGAGACCCTCGGCTCGCAGTCGACAGGCAAGTGCGCGGGCGGCGTGCGGCAGCAGTTCTCGATGGAGGCCAACGTCCGCCTCCAGCGCATGTCGGTGCGCATGTTCGAGAGCTTCGAAGAGGAGACCGGCCACCCAGCCGACTTCCGCCAGATCGGGTACCTGTTCGTTCTTACGCTGCCGCAGCACATAGAGGACTTCCGCCGCAACGTCGAGATGTGGCACGGCGTCGGCCTGGCGGAGGCGCGCTGGGTCGATCCCTCAGAGGCGGCGCGGATGGTGCCGGTGCTGAACGTGGAGGACGTCCTCGGCTGCACGTTCTGCTCGAGCGACGGCATCGCGAGCCCGGCCGACGTAACTTCGGGTTACGCGTCGGCGGCCCGTCGCCTGGGCGCCCGGTTGAAGGAAGGGGTCGAGGTCGTCGGCGTGGATATCGCCGGCGGCCGGGTCCAGGGCGTCCGCACCCCGGAGGGACAGATCTCGACCCGCCTGGTGTTCAACTGCGCCGGCGCGTGGTCGGCGTCGATCGGCCGCATGGCGGGGCTGGAGATCCCGGTCCTTCCGTATCGCCGCCACATCGCCGTCACCGGCACCTTCGAAGCGGTTCCCCGCAGCAACCCCATGACGGTGGATTTCCAGACCTCGCTCTACTTCCATCCCGAAGGTGACGGAGTCCTGATCGGGATGAGCGATCGGTCGGAGCCTCCGGGGTTCACCACCGACGTGAGCTGGGAGTTCCTGGAGAAGATGTTCGCGCAGGCGGAGCGGCGCGCCCCGGCGCTGGCGGCGGCGGGGATCAAGACCGCGTGGGCGGGCCTGTACGAAACGACCCCCGACCACCAGGCGATCCTGGGGCCGGTGCCCGAGGTCGAGGGATTCTGGTGCGCGGCGGGGTTCAGCGGCCACGGGTTCATGCAGGCGCCCGCAGCTGCCCTGCTGCTGACCCAGCTGCTGCTGGATCAGCGCTCCGAGATCGACATCAGCCCGTTCGCGTTTACGCGCTTTGCGAAGGGATCACTGGTGGCCGAGCGGAATGTGATTTAGGGATCGGTCCCCACCCGGCGGCTTCGCCGCCGACCTCCCCAGCAAGTGGAGAGGTGAAAGTCATCCAATCAGCGTTTGAAAACGAGCGCCAGGACCATCAAGCCCAGCCCACCCAGCAGCAGGACCGCGCCGCAGCCCATCTGGACGGCCGTGTAGAAGACCCCACCGCTGGCGGCGTAGGTCTCGGGGTAGCGATCGCGCCCGCGGCGTCGGCGAATCGCGGCGAAGATGGCGGCGACGCCGAGCAGGAAGGCGAAAATCCCGAGGACGAAGCCGCTCGACGTAACGCCGGCCACTGGGCGTCAGTATGCCTCGGCTACGATTCTCAGCCGTGGCGAGGATCCTCCTCCTGGGTTCGACGGGCTTTGTTGGCCGCGGCGTGGCGCACAAGATCCTCGACGTCGGCCACCAGCTCCGCGTTCTCGTCCGCGACCCGATGAAGGCGGCCGCGTTCAAGGTCCGCGGCGCCCAGGTCGTGGTCGGCGACGCGCTCGATCCGAACACGGTCGTTCAGGCCTCGCAGGGGGTCGAGCACATCATCGACCTGATCGCTGTCCGGCGGAACCGGCCCCAGTCCTACCTGGCCGTGAACGTCGATGGGCCCCGGATCGTCGGGGAGGCGGCGATGGCCGCGGGTGTGCGTTCCGTTGTGTTCGTCAGCGCGATCGGCGCCAGGCTCGACCCGCACTACAAGTACTACACGTCGCGCTGGATGGGCGAGCAGGAGCTGGCCAAAACCGGCGTCGCGGGCACCATCCTGCGATTCTCGTTCGTCCTCGCCGAGGAGGGCGGCATCCTTAGCGACTTCGAGCGGGCCATCGTCGGGCCGTTCGCGATCATCCCCGGCAGCGGGCAGGCCAAGCTGCAGCCGATCCTTCGCGAAGATGCGGCGCGGTGCATCGTCGAGGCGATCGCCAAGCCGGAGCTGCTCGGCCACATCCTCGAGCTCGGGGGGCCGGAGGTCGTCAGCTACGAGACCGTCTTCGACTGGTTCCTGCAGGCTCGCAAGATCAAGAAGGCCAAGCTCAAGCTGCCGGTGCCGCTGCTTGCCATACCAGCGGCCGCCATGGAGGCAGTGATGAAAGACCCGAAGATCACCCCGGACGAGGTGCACATGATCCAGGTCGACAACCTGGCCGACGGCATCGACTCGGTCAGCACGCATTTCGGCTGGCGCCCGACTGCGCCCAGCTCGTGGGCGCCGGTCAACTGGCAGAAGAAGTCCGCGATAGCGACCCGCCTCGGGCGCTGAACGTCCGCGCGTTCTTCGGACTGCCGCTGCCCGATGAGCAGCGCGACGAGCTGGGCCGATACCTGGAGGAGTGCACGCGACGCGCGCCGCAGTTCCGCTGGACACCTGCGGCCAACCTGCACCTGACTGTCCGCTTCCTCGGGCACCTGGAGGTGGCGGTGGCCGAGGAGATTGCCGACCGGCTCACCGGCGCGGATCTGCCTGGGTTCGAGCTCGCGCTGGGCGAGGTGGGCGCCTTCAAACGCGGCCGGCTCGCGCGGGTGGTCTGGCTCGGGCTGAGGTCCGGCGAGAAAGAGTCAGGGGCCCTGGCGGCCGCGGTCGAGGCCGAGTGTCAGCGGGCAGGCCTCGAAGGGGAGGCGCGTGCCTACCACCCACACCTGACCCTGGCCCGGGCTCGACCTCGCGACGGGACGGCGCTGCCGGAGCTCCCGGACGCGCCGCGCACCGCAGGCTGGCGCGCCGCCGAGCTGATCCTCTATCGGAGCCGGTTGGGCCGAGCGGGCTCTGTCTACGAGCCCCTGAGGTCGATCAAACTGCGCTGACGCCCGCCTCCGCGCACTCCAGGTCCTGCTCTGGACGCCCACCGCTGACGCCCACGGCGCCGATAACCTCACTTCCGCGCTTGATCAGGACCGAGCCGAGCCCGGGCACGATCGGTACGCGCACGAGCCGGTCGGCGACGCTGAAGAACCCGGGCCGGTCCTTCGCCAGCTCCGCCAGCGAGGCCCCGTCGCGATGCAGCATCGCGGCGCCCACAGCCTTGGCCTCGGCCACCTGGGGTGAGATCGGCGGCGCCCCGTCCATGCGGGCGACGGCGACCAGCAGTCCGCCCTGGTCCACCACGGCGACCGTGACGCGAATCCCCAGCTCGGTCGCTTTCGTCTGCGCGCGCCGGATGATGTCCTGCGCTTCTTCCAGGTTCAGCATGCCGGCGCAGGCTCGATGTTCTGGTTGAGCCGGAAGAAGTTGTGAGGGTCGTACTTCCGCTTGATCTCGGACAGTCGAGGATGGTTCGGACCGTAAGCCTCCCGAACCCTCGCGTCGCCCTCCGTGCCCAGGTAGTTCACGTAGACGTCGCTCGATGCGAAAGGCCGAGTCACCTCCCAGAGCTCCCGCACCCACGCGACGTTGGCGTCATTGTCCTCGGGGCGCAGCCAGCCGCCGAGCAGCAAGATGCTGTAACCGTGGCGGCGATGGTGGAAGGCGGTCGCGGTCTCAGGTACGCGGGCGATGGCTCCACCCATCGGCTCGAGGGCGATGTTGGAGTACGGCGACGGAGCGCGTCTGTAGGCCGCGACCAGGATGTCGATCAGCTCGTCGCTCAAGGCGTCCGCAAAATTTGCCTTCCAGTAGTGGAGGCGGCCTGGTGGGAACATCGGCTCGACGATCTTCTGAATCTCGACGTACGGGCGAGGCTCGATATCGTCGACGGCCGGCGAGCCATAACGCCGAAGCGGCTCGAGCAGCTCCTGTCCCTCTTTGATCGGGCCGTTGAAGACAGGACGCATACCCAGGCGCGGCTCGCCCTCGGGGCTCGTTGACAGACCCGCGTAGACGATCAGGCTGTCCGGCGCTTCGGCCATGAATTCGCGATAGAACCGCAGGACGTCAGGGGCGTCAGCCAACCGGTGGATCAAGCGCCCGCCGAGCAGGATTGGACCGACTTCGTGGAGCTGAAATTCAAACGTTGTGACGACCCCGAAGTTCCCCCCGCCGCCGCGGATCGCCCAGAAGAGGTCCTCGTTCTGCTCGGCACTGGCGGTGACAATTCGGCCATCGGCCGTGACCACATCCGCCGACACCAGGTTGTCGCAGGCCAGTCCGCAGCTTCGCATGAGGTGGCCGAGGCCGCCGCCCAGGGTGAAGCCGGCGACCCCGGTCGAGGGCACCAGCCCGCCGTTGGTGGCGAGTCCGACTTCCTGCGTCGCGGCGTCGAATTCGCCCCACAGAACGCCGCCGCCGGCGCGGACGCGACGTCCGTCCCGATCGACCTCGATGCTTTTCATCAGGGACAGGTCGATCACGAGCCCGTTGTCGCAGGTTGCGTTGCCCGCGATGTTGTGCCCGCCTCCTCTGACCGCAACCGGGAACCCCTTGCCGGTCGCGAAGGCAATCGCGGCGGCGACATCGTCAGGACTGGAAGCCCGAACGACAGCATGCGGTCGCTTGTCGATCATCCCGTTCCACACCCGCCGTGCCGAGTCGTAGTCCTGGTCGCCAGGCAGCACGACCTGGCCGGCAACGTCGCGCGCGAGGCGTTGAAAGTCGGGACTCTGGATGATCATCCCCGGCCAACAACTCTGGGGCCAGATGCGGCATCGGCGCAAGCCCGGCAACAACTCATGGGTTGGCGGCGAACTGACTTTCGGCCTTGCAAGCCGGACCGGTGGCCCTTACATTTCTCGACGGCCCCGAGGGAAACGTGCGAGGGGGCAGGAACAGGGCCGCAAGGCCGTGTACCCGCTCCGGAGAGGCGATCCGTCGGGGTCACTTCTTTTCTCGGAGGGGAAACCCCTGCGAAGGGGTAACTTCGCCTTGGCGACCGGGCTATGCCCCGGTCGCAACGCACGCAACCTGTCGACGCCAGACGTTGCTTGTCGTCAGGGCATTGATGAGAATCCAACCTTTCCGGAAGGGGTTCGGGCCGCGAACCCGGCGCGAATGCGGATGGTGGTGTGATGACCGCCAGGCGCCGTTGAGCGGCCCAGCGTAGGGGAAACCCGGCAGGGTTTCCCCTCCGAACGGTTACGCTGCTGCACCGAACCATGAGCGTCGCGCAGAACACGCGCACGAGGGGCGATCGCCAGACACCAACCGCGGTCGAGGTCTCCATCGTCATGCCGTGCCTGAACGAGGTGGAGACGCTCGCCATCTGCATCAAGAAGGCGCAAAGCGCGATCGCCAAGGCCGACCTGGCGGCAGAGATCATCGTCGCCGACAACGGCAGCACTGACGGCTCGCAGGGGGTTGCGCGCGAGCTGGGTGTGCGCGTGGTGGACGTAAGCCGCAAGGGCTACGGCAGCGCGCTGATCGGCGGCATCGAGGCCGCGCGCGGCGAGTACGTGATCATGGGCGACGCCGACGACAGCTACGACTTCACAGCCATCAGTCCGCTCGTCGACCGGTTGCGCGAGGGCTATGACCTCGTGATGGGCAATCGCTTCCAGGGCACCATCAAGCCGGGCGCCATGGTTTGGTCGCATCGCTGGATTGGCAACCCAGTGCTGACAGCGATCGGCAAGTTGTTCTTTCACACGGTGGTGGGCGACATGCACTGCGGACTGCGCGGCTTTCGCAAGGACATGTACGAAAAGCTCCACCTGCAGGCGACCGGCATGGAGTTCGCGAGCGAGATGGTGATCAAGGCGTCCCTGCAGCGGATGCGAATCACAGAGGTTCCGGTCACGCTGAGCCCCGATGGCCGCTCGCGACCGCCCCACCTGCGGACGTGGCGCGACGGCTGGCGCCACCTTCGCTTCATGCTGCTGTTCAGCCCGCGGTGGCTCTTCCTCTATCCGGGACTGATCCTGTTCGCGGCCGGCGTGGTGCTTTCGCTTGCGTTGCTGCCCGGACCGCTGCGGGTCGGAGGCGTGCGTCTCGACATTCACACGCTGCTGGTGGCGGGGTTCCTCGCCCTGCTCGGCTATCAGCTCGTGCTGTTCGCCATCTTCACGAAGTTCTTTGCCATCCGAGTCGGTTTCCATCCGCCGCACCCGACGTTGCAGCGGATGTTTCGCTACGTCATGCTCGAGGTCGGCGTCGGCGTGGGTGCGCTGCTTGCCCTCGCCGGTCTGCTCACGCTCGTGATCGCCATCGCGAGCTGGTCGGCGACCGGTTTCGGCAACCTCGACCCCGATGTCACCATGCGCCAGGTCATCCCGGCCGTCGTGCTGACGGCGCTGGGAACTCAGACCGTCTTCGCGTCCTTCTTCATGAGCATCCTTGGCATCGAGAGCGAGACCGGCAAGGTCTGACCGAAGCCGAGGATCGCGAGCCACACCAAGTCCCAGATGAGCTGAGGGGCGGGCTGCCCCATGGTGAGCACCTGCATGGTGATCAAACCGACGGCCAGCCATGCCTTGTGGGCGAGCGACGGCGTCCCGCGCAGCACGAGCCACCCCGCGAGCAGAAGGTTGCTGTAGTCGGGTTGATGCAGGTGAAAGGACACCATGAGTGAGCCAAGCAGCCCGGTGGCGAAGACGACGTCCAGGTCGTCGCGCCGCCTCCAGGCGACGAACAGGCACGCGATACCCGACACGGCGAGCACCGCGTACGTGAGGGGGCTGTCCATCCCGAACAGATAGGCCACCGTGAAAAATGAGTGGCCCGCGTCGGTCTGGATCCACTTCAACGTCTGCCAGAAGTCGTTCAGTCCCGACGGTCCCAGGCTCAATGCGCTGACGGCGGCGATCACGGCTCCGCTTGCCGCGTACGCGACCAGCGGTCGCACCTGCCCCGCGACAAGCAGGCAGGCCGGGATCATGATCACGACCTGCGGCTTGAGCGTGGTCGCGAAGGCAAGAGCGATGCCCGCCCAGATCACGTGGTCGCGACGCATCAGCCACCATGCGGTGGCGACGAGCGCAAGCACGAACATCGTCGGCTGGCCGAAGTAGAACGCCTCCATCACTGGCCACAACGCGAGCCCGGCCAGCAGCAGAGCGAGCTTCGCAACGCCGTTGAAGGGCGCCGCCAGGTACCAGGCCCAGACCAGCGCGCCGAGGCTGAGCAGAGTCCAGATCAGATAGGCGACCGGCTCAGGAAATACGACCAGCGGCGTCCACAACCAGGCGAGCAGCGGCGGATTGATGAACGTGCCGCCCGGATGGATGGTGTTCTGGGGGGCGGGGAAGCCCGCGGACAGCCCGCGCAGGATGTCGAGGTTGTAGATCTTCGACCACCCGTAGCGAAGGCCTGCTTGCGCGGCCACGTAGTCGTAGCGGACGTCGTCGTGGATGGGCACCGTCACGTACTCGACCGTCCAGCGGCCGATGCTGTAGAGCGCACCCCAACCTGCGGCGACAGCGGCCGCGGCCAGGGCGAGCGGAGGTCGCCGGGTCATCGCCTCAGCCGTTGGCCGGTTTCTCGCCCACGTAGAGCGTTTGCTTGCCGAAGATCAGCCAGGCGGGCGGAAACGCAAGGTAGGCGCGGACGAAGGCAGGGCCCTGGGGCAGCCGGCTCTTGGTCGTGTACGGCAGGAAGCGCGCGATGACCTGCTTCGTCTCGAAGCCGGCCATGCGCGCCGCCTCGGCCAGGCTCTTCTCGGTGAGGGCTGTCTGATGGTCGATGAAGTCCCAGTACGAGCCGCCCACCAGGCGGATGTTGGGCTGCAGGATCAGAAGGCGACCGCCCGGCTTGAGCAGCGCGAACGCTACGCGCAGCTGCTGGAGCACGGCCTCCGTCGACGGCAGGTGCTCCAGGTAGTTGCTGAAGAAGGCGAGGTCGAAGTAATCGTTCGGCACGACATCGGCCAGGTCGAGTCCGCTGGCGCGGACGAAGTGGATATCGTCCCCAAGCGCCGACTCGACCGCACGGATGTCGGTCGCCCACCGCTCGCGAGCCTTGATGTTGCGGATGAAGTAGCCGGCGTCGCAGGCGATGTCGATGACCCGGGCCCCCGACTTGACGTAGCGCTGAAAAAACCTTCCGAGCTCCCTCCAGATCGCGTCCTTGGCCGCGCGGTCCTTCTCGTCGAACCGGAGGTCGTAGACCTCCTTGAGGACGATCGGTGGCGGCTCGGAGGCTGTTTCGAGGCGTTTGGGCGGGGCGGACATCTCGGCGGCGTCAACCTTAACGCTGGGAATCGGCGATTCAGGCG
>DASWDZ010000169.1:0-8987 GCA_036395015.1 Candidatus Dormiibacterota bacterium | reverse complement strand
GGCCAGCCTTGCCACCGGCCGCTACCCGCACAACAACGGCGTGCTGGGGCTGGCGCACCACGGCTTCGACTGGGAGCTCGAGGTGCCGCACGCGGCGGCGATGTTCAGCGGCGCCGGCTTCGAGTCCCACCTCTTCGGCGGACAGCACGTCTCGCTCCACCCTGAGCGGCTTGGCTTCACCACCATGCATGCGGGCGTGGACGACGTCGAGGACGTCTTGCGGCGGGACGCCCGCCTCTACATCGAGATCAACTTCGACGAGACGCATCGCCCGTACCCCAGTGCGCCCGCCGGCGCGTCACGCGAGGTTCCCCCGTTCCTGCCCGACATCCCGGAAGCTCGCGCCGAGCTGGCGGCGCTGCGCGTGGCGATCGCGCAGATGGATGCGGCCACTGGGCGCATCCTGGCGGCGCTGGAGAAAGCAGGCAGGTCCGGCGACGCCGTCGTCGTGTTCACCACCGACCACGGCCTGGCCATGCCGCGTGCGAAGTGCACTCTCTACGATCCCGGCCTCGAGGTCGCGCTCATCTTCCGCTGGCCGGGCGGGGAACTGCATGGCTTGCGGCGCGACCTGGTCAGCAACATCGACGTCCTGCCGACGCTCCTGCAGGCCGCCGGGGTCGACGTTCCGGAAGGCGTCCAGGGACGCTCGCTCTTGCAGAGCGGTCCGGAGCGGGACGCCATCTTTGGGGAGAAGACCTTCCACAGCTACTACGACCCCATGCGATGCGTCCGCACGCGCCGGCACAAGTACATCCGCAACTTCGAGACAGCGTTTGCAGTCGAGGTGCCGGGCGACATCCAGGCCGGCGCCACCTTCCGGGCCGACCCGTCGCGCTACTCGACCGACCGTCCTTCGGTCGTGGAGCTCTACGACCTGGAGGCCGATCCCCTCGAGCAGCAAAACCTGGCTGGCCGCGATGACCTGCGCGAGGTCGAGTCCGGGCTGAGGGAGCGGCTGTGGAGCTGGATGCGCGAGACGGACGATCCGCTGCTGAAAGGCCCGGTGCCTTCGCCTCACTACCGACTGGCGATGCAAGCTGACGACTGACCTTCGTCGCGGACCGCTCGTCCTGACGACGCGGGCGATCGTGGCCATGGCCGCGATCTTCCTGCTGATGGGCATCGTGCTCGGCGGGTACGGCCCGCTGCTCGTGCACCTGACCCGCCGCTTCGGCGTCAGCCTCCCGGTCGCCGGCTCCATCATCAGCGTTCACTTCGCGGGCTCGCTGCCTGGAGTCCTGCTCGCGATGCAGACGTTCGCCCGGTTCCCCGCCCGGTCGACGGTGGTGGCGGCGATCGTGATCGTCGGCGTGGGATGCGCGGCTGCCGCCGTGGCCTTCATCTGGCCTTTCTTTCTCGCCGCGGTTTTCGTGATCGGCTTCGGCTTTGGCGTGCTTGTGCTCGGCCTGAACCAGCTGGTCGCGCACAGCGAGGGCCGCCGCCGCGCCGCGCTTCTCAACGCACTGAACAGCTGCTTCTCGGCGGGGGCGGTGGTCGGCCCGATCGTGGTCGCCTCGTTCGCGGGGGAACACTTCTCCACCCTGTTCCTCGTCGCCGCGGCAGTCTGGCTCCTTCTCCTCGTGGGGACGACTGGCATCGCTGGACGCCTGCCTGTCGACGCGGCCGCGCCCGCGCGCCCAGGCGTGCTTGTCGGCATCTTCATCTGCGCCTTCGTCCTGTACGTGGCGATCGAAACCGGCACCGGGGGCTGGATGACGACGCACCTCCAGTCGGTCGGCCTTCCCTACAACAACGCCGCGGCGCTCACATCGGGGTTCTTCCTGGCCATCGTCACCGGCCGGCTCCTGATCACGCTGGTTCCGGCAGCGGTGCCCGAGTCGGTCATCGTGCTGGCCGGCTCGGTGGCGGCCACGGTCGCGCTGCTTGCCGCGTCGTACCCGCCGGCGGCGCCGGTGGCCTACATCGTGGCCGGGCTTGCCATTGCACCGATCTTCCCGACCGGCATCGTGTGGCTGGCCAGGCTCAGGCCGGGCGACTCCCGCGCCACATCCTGGCTTTTCCCCGCCGCGTCGATCGGGGGCACCGCCGGCCCGGGCGCGATCGGGGTGGTGATCGCCGGCGCGGGCGTCGGCTGGGTGCCGGCAGTGCTCTTCGGCGTCGCCATGCTGATGACGGCCGCCTTTCTTCTCGCGTCCCGTTTGCCGCGATAGTCCGGACTAACGCGGGTCGCGCGACCTGCCGATGTCGTGATAGTCCGGACTATCGCGGGTTGGGGCGCCTCGTTAACAGGGTGCGTTGTGGTTCGGCAAGGTTGGGGCAGATCCTCTCCACCGTGCGCGCCCGAGCTTTGCCCGACGTCACGTTACGGCGGGTTCCATTCACGGTCGCCGAGGCCCGTGAGGCCGGCATGCGCTGGCGCGACCTGCAAACCAGGCACTGGACTCGGACCAGCCACGGCCAGTACGCGTGGGCAGGGTTGCCACAAGACGTCAGGCTGAAGCTGCTCGCCGTCTCACTACGCATGCCGAGAAGGTACGCATTCTCTGGCGTGACCGCCGCCTGGCTGTTGGGACTCGACAGCTCATGGAGCGAACTGGTCGAGGTGACCGTCCCGCGTGACGTGCCTCTACGAGCTCGAGCCGGTGTGAAGGTCAGGAGGGCGGCGCTTCCCGAATCGGACGTGATCGTCAAACGTGGGCTGCGCACCACATCCGCGATGCGGACGGTCTGCGACCTTGGCAGCCGCGCTGACCTTGTGGAGTCGGTCGTTGCAGTTGACGCGGCCATTCACGCCGGTCTCGTCAAGTTGTCCGAACTCGAGAGCCATGTAGCGGCGCACGCCGGGGCAAAGGGAATCAGGAGATTGCGGCGTGCGGTCCGGCTGGCTGAGCCCCGATCCGAATCGCCGATGGAGACTCGCCTGCGGATCCATCTGATCAGAGGGCGGCTGCCCCGTCCCTCAGTCCAGTCGGAGCTCTGCGATAGCAACGGCAGGTTCATCGGACGCGTAGACCTCTACTACCCGGATCGAAGGCTGGCCATCGAGTATGACGGCGCTGGCCACAAAGACCGTCTCGACGCCGACCTAAAGAGGCACAACGCCCTTCTGAATGCGGGCTATCACCTCCTGCGCTTCACGGCCGCCGACCTTCGCCAGCCCAAATCCGTGGTCGCCGAAGTTCGTAAGGTCCGCGCGAATCTGCCCGTCATCCGCGATAGTCCGGACTAACGCGGGTCGCGCCACCTGCCGATGTCGTGATAGTCCGGACTATCGCGAGAGTTACCGGACTGTCGCGAGGGCTAGACGATGAGGGGACGCAGCACGTTGCGGGCGACGAGGAACCCGCGCTGGACGAGCTCGAGCTCGCCCTCGAAGTCGCGGTCTTCGTGCTCGATGGAGACGACCCAGTCGTAGCCGACCGCGTACAGCGCGCTGAGGAAGCGGTCCCACCGCACCTCGCCCAGCCCCGGCAGGCGAGGCACCTGCCAGCCCATGCCGAGCGACATCACGCCCTCGTCGTACAGCCCGTCGCGGTCCACCTCCATGTCCTTCGCGTGAACGTGGAAGATGCGGGCCGCGAACTCGCGCACCGCGCGCGTGTAGTCGATGAACTGCCACACCAGGTGGGAGGGGTCGAAGTTCAGGCCGAAGTTCTCGTCAGGGATGATCTCGAACATCTGGCGCCAAAGCGCCGGCGAGTACGCGAGGTTGCGGCCGCCCGGCCACTCGTCCGCGGAGAAGATCATCGGGCAGTTCTCGATCGCGATCTTGACGTTGTGCTCGCGGGCAAAGCGCACGAGTGGCGGCCACACGTGCTTGAAGTCCTCGAGGTTGTCGGCCACAGAGCGCCGCTGGTCGCGGCCGACGAAGGTGCCGACCGTCTCCACCTCGAGGCGCTCTGCCGCCTCGACGACCCTGCGCAGATGATCGTTCGCCGCCTGGCGCGCCTCCTTGTCGGGGTCGAGGTTGTTCGGGTAGTAGGCGAGCGAGGAGATCTCCAGGCCGTAGCGATCCAGCATCTTGCGCACGGACTTCGGGTTGAAGTCATGGACGTCGATGTGGGCGACCCCTGCGTAACGGCGGTGCTCGCTGCCGCTCGACGGCCAGCACGCGATCTCCAGCGCCTCGAACCCGTTGTCGTGCGCCCAGGACGCGACCTCCTCGAGGCCGAGGTCGGGGAAGGCCGCGGTCAGCAGGCCGAGCTTCATCTCGCCGCCGCCCTCACCGAGCGCTCGACTTCGACCCAGCGCTGGTCGCGCGAGCTGCGCGCGACCGCGTCGCAGACGAGCATCTCGTCGTGGCCGTCCGCGAAGGTGGGATAGCCGCGGCCCGGACGTCCGTCGGCGACGGCGGTGTACACGGCGGCATAGAGAACCCGAAAGGTGTCGGCGAATCCCTCGGCGTGGCCGCCAGGCAGGCTCGCGGCTCGACGCCCTTCGTCGTTGAGGAGCGCGGGATCGCGCAGCAGGATCTCGTTCGTGCGGCCGCGGTGGCCGATCCACAGCTCGTCCGGGCGCTCGGAGTCCCACGAGGCCGATGAACTCGCCCCGTCGATCTCGAACACGAGCGAGTTCTTGCGGCCGGGGCTGATCTGGGAGACGGTGACGGAACCGCGCGCGCCGTCCTCGTAACGAAGCAGGATCGTCGCGCAGTCCTCGGTGCTGATGTCGCGCTCCACGGTCTCCACGCCTCGGCCGCTCCCGCCAAACGTCTCGACCGGGCCGGCGGGCTGGCGCCTCTTCTTGATGAACGTCGCCAGGTCCGCCATCACGGCCACGATCCTCTTGCCGACGAGGAAGGTCGTGAGGTCCATCCAGTGCGAGCCGATATCGGCCACCGCTCGCAGCTCGCCGCCGCGCTCGGGCTCGAGGCGCCAGTTCCAGTCCGTCTCCAGCAGCAGCCAGTCCTGCAGGTAGCGACCGGATACGAGTCGGATGTCGCCAAGCTCGCCCTTCTGGATCATCCCGTGGACGTGCTGGCAAACGGGGTAGAAGCGAATGTTGAAGTTGGTCGCGTGGACGCGGCCGCTGTGCTCCGCCACGCGCAAGAGGTCGGCCGATTCGCCCGGCGTCATCGCCAGGGGCTTCTCGCAGACGACGTGCTTGCCCGCCTCGAGCGCCGCCTTCGCGTGCTCGTGGTGCAGGTGGTTGGGTGACGTCACGTGGACGACCTCGACCCGCCGGTCGTCCAGCATCGCCTGGAAGCTGTCGTAGGCGGGTGGTAGGCCGAGCTCACTCGAGCGGCCGGCCGCTCGCTCGCGCGAAGAGCCGACCACGCCGTGCACCTGGACACCCAGCCGGCGCAAGGCTTCCACGTGGACCGCGCCGATGAACCCCGTACCGACGACCGCGGCGCCGATCTCGCCGAACGGCTTCACATATACCAGTTTCGCGGGGAGCGGCCCTGCCGTGCTGAGGGCAGGTCGTTCGCCTTCGTCGCGCCGCCGCACCAGGCCACGCAGTTGGCGATCACACGCTGGACCTCGGGCTGGTGATAGACGGGGAACTCCTGGTCGCCGGGGCTGAAGTACGCGACCCGGCCGATGCCGCGGTACCAGCAGCAGCCGCTTCGAAACACCTCGCCACCGTCGAACGAGGTGATGAAGACCAGCTCGTCTGGTGGGGGGATGTCGAAGAACTCGCCGTACATCTCGTCATGTGGGATCACGATCGGCTGCGGCAGGCCGGCGGCGATCGGGTGCGAGGGGTTGACTGTCCAGATCACCTCTCGTTCGCCACCTGGGTCCGACCGCCAGCGAAGCGAGCACGTGGTGCCCATGAGCTTGCGGAAGATCTTCGAGTAGTGGCCGGAGTGGAGGACGACGATGCCCATGCCGTCGAGCACGCGCGCGTGCACGCGCTCCACCACTTCGTCGGCGACCTTGTCGTGCGCCACGTGTCCCCACCACGTGAGGACGTCAGTCTCGGCGAGCGCGGCCTCGCTCAGCCCGTGCTCTGGCTCCTCGAGCATGGCCACCCGGACGGTGACCGAGTCGCCCAGCTGACGTCGCAAGCCGTCGACGATCGGCGCGTGCATGCCGTCGGGGTAGATCTTCCTCACCGAGGGGTCACGTCCCTCGTGGACGTGCTCGGTCCAGACGGTCACCCGCGTTCGGCCGGGTTCAGACAGGAAGCGCTTCGCCTGTTCGGTAGATGGACACTGGCTCGTGCACCGTAGCCGATTCCACGGCCGCGGCGACGAAAGCGATGGTGCCGAGGTTGTTCCGGCCGGATGTCTCCGGCTCGCGACCGGTGCGCACCGCGCGAGCGAACTCGCTCAGCGTGCCAAGGGGCCCGGTGCGCTCCATCTGCGGCAGGTGGACCGACCGCGCGCGGCCCTTGCGAGGCCGGATGAGGACCCGGTCGTGCTGCCTGTCGTCGTCGCCGCTCTCCCAGACCACCTCTGCGTGCTCGAACTCGAGGTGCCACTCGCCCGCCCAGGGCGTCAGCCGGCCGGCTGTGACCCAGCTGCCCCGGTAGCTGACGACGACGCCGTCGAAAGCGATCGAGGCCACCGTCACGGACGGACCGCTGAAGTCGCTCCACCTGGGGTTCCAGGCCTCGCAGTAGATGCGCAGCGGCTCCGTACCGAGGATCAACCGGAGGAGGTCGAAGTGGTGGATCGACATGTCGACGAGAAGCGGCTGGTCCTCGAGGTGATGCCTTCCGCGGCCATTGGGCCCGGCCGTCGAGTAGCGGCGGAAGTCGATCGAAACCTCGTGCAGCTTGCCCAGGCGCCCCTCCCTGACGATCTCGGCGAGGGCGCGCGGCGCGGGGAAGTAGCGGTAGTTCTGGCTGATCATCAGGACCAGACCGGCCCTGGCCGCCACGTCGACCAGCTCGTGCGCGGCACCCAGGGTCGGCGCAAACGGCTTCTCGAGCAGGACGTGGAGCCCGGCGTCCAGGGCCGTCCGTGTCACGGGGACGTGGCCGGGCAGCGCCGTCGTGTTGAGCACCGCCTCGGGCGCGGTCGCCGTGATCGCCTCTTTGAGCGACTCGAAGTACATCGTCGGGGGGCCTCCGATCTCCTGGCGAGCGATCTCGAGCGAGTAGGGATCGGTGTCGACGTAGCCGGCGACCTCGACCTCGGGCGCGTCGGGAGTGACGCGCCGGGCCCAGTTACGGCCGTGAGCGCCCAGTCCGACCTGCAGAATCCGGAGCGCGCTCACGGGCGTCAATGATGCGTGACCGATGCGTCGTTGCACCCCTCTTAAAACGACAAACCGCGACCTGTGTCTCAAAAAGTGCTGGAGGCGATTGCGGTCGACGACCTCTCGATCAGACGCACCGGAAGCAGCACCTTCTTCGGAGCGAGCGACCCGGTCCTGATCATCTCGAGCAGGAGGCGCATCGCTTCCGCTCCCGTCTCGTAAAAGGGCATGTGGATCGTGGTCAGCGGCGGGCTGGTGTACGCCGCGCTGTCGATGTCGTCGCAGCCGACGACGGAGCAGTTTCTCGGGACGGCCCTGCCCATCGACACGAGCGCGCGCAGCGCGCCGATCGCCATCACGTCGCTGTGCGCGAAGAGCGCCGTGATTCCTGGATTCCGCTCCAGGAGCCGCACCGTCGCGGCCTCAGATGCGCGCAGCTCCAGGCGGCCATCTTCGGCTAGGCCGGCCGCGGAGTGAACGTTCTTCTCGGACAGGGCTCGCTCGAATCCACGCATGCGGTCCTGCGTCGACCTCCTGGCTCGCGGCCCGGTCACCGTGGCGAGGACTTGGTGCCGCCTGTCGAGGAGGTGCTTCGCTGCCAGGTAGCCCGCCATCTCATCGTCCGCTGTGACCGTGGCCACCGCGTCGCCCGCCACCTGGTGAAGACTGACGACCGGCAGGGTCGGGTCGAGCACGTGGGCGAGACCGACGTCCTCCTCCATCTGGGGCGCGACCAGAAGTATCCCGTCGACGCGGCGCTCCATCATGGCCGGCAGCGCGTACTCGGTCCCTGAGCCCTCCGGTTCGAGGCTCGTGATCATCACGCCGTAGCCCTGGCGCCGCGCCTCTCGTTCGGCGCCGACGATGGCGCGACTGAGATTGCGGTCGCTGAGATCGCCCGCGATGAGGCCGATGGTTTGGGTGCGCTGCATGACCAGGCTGCGGGCCTGCAGGTTGGGCACGTAACCGAGGTCGCTGGCCACCTGGAGGATCCGGGCCCGGGTCGCCTCGGAGACCGACCCTTTGCCGTTGAGGACTTTGCTCGTGGTCTGGAAGCTGACCCCCGAGCGGGCTGCCACATCCTTGACCGAGACGTGCCTCGCGTGCCTGCGGACCCTCACGCTGGAGGCTATTATTGCGCGGAAAGCGAACGTTCGCCTAATTCTCTTCGACGCGTGGATCTGGAGGCGCCATGGGACCCCGACCCGAGTACCCGCGGCCGAACCTCCGGCGGGCGGAGTGGCAGAGCCTGAACGGCGAGTGGGAGTTCGGCGCCGGGTCCGAGCCGGTCTTCGACCGCACGATCGTCGTTCCCTTCTGCCCCGAGTCGCAGCTGTCGGGCATCGGGGCCAGGGTCGGCGACGTCGTCTGGTACCGCCGCCGCTTCGACGCCCCCAGCGCGGAGCGACTCTTCCTCCGGTTTGGGGCGGTGGACTACCGCGCGACGGTCTGGGTCAACGAGGTCGAGGTTGCGCGCCACGAAGGCGGACACTCGCCGTTCGGCGCGGACATCACGGGGGCGGTCCGGCCGGCTGGCAACGTGGTGGTCGTCCGCGCCGAAGACCCGCTCGCCGACAAGACGCTGCCGCGCGGCAAGCAGTTCTGGACCGAGTCGCCGGAGGGCATCTTCTACACGGCGACCACCGGGATCTGGCAGCCGGTCTGGCTCGAGCCGGTGCCGGAACGTCGCATCCACCGGCTGGACCTGAAGCCCGACCTTGTCGCCGGCGCCGTCGATTTCGGGCTCGCCGGCGACGGCGAGGCGGAGGTCGTGGCCCTGTTCGACGGCCAGGTCGTGGGGGCCTGGTCGGGTTTGGCCGGTCCGGGGCGATTGCAGCTCGACCGCGTGGTCGCGTGGCATCCCGAGTCGCC
>DASWDZ010000168.1:0-54876 GCA_036395015.1 Candidatus Dormiibacterota bacterium | reverse complement strand
GTGCGCAGGGTGGGCGTCACCAGCGGGGCGTCGACCCCGACCCAGCTCACGCGCCGGGTGATCGAGTACCTCGAGGCCCTGGAGGTCCCGGCCTAGGAATCGCCACGGAGGCGGCGGAGGACGCCGCCGATGCCCCGCCGGCTCGAGCGTGTCGACGATGAGCTCGCTGGCGGCGGTGAGGGGGCGGCCGGTGGCGCCGCCGTCTCCAGGGTGTGTGCAGCCCGCGGCTCGTGCTCCTCTTCGCGGGCGGGCGATCCCGACGAGCGCCGCCGGCGCCTTCTGCGCGCGGGTCCCGAGGCTCGCTCGGGCTTGGCGCTGGCAGCGGGCGGGGCCGCGATCGCAGGTGGTTCCGGGACCGCGGTTCCGTTGGCTCGGGAGCGCCTGCGGCGGCGGCGAGGCGTTCCCGACCCGGCCGGCGCTTGGTCGGCGCCGCGCTGCTGCGCGGCCGCGGCGTCGCGCTTGACCTTGGCTCCCACCTCTCCCTCGGCGCACAGTGCCCCGTCGGTGGTGTGGACGTCGACCCTCCAGACGACGACCGCGGATGGGGCGCCGCCGCGCGGCGGGCGCTTCTGCGTGAGCGTCCACCGCGCGTAGATCGTGTCTCCGGCTCGGATCGAGCGCGGGAACCTCCAGTTCAGCCAATCCCACTCGGCGACCGAAGGCACAGGCATGTCCATCGACCCGAGGCCAACCGCCATCGCCACGACCAGGGCCGGTGGAGCGGCGCGCGGTCCGTCTCGGCCCGCCTCGATCGTCAACGGAGAGAAATCGCCGGCAACGCCGGCGAAAAGCGCTATCTCGGCTTCGGTGACGGTGCGACGGCGGGTCGTCCACTCGCCGCCAAGGGGAAGGTCGTCAAATGAGAGCGGCTCCAGTTCGGCCCGAGTATAGCCAGAGAACCGATTCCAGGGTCCCAGCGTTAACCTATGGCAACCTCAGAGACCCCCGGGAGGCACATTGGATTTCGCGGCGATCTTGCTCGTCGTTCTTGTACTGCTGGTCGTCACGCTCGTCCTGATGACCGTCTCGCTGATGCGGCGGCACGGCACCGCGCGTGAGCTGGAGGCGGCGCTCAGCGACGCCAGCGGGGCCCGCGACCGGGCAGCCTTGCTGCTGGCCATCGCGTCGGCGGTCAACTCGTCGCTCGCCCTGGAAGAGGTGCTGAACGTCGCCCTGACTCACGCCGGCCGGATCATGGGTGCGGTCGCCGGAGCCATGTACCTCGTCCGGGCCGGCAAGGCGGAGATGTACCGCGAGGCCTCTTACAACCTGTCGCCTCGAGCTCGCGGAGGGCTGCGCGAGATCGACGAAGAGCCGCTCAGCTCGGCGATCGGCGCCATGCGGCCCCTGGTCGTCAAGCTCGACGAACACACTGCGCCCGGCCTGGAGCTGGGCGGCCATCCCCAGCACGCGCTGGTGGTGCCCATCCAGCGCTCCGGCCAGCTGATGGGGGCCATGGAGCTGTACCTGAACGCGTGGCGAGAGCTGAACGAGGACCAGGCCGACCTCCTCAACGGTGTCGCGTCCCAGGCCGCGATCGCCATCCGTCATGCGCAGCTGTTCCAGGCCCAGGAGGAGAACGCTCTCACCGACGAGCTGACAAAGCTGCCCAACCGCCGCGCCCTCGCGCAGCGATTCCTGCAGGAGATGCAGCGGGCGCGCCGCCACAGGAACGCGATCGCCTTCATGATGATCGACCTCGACCACTTCAAGCGGGTCAACGACACCTACGGCCACCTCAACGGCGACGCCGTGCTGGCCGAGCTTGCCCAGATCCTGAAGGGCAGCGCCCGCGAGTCCGACGTCTGCGCCCGCTACGGCGGCGAGGAGTTCGCCCTGATCCTCCACGAGACGACCGAGTCCGGCGCCCGCATCCTCGCGGAGCGCATCCGTTCCAAGGTCGCGGCGGCCACTTTCCCCGGCGGCCTCAGGCTCACGATCAGCGTGGGCGTCGCGGCCACCGACGACGCCGCGCTCTTCACGCAGCTCATGGACCGCGCCGACCAGGCCCTGTACATGGCCAAGCAGGGCGGGCGCAACCAGGTGCGGGTCGCGGATATGTCCGCCCCGGCGCCGAAATCCCACGCGGCGAAGCCGGAAGCCGAACCGGTCTAAGCCCGCGAGCGCCGGCAGTCGCGCCCTATGGGGCGCGCTGAAGCCCGCGAGCGCCGGCATTCGCGGCTAAGCTCGGCAGAAGGTGAGTCACTTCTGCGTCAACTGCGGCGCCCCGCTCGTCGCCACGTTGATCGAAGGCCGCGAGCTCGAGGCCTGCCCCACCGACGGCTTCGTGCTCTGGCGCGACCCCAAGGTCGCGGCGGCGGTAGTGGTCGAAGCGGACGGCGGGGTCGTGCTGGGCAGGCGCGCGATCGAGCCGGGCTACGGGCTCTGGTGTCTCCCCGGCGGCTTTGTCAACCAGGACGAAGATCCGGCCGCCGCCGCGCTGCGCGAGTGCCGCGAAGAGATCGGCGCCGCGGTCGAGATCACCGAACTGCTCGGCGTGTACCACATCGCCAAGACGGCGGCGGCCAGCATGGTCGGCATCGCGTACCTGGGGCGGCTCGTCGACGGCGAGCAGATCAGCGTGGGGTCCGAGATGCTCGAGGTGCGCGTGTTTGCGCTCGACGCCCTACCTGAGATCGCGTTTCCGAGCCACCGGTCCGTTCTCGCCGGCTATCTCAGGTCCCGGGAGCGGCCGGTGGGACCTGGGCTGCTGAACGCCGCCGCACCGGTTCCGCCTGCATCGCCGCCATCACCAGGACCAGCACCATCGCGACCACCGCGCAGGCGGTGAATCCCGCAGCGTAGCCGTAACCCTGGACGATCGGCCCGAAGATCAGCGGACCGAAGGAAAGCCCCCCGAACAGGACCGTGCCGTACATGCCCATCGTCACGCCACGCGTCGAGGCGCTCGAAAGGTCGGCGAACACGACGCCGATGGCGACGAAGCTGAGCGCGATGAACGGCGTGCCGATCAGCAGCACGATCGCCGGGACCAGGAACCCGGTGAGATGGCCCACGACCATGCATGCCGTGCACCAGCCGACGGCGCCCACCAGCACGATCGGCCATCGCCTTCGGGCTCGATCCACCAGCCGGCCGGCGGGAATCCGGGAGGCCGCGTTCACCACCGCCTGCAGCGCCAGCAGATAGCCGACCTGCGAGCTCGGCAAGCCGAGCTGCTCCTTGCCGAAGATCGGCACGAATGCGTTGAACGTGCCCCAGGTGAGGGTCATGCCCAGGAGCGCGATGGTGACCGGCATAAACGCCGGCTGCCGGAACAGCGCGCGAAGAGGCTCGCGCAGCGACAGGCCCTGCCCGGAGCGCTGAGTGGTGCTGCTCGCGACGAGCGCACCGGGGATCGCGAAGACGAGGAGCGCGGTGGTGATCGCGATGTCGGCGCGGACGTCGATCCAGGTGAGCGCGAGTCCGGCGAGCGACGGTCCGAGGAAGAACCCTGATTGCATGGAGAACGTCAGCCAACCCATGGCGCGGCCCATCCTCGCGCGGGAGACCGACTCGGTCACTGCGGCGAAGATGGCGGACTGCTGGATACCCGCCGCGAGGCCGCCGACGATCTGCCACAGGAACAGGGGTGGCACGGACAGCGTGGCGGCGGTGGCCAGCTGCGATCCCGCCGTCAGGATCAGCGAGAAGCCGAGCAGCGCGCGCACACCGAACCGGTCGACCAGGACCCCTGACGGCAGGGCCAAGAACGCGGCCACCATGGTGGCGACCGAGAACAGCGCGCCGACCTCGAACCGGCTGGCTCCGAGATCGTGCGCGTAGAGGGGAACGGTGAGGCCCCTGGCGCCGATCGAGGCGAACACGGCGCACGCCGCGACATAGAGCGCGAGGGCACGGCGTGATTCAGGGATTGCTTGGGCCATCGTGCCTAACATACCGGCGACATGGTCCGCGAGAGGGTCGGCGACTGGAAGCTTTCCTGGCGCTTCGCTCTCGCCGGATTGGTCGCGGGCGTGCTGGTCATCATCCTTGCTTCAACCGGCGTCACGGCCGGAACATTCGATGGCGGCCAGGACCGGCTTTTCCCTGCGCCTGTCCCGGACTCGAAAATCACGCTGGTCGCGATCGATCAACTGTCCGCAGACAATCTCGGCGGATATCCGCTCATCTCGAACGCCTACCACGCTCAGGTCATCAACTACCTGATGAGCCTCAACCCGAGCGTGATCCTGTTCGACATCCCCCTCAACACGTTTACACCACCCGACCCCGAGGACGGCTCCGAGACGAACAAGGCGCTCATCGCAGCCCTGACGAAGGCGGCGAGCAGGATCGTCCTGGTCTGCACTCCAGACGTGGGCGTCTATGAAAAGTTCCAGGTCGGCGAGCTGATCGGCGAGCGGAGCCTCGGCGTGCCCGACGCTGCCAACGCGGTCCGCGGCGTCAAGCTTCGGACCACCCAGACGTGTCCCGAGAACGAGAGCCAGGAGCCCGCCTTCCTGCAGGCTCTTCGCATCGCGGACGGAATCACCGACCCACTCGAGACGAATGGAGGGCAGGCAAAGTTCGGTCCGCATCGCATCCCGCTTGTCGGCGACCAGATGCTGATCAACTTCACGCGCGGCACCGGGCCGACCTGCACCTACGCGCAGATCTTCAAGGGCGGATGCCTGCATCCAGAGCTGATCACCAATCACATCGTCGTCGTGGGGTCCAAGGTGATCGACGGGGGTGATGTCTACTCGCAGCCTGTTGCGTTCCCGCACGACGCGAGCTTCTGTCCCGAGTCACGTCAGCGGTGCATGCTCGACAACCAGAACTACGGCTACCGCATCCAGGCCGACGCGATGAGCACGATTCTCCAGGACCGCTACATGAGAGTCCAGCCGGACGCGTCGATGCGACTGGCGATCCTCCTTCTCGGCGTGCTGGTCGGCCTTCTCGTGTATCTCCTGCCCTTCCGGCTTGGAATGATCGTGGTCGGGTCGATACTGGTGCTCTACTACGCGGCGATCTACGGCCTCGGGCAGCTCGGATATCTCTCGGACCCGCTGTACGCTCCCATCACCATCGTCCTGGGAGCCATCGCCTCGCTTGGCGCCCGTTACTTGCTCGAGGAGCGCGAACGTCGCAAGGTCGAACGCATCTTCGGCCACTACATCGACCCCCGCGTGGCTCGCCAGCTTGCGGCCACGCGATCGGTTGACGAGCTCATCTCGAAAGGTGAGCGCCGCGATCTGACCGTGCTGTTCATGGACATCAGGGGCTTCACCTCGATGTCGGAGTCGATGCGCGCCGACGACGTGCTCGCGGTGATCCAGGACTATCTCGACGAGATGAGCAAGCTGATCCTCAAGTGGGACGGCCTCATCGACAAATACGTCGGCGACGAGATCATGGCGCTGTGGAACGCGCCACTCCCGCAGCAGAACCACGCGCTGCTGGCGATCCGCTGTGCGTACGACCTGGTCAACAACGCGCCCTCAGTGCAAGCGAAGCTCGCCGCGCGGGGGTTGCCGCCCATCGGCTGGGGCGTCGGCATCAATACCGGCCCCGCGGTGGTTGGCAACATGGGCAGCCAGGACCGGCTCCAGTACACGGCCCTGGGCGACACCATCAACACGGGGGCGCGGTTCTGCAGCGCCGCTCCAGCGTTCAACGTCCTGATTGGATGGGACACGTACCAGGCCTGCGCGGATTACATCGCGGTCGATGAGATGCCCGGGCTGCAGCTGAAAGGCAAATCGGCCGAGACGTTCCGCCTGTTCAAGGTGACGGCGATCCGGGAAGACAAGACCGCGGCATGGGCATCGATGCCGACCGAGTCGGCGCTTGCTGCGTACACGGCCAAGAAGGACCTGTACGCGACGCAGTCCCTGTTCGCGTGAACGTGGCTCGTGCGGCCACCCTTCTATCCGCGGCGCGCAGCGGGGTGGCGCTGACCGGAGCCGGCGTCTCCGCCGAGAGCGGCATCCCGACCTTTCGCGGCGCGGGCGGCCTGTGGACGAAGTTCGACCCGGTGAAGGTGTCGTCGATCGACACCTTTCTCGCCGACCCCAGCGCCTACTGGCAGGCGGCCAAAGAGCGCGGCAACATCGCGTTGGCGGCAAAGCCGAACCCGGCCCACGAGGCGCTGGCCGCGATGGAGGCGGCGGGCCGGTTGGTCGCAGTGGTCACCCAGAACACCGACGGCCTGCACCAGGCGGCCGGCACCAAGCACGTCATCGAGCTGCACGGTTCCGGACGCACGGTGGAGTGCCTCGAGTGCGGCCGGCGGGAGCCGCGATCGGAGGTGCAGGCGAGACTCGACGTCGAGATGCCGCCGAGGTGCCGGCACTGCGGTGGCGGCCCTCTCAAGCCGACGGTGGTGCTGTTCGGGGAGGCGATGCCACCGGCGGCCGTGCAGGAGGCCTACGCGCTCGCGGAGCAGGCCGACGTGATGCTCGTGGTGGGGTCGTCGCTGGTGGTCTACCCGGCGGCGGACATACCCCTGGTGGCGATTCGGGCCGGCGCCCCCATGGTGGTGATCAACGCCGAGCCGACTCCGTTCGACCGGCTCGCCGAAGTCGTGATCCATGGCCGCGCGGGCGAGGTCCTGCCTGAGATTGCGGCGCTCATAAGTGGGTGACGCTGCCGGCGACGAAGGCCCTTCCGGCGACGATCAACTCGCCGTGCGGCCCGATGTCTTCAGCGAATCCCTCGACCGAGTCGATCCGCACCCGCCGGCCGAGCGTGTCCGACAGGCCCCTCCAGCGGGCCAGCACTTCCTGGTCTGGCGCTCCGGTCCAGTTGTCGATCCTGGCGCGCAGTCGCTCCAACACTTCGTCATGAGGCTGCTCGAGCATGGCCGCGCCGGGTGGCGCCCACGTCAGGTTGATGCCGACTCCACACACGGCCTTGTCCGGGGCTGCCTCGACGAGAATCCCACCTAGCTTTCGTCCCTCGAGGAGCAGGTCGTTCGGCCACTTCAAACGCACCTCCGGGCCGCAGGCTTCGGCCGCCGCGACCCCGGCGGCAAGGCTGAGCAATGGATGGCGCTCGAGCACGAACGACACGAGGAGCGCCGTGCCGGGTGGCGCCTCCCATCGCCGTTCGAGCCGTCCGCGTCCCGCGGTCTGATGGTCCGCGATCACGATCGACCCGATCGGCAGCTCTCGTGCGACGTCCTGGGTCGAGGTCACCGCGCCTAGCCGCAAAACCTGCGCTTCACCCACGTCGGTAAGCTAACCGAGACTTGAAGCTGCACCGCGCGATCGTGCTCGTCGTGATGATGCTGATCGCCCTCGGCGCGCTCGCGCTGCTCACCGTCGCCGGCATCGCAAGCTTCGACCGCAAGAGCCTCATCGCTCTGCTTGTGGTCGTGCTCGCGGCGGCGATCAGCGGCGTCGCGTTCAGCTGGAAGCGCTACAGCCGGCGCTCGTGACACCGCCCCTGCGGCTCGGCTACAAAGCCTCGGCCGAACAGTTCGGCCCCCGCGAGCTCCTGGACTTCGCCGTCGCGGCTGAGCACAACGGCTTCGATTCGATTTTCGTCAGCGACCACTTTCAGCCGTGGCGACATTCCGACGGGCACGCTCCATTCGCGTTCTCCTGGCTGGCCGCGGTCGGGGAACGGACGACCCGAGTCGCGCTCGGGACCTCGGTCAACACGCCAACGTTTCGCTATCACCCGGGCATCGTCGCCCAGGCGTTTGGCACCCTGGGCGCGCTCCACCCGGGACGCATGATCCTCGGCGTCGGCACCGGCGAGCACCTCAACGAGGGTGCGCTCGGCATCCAGTGGCCGGACAACCGCGAGAGGTTCGCGCGGCTGCGGGAAGCTGTGCGCCTCATCCGCCGGCTGTGGACCGAGCAGTCGGTGACGTTCGACGGCGAGTACTACCACACCAGGAACGCGACCATCTACGACCGGCCCGAGGAGCCGGTTCCCATCTATGTCGGGGCGGGTGGCCCGCAGGTCGCGAAGTACGCAGGCAGAGCCGGCGACGGCTTGATCTGCACCTCAGGTAAAGGAATGGAGCTGTACTCAGAGCAGTTGCTCCCGTCGTTCGGCGATGGCGCCAAAGAATCTGGTCGCGATCCGGCCGCGCTCGACAAGATGATCGAGGTCAAGGTTTCCTTCGACGCCGATCGCCGGCGGGCGATGGAGGACACCAAGATCTGGGCCGCGCTCGCCCTGCCGGCGGAGGCGAAGGCCGGTGTCGACGATCCGCGTGAGATGGAGCGTCTCGCGAAGACGGTCGAGGATGTCGCGCATCGGCGGTGGCTGGTTTCGAGCGATCCCGACGAGCACATCGAGCAGCTCCGCCCCTACCTCGACCTTGGTTTCAACCACCTCGTCTTTCATTCTCCAGGCGACGGGCAGGCGCGGTTCCTCGAGCTCTATGGCGCGCAGATCCTGCCCAGGCTTCGCGAGCAGTGGGCATGAAGACCTGGGTTGTGGTCCTGATCAAGGACTTCGACTCGGCCAAGCAGCGGCTGCGGCCCGCGATGGGAGTCAGGTCGCGGCGCGCGCTCGCCCGGCGAAATGCCCGGCTCGCGGTGGCGGCGGCCGCCGCCGGCGACCACGTCCTGGTCGTCGCCGGAAGCGAGGAGGTGGCGGAGGTGGCGGGAGCGCTGGGCGTGGAAGTGCTCCTCGAGCCCCGCGAAGAGGGCCAGAACGTCGCCGCTCGCAGGGGCATCAATCACGCCGTCGCCGGCGGCGCCGCCGCGGTCCTCGTCCTCTCGAGCGACCTTCCACTCGTGACCCGGGACGCGGTCGCGGGCCTGATCCGTTACGCCTCTCGCCTGTCGCCGCCTGCTGCGGTGGCGGTGCCGGCCCTCGGCCGCGGGGGAACCAACGCTCTCTACCTGCGTCCGCCGGATGCGATCGGTCTCCACTTCGGCGACGAATCGCTGGCGAAGTTTCGCGCCGACGCCGACTCGCGCGGAGTCGAGCTCGTGATCCACCACTCCGAGGCCATGGCCCTCGACCTCGACGAACCTGCCGATCTCGCCCGACTCAGCCGCGCGGTGTGAAGCACGTCGAGCTGATCGGCGTCGAGGGCCTGCCGGAGGTGCGGTCCGGTGACGATCTCGGTCAGCTGATCGCGGCGCACGCAAGCCTGCGGGATGGCGACGTGCTCGTCGTCGCGCAGAAGGTCGTCTCCAAGTCCGAAGGTCGCGTCGTGCGCCTGGAGGACGTGACCGCGGGCGCCCAGGCGCGTCGCATCGCCCCCAGCCTGGTCGCGAGGCCAGACCCGCGAATGGTCCAGGTCGTGCTCGACGAGAGCGTCAGGTTGATTCGCAGCGAGCGCGTGCTGATCACCGAGACGCGCCATGGATACGTCTGCGCCAACGCCGGCGTCGACCACTCGAACGTCGGCGCCGGGGTGCTCACGCTGCTTCCGGTCGACCCCGACGCCAGCGCGCGGCGTTTGCGCCAACGACTCCAGGAGCTCGCGGGAGTCGAGGTGGGCGTCGTCATCTCCGACACGTTTGGGAGGCCGTGGCGCCTCGGGATCGTCAACGTCGCCATCGGAATTGCCGGCCTGCCCGCGGCGATCGATCTTCGGGGCACTCCCGACGATGCGGGGGAGCCCTTGCACGCGACCGTGCTCGCGGTCGCGGACGACATCGCTTCGAGCGCCGGCCTCGTCATGGGCAAGACGGAGCGCACACCGGCCGTGATCGCGCGAGGCCTGGGCCTGCAGGGCAGCGGCAGCGGGCGCGACCTCATCCGGCCGCCGAGCGAGGACCTCTTCCGCTGAAGGTCGTCGTACTCGCCGGCGGCACGGGGGGCGCCGCGCTTGCCTCAGGCATCCAGTTGATCGCGCCGGATCACGAGCTGACCGTGATCGCGAACACGGCCGACGACGACGACTTCTGGGGCCTGCGCGTCTGCCCTGACGTCGACGCGGTGATCTACCGGCTGGCGGGCCTGTTCAACGAAGACACCGGCTACGGGATCAAAGGCGACACCTTCCACACACTCGACGCGCTGGCGCGCGCCGGCGAAGACACATGGTTTCGGATCGGCGACAGGGACTTCGCGACGCACCTGCTGCGGAGCGAGATGCTGGCGCGCGAGTGCTCGCTCACCGAGACGTCGCTCGAGCTGTGCCGCCGCTACGGAGTCCCGGCGCGGGTGCTGCCGATGGCCGACGAACCTGTGCGCACGCGCTTCACGACCGACAAGGGTGATCTTTCGTTCCAGGAATATTTCGTCCGCGAGCGACTGCAGCCGAAGCTGCTCGGGATCAGGTTCGCGGGCATCGACGTCGCCCGCCGCTCGCGCGAGGTGTCGCAGGCGCTGGACACGGCAGATCTCGTCGTCATCGGGCCCTCCAACCCCCTCATCTCGATCGAGCCGATCCTCGACCTGCTGCGCGACTCGCTCGTTCGCGACCGGACGGTTGCCGTAACGCCCATCGTCGGCGGCGCTGCACTCAAGGGACCTACCGCAGAGATGATGCGAGCACTGGGACGCAGCCCCGATCCCGTCGAGGTTGCCCGCATGTACCGCGACGTCGCCGGCGCGTTCGTGCTCGACGAGCGCGATCGTGACGTCGCAGCCGCGATCGAGGCGCTGGGCTACCGAGTCATCGTGTGCGACACGGTCATGCGCGACGGCGGCCGCACGCTCGCGAAGGCCGTGCTGAGCGCTTAGGTGACCTTGGAGTTGGCGACCATGACCAGCACGCCGATCAGGACCATGACGAGGCCGACCACCAGCACCAGGTACTGAGCGATCGCCATCAAGCTGCCGCTCGGCCGCTTGAGCTCTGCCTCCTCGGAATCCATGCCCGGCGCCTCACCGGATGCCAGCTCCCATGCACCCGTCGCGGCGCCGGCCTTGCCGCGCTTCTGGCCACCGGTTTCCTCGCCGGCGGAGGAGTCCTTCGAGGTGCTGACGACGGACCACGAGCCGGCCGCGGTGGATGAGGAGGAGCTTGCCGCTGGCTCCAGGTGCGCCACCGGCTCAGCCGCGGGCGCGGGAGCGGGCGTCCAGGCCGGTTCGCTCGGCGCCATCGGGGTAGGCTCGGCGGCGGGACGAAACGGCTCGGACGCGGGCGGGGGCGGCGTCCAGGCGGGTTCTGGCGGCGCGGCGGGGGACTCGGCCGGCGCCGGCGCGCTGGTGGTGGTGTCCCAGGGCGAGGGCGCCGCCGCCGGCTGCCCCCACTGGCTCTCCGGCGCCACCGACGGCGGCGCCACTGGTGGCGGCTGGTAGGCGGGTGCCTCGTAGGTCACGGTCGGCTGGACCTGCGTTCCCGCGAATGGCGACGGAGCTTCTGTCGGTGGCGGGGCCCGCCGCTCGGACCTGCCGCGTCCAACCAGGGTGCGTTGCCGCGCGGCACGGACCTTGTGTTCGATCTGAGTCCTTCGCGCCGAGTACATCGAGCGCTTCTCGACCGACTTCCGTCGCAGCACGAAAAAGACCGCCACGATGCCGACCAGCGCGACCAACGGCCCCGCCACCAGGTACGCCATAGGCGCCGATTATCCGGGATCGGACAGTGTCTGGTCCCCCGAGACCGATTCATATTTCGCCTAAGGCGCCGGTCCGCCTGGGCCGCGAGATGCGCGGGCTCCGGGGCCGGCCATTGTTGGTGTGTGACAATCGCCGAAATGGCCCTTTATGACCGAGTTCAATCGGAGATGGTCGATGCTCGCGTCAAGCGTGACGACGTTGCGCTGGGCACGCTCTCCTTGCTCAAAAGCGAGCTCGTGCGGGCGAGCAAAGACTCGAATGCGGCGGGGCGCATCGACGACGAGCTGGTGGTCCGGGTCGCGCGCAAGGAGGTGAAGCGGCGCGAGGAGGCGATCGAGGTCTATCGCAAGGCAGGTCGCGAGGACTCGGCTCGGCGTGAGGAAGCCGAGATGGCCGTGCTTCGCGGCTTCCTGCCCGCATCGATGAGCGAGCAGGAGATCGAGGCGGAGCTGCGCAAGGTCATCGCCGAGGTCAAGCCCGACGGGCCGAAGGGTTTCGGGCAGGTGATGAAGGCGGCGACCTCGCGTCTCGCTGGACGCGCCGACGGCAACGAGATCGCCAGGGTAACCCGCAGGCTGCTTGGCAGCTAAGAAAAAGCCGGCGTGGATGTCGCCGCCTCCCCCGCGAGGAGCGCGGAAGCGATCGGCGCTGACGGTCGAGCGCCTGCGTGATCTCTATCAGGCCGAGACCGAGCTCACCCACGAAAACCCCTTCCAGCTCTTGATCGCGACGATCCTCTCCGCGCAGACCACGGACCGCTCTGTGAACCTGGTCACACCAGAGCTATTTCGTAGGTATCCCACCGCGTTCGATCTCGCGGCGGCGGACCCGGCGGTCGTGCAGACCCTCATCAAGCCGACCGGGTTTTTCCGGCTCAAGACGGCGCGCATCATCGCCGCGAGCCAAAAGCTCGTCGAGCTCTTCGGCGGTGCGGTGCCGAAGACGATGGAGGACATGATCAAGATCCCCGGCATCGGCAGGAAGACCGCGAACGTAATCCTCGGTGCTGGCTTCGACGAGCCGGGGTTTGCGGTGGACACACACGTCACGCGTCTGACCAACCGGCTCGGGCTGGTGGCGACGCGAGACCCGGTGAAGATCGAGCACCAGGTCTGCTCGATGGTGCCGAAGGAAGAGTGGACAGCGCTGTCGCTGCGGCTGATTCTCCACGGCCGCCGGATCTGCGATGCGCGCCGTCCGCGCTGTGGGGAATGCGTCCTCAACGATTTCTGTCCGTCCTCGCTGCTGAGGCCTGGCAGGAGGCTGCGCAAGGGCCGGCCCATCGGCGAGGCGCCGAACTCCGATATCAAGGTGGTAGGCAGCTAGTCCGATCGACGCGGGAATTCCCGCCACAGCAAAGCCGAACGTTTGTTCTATCATGTCTGAATGGCGGTGGCGCCCGAGCCACGACTCGTCGACGTCGATTACGTCGAGGTGCAGTGCAAGTCCGCGCTCAACCCTGTCAAGAACATGGGCTTCGCGTGGTCTTTGAACCCGTACACAGGCTGCGAACACCGCTGCGCCTTCTGCTATGTCAGAGCCTTTGAGCTCCGCGCCGACCGTCCGGCGGACGACCGCTACGGCCGCACCGTACGTATCAAGGTCAACGTCGCCGCCGTGCTGCGCGGCGAGCTGTCACGTCGTTCGTGGCGCAAGGAGACCGTGGTCGTCGGCGCGGCCACCGATCCCTATCAGCCGGCGGAGGGCCGCTACCGCCTGACCCGCCAGTGCCTGCAGACGCTGCGTGACTTCTCCAATCCGACGGCCATGATCACGCGTGGCCCGATGATCGTCCGCGACATCGACGTGCTGAGCGAGCTCGCCCGTCGCGCCGAGCTCCACATCACGTTCAGCATCCCGACTCTCGACGACGACATCTGGCGCAAGACCGAACCCGGCACGGCGCACCCGAGGCAGCGCCTGCGGGCGATCGAAAGGCTCGTCACCGCGGGGATCGATGTTGGTGTGGGCATGGCGCCCATCCTGCCCGGGCTCTCGGACCGCGCGGAGATGATCGAGGCGGTGGTCAAGGCCGCGCGCGCGGCGGGAGCTACGGGGCTCTGGGCCGGCATGCTTCACCTCAAAGACGGCACGCGCGAGCACTTCCTGTCCGTGCTCGCCCGTCACTGGCCCGAGCTTCTACCTCGCTACGAGCAGGCGTATCGGGACCGCGCCTATCTGCCCCAGTCGTTCGGCGAGAAGGCGTTGCACGAGGTGGCCCGACTTCGCTCCTACCACGGTGTGTCCGACCGGCGGCGCGTCATCCTCAAACCACCGCCAGAACCCGAGCAGCTCTCGCTCCTCAATTAGCATTTCCGAGGAATGCGGAATCCGATTGACGTGCTCATGGGGAGAGTCGGCGGCTTCCAGACGATGGAGGTCGCGCGGCGCACAGTGCCCTGTTACAAGCATGTGATCGAGAAGGATGGCGAGAAGCTCGCCGTCTGCCTGCTGGTCGACTCCGGCAAGCTGTACCGGTTTCCCTACGAGACCGCCAAAGGCATTCGTGGCCTCGAGATCAAGGCGCGCTTCCTCCGGGGCGAGATGGAGCATCTTCGCCTGCGCGAGTTTCAGCCGGGTCTGTGCCGCTATGTCGAAAGAGCCGACCAGGCCGTCTGACTCGCTCGTTCAGCAGCTTCTCACCGAACGCCGTGAGCTCAAGGTCGCGGTCGAGCGGCTCAAGATCGAGCTCGCCGACGCACAGGCGACCGGCGGAGCGCCAGACCCGCGATCGCGCGAGCTGCAGGAGCTGAGGGAGGAGGTCGAGAGACTCCGCTACCAGCTCGCTTCGGCGCGCGCCGAGGCGACCAACCTGCGCGAAGAGCGTGACCACCTCCGGGGTGGCATCGAGCGGGCGCTCGAGCAACTGAACCCCGAGCAGTAAAAAAAGAAGGGCCCGGCCACCAGGCAGGGCCCTTTTGAAAGGTCTGGTTACTTGACGGCGTTCGCCACCTGGTCGACGTACTGGTTCAGGAACCCGCCGAGGCCTGGCGCGGAGATGCGCTCGCCGTTCCCCTGCAGGGCCTTGACCAGGAAGATGACCCAGTAGACGAAACCGAAGATGAACAGGGCAAGCGACAGGAGTCCGACGACCGGGATCAGGCCGATGACGAAGCTGATGATCGAGAGTCCCCCGAAGAACACGAGGGAGTTCGCGGCGTTCCACTTGACATCGGGGTCGTCCTTGCCCACGAACAGGAAAATCAGGCCCGTGATCCAGCCCACGAGGTAAGCAAGGATCGTGTAAGTCTTCTTGTTACTGCCGACGCCGCTCGCGGACGGCGTGCCACCCATGGGTGCCGGCTGGCTGGGTGGCGGTGGGGGCATCTGGGACATCGATCAATCTCCTCCCTGTTAGCTGGTTGGTGCGGGCCAGATTATCGGCGTAATGCTCCCAAAACGCCATAGCTCATGGGAGTTCTGACCTGGAACGGACTCTGGTAGGCTCGCCACCGAGATGGCCGATCCCGGGCAGCCCCCGAAACCACCCTCACAGCCGTTCCGGCCGAGCTGGGCTCCTGGGTCCGGCGAGGAACCGCCGACGACCCCGCAGCCGGACACCTCGCCGTTCGGCGGCGACATCGCGGCGACCATGCGCCTGATCCCGGTGCCCCCTCCGACCACGCCGCCGCCGTCGCTGGCCTCGATCACCACGCCGCCCCAGGTCTCAGGCGAGAAGTACATCGGCAAGTACCGGGTCAAGGGTGAGCTCGGACGGGGCGGGATGGGCGCCGTCTACCTGGCCGAGCAACCGGGACTGGGCCGCGAGGTCGCCATCAAGGAGCTGATCCAGTCCGCGGACCCGGTCGCCCTCCGCCGCTTTCTGCAGGAAGCCCAGGTCATGGCCCGGACGAGCCACCCGAACCTGGTCCAGGTCCACGATATGGAACTCCAGGGCAACATCAACTACCTGGTCCTGGAGTTCGTCCGCGGCCGCTCGCTGCGCGACTGGATGAACGAGGCGCTGATCCCACCTCCGCAGGTCTTCGCCGTCATGCACGGGATCCTGCAGGCGCTCGACTACGCGCACCGGCACCAGATCGTGCACCGCGACATGAAGCCCGAGAACGTGCTGATCTCCGATGAAGGCCAGGTCAAGGTGGCCGACTTTGGCATCGCCCGGCTGCTCGACGACACCGGGGTGGGGGGCACCGCGACCAAGACTGGCACCACCGTCGGCACACCCCAGTACATGTCGCCGGAGCAGGTGGCGTCGAGCAAGGTGGACGGGCGGAGCGACCTCTACTCGGCGGGGATCGTGTTCTACGAGCTCGTGGTTGGCCAGCCGCCGTTCACGGCAACCGACGCCGACGGCCCCTTCACGCTGATGGCCAAGCACGTGCAGGCGCCGCCGAAACCGCCTTCTGTCTTCAAACCCGGCCTCAACCCCGAACTGGAAGAGGTGATCCTGAAGTCCATCTCCAAGCGGCCCGAGGACCGCTACCAGTTTGGGTTGGAGTTCGACGAGGCAATGTCGCGCGTCGCCGACCAGATGTGCCCGGGATGGACGCGCAGCCTGGAGCCGGGGGCCGACCTGTCCAAGATGGTGCCCAGGGCGACGCCGGCCTACCCCTCGCCGTCGACTCCCGTCGGGATGGCGATCGCCCAACCCGGGACCGCGATCCGTCCGCCGCACGTCGTCTACAACCCGACGCCGCCGGTCAAGTCCGTGGCCAAGAAGTCGATGAGCTGCCTGAGCGTGCTCGGGATCCTGGTGGGGCTTACGGTCGCGGTCGGGACTCTAGGCGCGACCCTGATTCATTAGCCGGGCGACTGCGCCTGGCGCGCAAGCGCCTCCTGTGCCTCGGCGCCGACCAGGATGTCGCGCGACCCCGACTCGCCCGCCGCGATCACGGTCTGCTGCGTGTACTGCGCCGTGTATGTGTGGTGCGACTGCGTGGCCACCTCGGTTGGGAACTGCACCCAGGGCGAGTCGGGCGTCTGACGTATGGCGGTCACGTCGTAGATGCGGAAGGTCTCGGCCGACTTGCCCTTGAGCTGAACCCCGGGCACGAGGTCCACCGCGATGTAATCGCGGCACATCTCGTAGGTCGCCTGGCCGATCAGGACGTGGAACGCCGGCGCGTGGGCGCAGAAGCGGGCGGCTGTGTTGACCGTGTCGCCGAGGGCGGTGTACTGGAGGCGGGTGCGGGAACCCATGTTGCCGACGACCGCGGGACCGGTGTTGATGCCAATGCCGTAGCGGATCGGGGGCAGTCCTTTCGCCAGCAGCTTCTCCTGCAGCTCGTGCGTCCTGTTGATGCTGTCGTAGGCGCAGCGGATCGCAAGCAGGGCGTGATTTTCCTGCTCTCGCGGCGCGTTCCAGAAGGCCATGATCTCGTCGCCGACGTACTTGTCGATCGTGCCGTCCCACGTGAAGATGATTCCGCTGAGGTGGTCGAGGTACATCTGCACGACCTCGGTCACGTCGCTCGCGGCCATCGACTCCGACATCGAGGTGAAGCCGCGGATGTCGACGAAGAAAAGCGAGATGTCGCGCCGCTCGCCGCCGCGCAGGATGTCTTCGACGCCGCCTCGCGTCTTCGCCAGCTGGGCGACGATCTCCGGCTTCAGGTAGGTACCGAACAAGGCGGTCACCTTGCGCTTCTCGCGGTCCTCGTAAAGGAACCGATACGCGGTCACCCCGGAGTATGTCAGGGCGATCGCGAGCCACGGGTGGAACAGGTCGGGCACCCAGTTCTGGAAGGCGGCCAGCGCCGACATCCCGAACGTGAACAGGACGAGGGCGAGCACCGTGCCGACGAGGCCCCAGAGCACCGTCACGCGCGCGACCCCGACCGCGGTGGCCAGGCTGAGCACGACGAGCAGCACGAGCAGGACCCAGGGCGGTTCAGCTTTTAGGAACCGGGACGGAGTCACTGGCGAAGCGACCGCGTTCAGCATCATCTGGACGACGTTGGCGTGGATCTCGACGCCCGCCATCGGAAGCGTCTGGTTGCCGCCGAAGCTCGTGGTCACCAGCTCCTGGTCGTTGACACCGCTTAGCCGGTAGGCGCCGATCAGGACGATCTTGTCCCTGACCGCGTCCGGGGAGAATGTCCCGTTCAGGACGTCGGCGAAGCTGATGTAGTGGTGAAAGTCTTCGAAGTTGCCCGGGGGCCCGGAGTAATTGATCAGCATCGTGCCGGTGGGGTCGACCGGCGTGCTCCAGGCAGCGCCGAAGCTCGCCGTGCCGTTGGCGATCTGCAGGTCAGGTCCGCTCTGGAAGTCGAGGCCCAGCTCGCCGGCGCGGTAGGCGGCAAATCCCAGGGTATCGATCAGAGGCGTGGTGCAGGTCTGGGCCTGGGCGCAGACCGGCTCGACCTGCAGCGGTATTCGCCTGACGACACCGTCCTGATCGAGCACCAGGTCGGGGGAGGCGAGGATCACGTTCGGAAGCGGCCGGCTGCAGGTGCCGCTGGGGTCGCCGTCCTTGTAGTCCACGCATCGGAACGCCTTGATCGGGACCTGGTCGACGCCGCCCTGGACCCATTTGCCGGTGCCTGGGTCGAACTTGCCCGCGCCGTAGGCCAGGATCACGGGGATGCGGCTGCCGGCCAGGGCGTCGTGAAACTTGGTGTCGACCAGGGGATCGCTCGGGTCCGGAAAGGCGATGTCGAAGGCGACCACGGTCGCGCCCGCCGCCTCGAGATTCTTGAGCGCCGTGGCGTAGTTGTCGCGCGAGATCGGGTAGTGGTGCAGCGTCTTCATGCTGTCGTTGTCGATGCCGACGATGACCACGGCGTCGCGCGGTTTACCGGGATCGTACTGGGCGGCGAAGCGGTCTTCCGGGTGCACCGAGAGGTTGACCAGGCAGCCCTGCGCGTGGGCGTCGCAGGTCAGCTGCTGGGTGTAGAGCCAGAACATCAGGCCGGAGAGGACGAGCGCGATCACGACCGCGACCGCGATCCGGTAGGTGTACCAGTAGCGAATGTAGCGGCCCAAGGGGGCCGTGATCATAAAGCCGGTGACAGTGCTTTGCGGCATCGCCGGCTGGGTCGACAAGTCACTGGTCGACTCCAAGCTGTTCTACCCGATGTCGATCAAGACCTCGGGCGACCGGCTGCGCTTCTACGCGACTCAGTTTCGACTGGTCGAAGTCGATTCGACCTACTACGGGATCCCCAGGCCCGACAGCGCCGAGGCGTGGGCGGCCCAGACGCCGGACGGCTTCACGTTCGACGTCAAGTCGTTCTCGCTGTTGACGAACCACCCGACCCGGCCGCTATCGCTGCCGCCCGATATCCGGGAGGAGCTGCCGGCCAAGGTCCGGGAGAGGAAGAACGTCTACCTGGAGCACATGCCGGACGAGCTCCTGGACGAGTGCTGGGAGCGGTTCCGAACGGCGATCGAGCCACTGCGGGCCGCCGGCAAGCTGGGCGCCGTCTTCTTCCAGTTCCCGCCGTGGTTCCTGCCGTCATCGAGGTCGCTTGCGTACGTGGAGCAGGTGCAGGAGCGCATGCACGGGTTCCAGGTCGCGGTCGAGTTCCGCAAACCGGAGTGGCTCGACGCCCGCCACCGGGACGGGACGCTGGCGTTTCTGCGGAGTCGCGACATCCCGTACGTGGCCGTGGACGTACCGGCAGGGCACGCGACGAGCATGCCTTCGGTGCACGAGGTCACGTCCGCGAAGCTCGCGGTGGTCCGGTTTCACGGTCGCAACCACGACGCGTGGGACCTGCGCGGGGTGCCGCCCAATGTGCGCTTCCGCTGGGACTACAAGGACGAAGAGCTGGCCGAGTGGGTGCCGCGGATCAAGGAGATGGAGCGGTCGGCGGACCGAGTCCACGCTTTGATGAATAACAACTACTCGAACTACTCGGTCAAGAATGCCCAGCAGCTCGAGAGGTTGCTGGAGGCCTGGCACAAATAGTGCCTAATCTTGGTGCGTCATGAGCCAGGCTATGCTCGAGAGCTTCCGGCACAAGACCTGGGCCACGCTCCAGCTGATCGACTTCTGCCGGGGCCTGAGGGACGAGCAACTGGACGCGACGACGCCCGGGACCTATGGCTCGATCCGGGAAACGTTGCGGCACCTCGTCCGCGCCGAGGAGGGCTACTTCGCGCGGCTGACCGGAAAGCGTTTCCAGGAGCCTTTGCCGGAATCGGGCGGCGTGCCGCTCGACGAGCTCGCCGAGCGGATTCGCCGGCTCGGCCCCGAGTGGGAGAAGCTCGCACAGGATGCGGACGCGCAGGCGAAGCTCTTCACCACCGATGACGGCTGGCGCCTTGCCGGTGCCCTGCTGATGGCGCAGGCGGTACACCACGCCGACGACCATCGAACGCACGTGATGTCCGTCATCAGTGCGATCGGCATTGAGGGTCCCGACCTCGATGTCTGGTGCTACGCAGACGCGACCGGCAACGTCGAACACGTCGAGGTGGAGGCGAGATGAAAGCCCTGACCTTCCAGGGCGAGGGCGATGTCAAAGTCCTCGAGGTGCCCAAGCCGTCGGTCGCGGCGTCGGATGACGCGCTCATCCGGGTCACCCTCGGAGCGGTGTGCGGCTCCGACCTGCACATCCTCCACGGCCACACGCCTATGAACGCCGGCGCCGTCCTGGGCCACGAATTCGTGGGCGTTGTGGAGGAGGTCGGTCCCGAGGTCAAGCGCTTCAAGCCCGGCGACCGCGTCGTCTCGAGCTTCTTCACCTCTTGCGGGCACTGCGCGCTGTGCCGGAAAGGCTGGTTCAGCCAGTGCGTCAACAAGGGAACCTTCGGGCACGGTGAGTACTTCGGCGGCCTTGGCGGCGGCCAGGCGGAGTACGTCGTCGTGCCGAACGCCGACCACACCATGGAAGCCATTCCTGAAGGAATGCGCGACGAGCAGGCGATATTTGTCGGCGACATCCTCTCCACCGGCTTTTTCGGCGCCGAGCGGGCAGAGATCAAGGCGGGCGATGTGGTCACCGTCGTGGGCGCCGGCCCGGTCGGGCTGATGGCGACGATGTGCGCGCAGCTCTTCGGTCCGTCCCGAATCTTCGTGATCGACATGGTCGACTCGCGACTCGAGGTCGCGCAGGACCTGGGTGGGATTCCGATCAACGCCAAAGAAGTGCATCCCGTGGGCGCGATCGAACAGGCCACGGGCGGGATCGGCGCCGATTCGAGCATCGAGTGCGTCGGCCTGCTGTCGGCAGTCGACACCGCGATCCACTGCGTGCGAGGCGGCGGGACGATCTCGATGGTCGGCGTGCCGAGCGCCGTCCAGGGAGACTTTCCCTACCTGCGGATGTGGCTCAAGTCGCTGACCTTCCGCGCCGGCTGGTGCAACGTCCAGGCCTACATGCGACCGCTGCTCGACCTGATCGCCTCGGGGCGGCTGCACCCGGAGAAGATCATCAGCCACCGGATGAAGCTGGAGCAGGCGGAAGAGGCCTACCGCATGTTTGACGCGCGCGAAGCGACGAAG
Source organism: Candidatus Dormiibacterota bacterium (assembly GCA_036395015.1). Classification (GTDB taxonomy): domain Bacteria; phylum Chloroflexota; class Dormibacteria; order Dormibacterales; family Dormibacteraceae; genus 40CM-4-65-16. The sequence goes on along the minus strand of DASWDZ010000168.1, from coordinate 34,031 downwards.
ATCGTCCTCACGCCCTAGGAACTCCTCCCCATTTATGGGGAGGTGGCCGCGCAGCGGCCGGAGGGGACGCGGGATCCCCCGGCTTCGCCGGGTACTTCCCCGCAAGCGGGGAAGAGTTCCCTACGCCATGGAGTCGAGCGCAAGCAGGTAGCCTTTCGCGCGCTCGGTCAGGGGATAGCGGTTCTCCAGCTCGTGAAACTCCTGGCCGTGGTCGCTGTGGACCAGGTGCGCCAGCTCGTGCACGAGCAGGTAGTCGAGGACCCACTCGGGGAGCGACGCCGCCCGGCGCGCGATCCGGATGGCGCCGTCGGTGAACGTGCAGCTGCCCCAGAAACGCTCCATCTCGGCAAACCCGATCGACGTCCAGCCCAGCCTGCCCTCGAAGTGTCGATCGTTGAGCCTCCGCGCGCGCTCCGCGAGCCGCTCATCGGAAGGTCGCGACCGCTCCGCCCGGCGCTCCAGCCTCCGGCTCATGACCTCGGCCCAGTGCGCGCGCTCGGAGTGGGGCATGGTTGCGGGCACCAACAGCTCGAGGACGCCAGACCGCAGCCGGGCAGCCACTGTGCGGCGACGTTTGCGAGACGTGATGATGCGGATAGGGGGACGGTCCAGGTTGGGGCGAATTGTAGGATTGCCGCGCAACTGACGTGCCAAGAAGCCTCGTCCTCGGAAACGGCAACTCGCTGGTGGGCTTCGACGCGACGTACTCGGTGCGCGACATCTACTTCCCGCGCGTGGGTGACGCGAACCACACGATGGGCAACATCTGCCGGACGGGCTTTTTCATCGACGGCAGGTTCGCCTGGCTCGATGACGGCGCATGGCAGCGGAAGTTCGCCTACCACGAAGACTCGCTGGTCAGCGACGTCACGCTTTCGCACCCCGGTCTGGGCATCACCGTCAACTTCGAGGACTTCATCGACCTGGCGCGCAACTGGTTCATCCGCAACGTCACCGTCACCTCGTCGGCTGGGTTCCGCACCGGCCGCGTCTTCTTCCACTACGACTGGTTCATCGAGGGCTCGGACATCGGCAACACCGTCCTCTTCGACCCTCGCCACCGCGGAGTCATCGCGTACAAGGCAAATCGCTACTTCCTGCTGGGCGGCCAATGTGGCCCGGAGTACGGCATCAGCAGTTGGGCCAATGGTAAGAAAGGCAACGGCGCCCAGGGGACGTGGGTCGACGCCGAGGACGGAGTCCTCGGCAAGCACCCGATCGAGCAGGGCGCGGTCGACTGCACAATCTGCTTCGACCTGGGCCAGGCGGCAGCCGGCGAGCCGCGCACCATGACGCACTGGCTCTGTATGGGCACGCGCCTGAGCGAGGTGACCGCTTACGGTCAGGACCTGATCGTCGGCAGAGGGGCCGACACGTATCGAGCGAGGACCCGGACCTACTGGCAGGTGTGGTCGGAGAAAGACCATCGCCACATCGACGACGAGCTTGGCGACGACGCGACAAAGCTCTACCGCCGCAGCGTGCTCACCGCCCGCAGCCACGTCGACAACCGCGGCGCCGTGATCGCCTCGACCGACTTCGATATCACGAAGTTCGCCCGTGACACATACGCGTACCACTGGCCTCGTGACGGTGCGATCGTCGCCAATGCGTTGGACCGCGCCGGGCATGAGGACGTAACGCGCCAGTTCTTCCTGTTCTCCCAGCAGTCGCTGGTCGAAGAGGGGTTCTTCCTCCACAAGTACACGCCGTACGGCCTGCCTGGCAGCTCGTGGCTACCGTGGGTCGATTCGCATGGGGCGCGCACGCTGCCGATCCAGGAAGATGAGACAGGGCTTGTGCTCTGGTCGCTGTGGCAGCACTACCGCATCCACCGCAATCTCGACTTCGTCGTCGGTCTCTACTCGACTCTCATCGTGCCTGCCGCTGACTGGATGGTGAGCTACGTGGACGAGCGCAACGGGCTGCCGATGCCGTCGTGGGACCTGTGGGAGGAGCGGTGGGGAGTGCATGCCTTCACCGTCGGGTCGGTATGGGGCGGACTCGAGGCGGCGCGCAGCTTCGCCGACCTGTTCGGCGACCAGAAGGCGTACGCCCGCTACCGCGATGCGACCGAGCGACTGCGCGAGGCTTCGGACACCAACCTCTACAGCGCTGAGCTGGGTCGGTTTCCGCGCCGGATCACGGTGGAAGACGACGAGTCGGTCACCGTCGACACCGCGCTGGACAGCGCGATCTACGGTCTTTGGCGGTTCGGCATGTACCCGCCCGGCGACTCACGCGTGGTCGAGACCATGCAGGCGATCGCGGACCAGCTGTCGAACAAGGCCGGCGGTGGCGGCGTCGCCCGGTACACAGACGACTACTACTTCCAGGTCGAGCGCGACACCCACCTGGTGCCGGGCAACCCGTGGTTCATGTGCACGCTGTGGCTGGCGCAGTGGTATATCGCGACGGCGAAGACGCCGGCCGACCTGGCGCCCGCCAAGAAGATGATCGACTGGACGGTGGCCCATCAGCTGCCGGGCGGGCTGCTGTCGGAGCAGCTGGACCCGCACACCGGAGCGCCGCTGTCGGTCTCCCCGTTGACCTGGTCGCACGCCGAGTACCTGGTCACGGTCGATGAGTACTGCCGCAAAGCCGAGTCCCTGCGCCGGACCGCCGACGGCCCGATCTAACAACTCTTCCCCATTTATGGGGAAGTACCCGCCGAAGGCGGGGGAAGGGGTCGGCCCCTCCGGCGCTTCGCGCCACCTCCCCGTAAACGGGGAGGAGTTTCTTATAAGGGGATGTTGCCGTGCTTGCGCGGCGGCCGCTCGATCGTCTTGCGCAGGCACAGCTGAAGCCCCCGCACGAGCTCGCGCCTGGTCTGGCTCGGCTCGATGACATCGTCGATGTAGCCTCGCTCAGCGGCCACGTACGGGTTGGCGAACCGCGCCGTGTACTCCGCGACCAGCTCCCTGCGCCGGGCCGCCGGATCTTGCGCTGATACCAGCTCCCGCTTGTAGATGATGTTCACCGCTGCCTCGGGGCCCATGACCGCGATCTCCGCCGTCGGCCAGGCGAGGTTGAGGTCGGCGCCCATCTGCTTCGGCGACATGACGCAGTACGCGCCGCCGTAGTCCTTGCGCGTGATCACCGTGAGCTTGGGCACAGTCGCCTCGGCGTAGGCATAGAGCAGCTTCGCGCCGTGGCGGATGATGCCGCCGTGCTCCTGGTCGCGGCCCGGTAGATATCCCGGGACGTCGACGAAGGAGATGATCGGGATCCCGAACGCGTCGCAGAAGCGAATGAACCGCGCGGCTTTGACCGACGCGTTGATGTCGATCGCCCCCGCCAGCACCTTCGGCTGATTGCCGACGATTCCCACCACGTGGCCTCCGAGGCGACCGAGTCCGACCACGATGTTCTGGGCGAAGAAGGGCTGGACCTCGAAGAATTCGCGTCCATCGAGAACCCGCGACACGACCTCGCGCATGTCGTAGGGCTTGTTGGGCGCCTCGGGCACGATCGTCTGCAGCTCGACGTCCGCGCGCTCCAGGTCGTCGGTGGTCGGCACGAACGGAGGTCGCTCGTTGTTCGAGGACGGGAGATAGGAGAGCAGCCGTCGCACGCCGGCGGCGCACTCCTGCTCCGTCTTCGGCAGGAAATGCGCCACCCCCGAGGTCGCGTTGTGCACCTGGCCGCCACCGAGCTCGTCGAAGGAAACCGCCTCTCCGGTGACGACCTTGATCACCTCGGGTCCCGTGATGAACATGTATCCCTGGCCCGCGACGATGAAGATGAAGTCGGTGATGGCTGGCGAGTAGACGGCGCCGCCCGTGCACGGTCCCGCGATGATGCTGATCTGCGGGATGACGCCTGAGGAGCGGACGTTACGCAAGAAGATGTCCGCGTAGCCCGCGAGCGCGACCACGCCTTCCTGGATGCGAGCGCCGCCGGAGTCGTTGATGCCGATCACAGGCACGCGGTTGCGGAGCGCGAGCTCCTGGACCTTCACGATCTTCTCCGCTGTCACCTCGCCCAGCGATCCGCCGAACACCGTCGCGTCGTACGCGTAGACGGCGATCGGGCGCCGGTCGATCTCACCGAACCCGGCCACGACGCCGTCGCCGGCGATCTTGCGCTCCTCCATCCCAAAGCCATGCGCGCGATGTGTCGCGAAGACGTCGAGCTCGACGAACGAACCTTCGTCGAGGACCATCTCGATGCGGTCGCGCGCCGTCGCCTTGCCGGAGGCGCGGCGTTTGTTGGCGGCCTCGGTCGAAGCGTGAAGTGCCTGGTAGCGGCGCTTTCGATACTGGTTGATCTTCTGCTCAGAGACGGTGGTCGCAGGCATCTCCGGGGCCTCGACTCCTTCGAGGCTTGGCGTCGTGCGTCGAACCGCTGAGAGTGATCTCGGTTTCCGCGCCGCCATGCGCATATCGTAGGCGCCGTGCCGCGGCCCAACCTTCAGCTGGACCTCGATCGCGCGGTCACGTTGCGTCAGTTCCGTACGTTCAAAACGGTCGCCGATCTGAGCAGCTTCAGTCTCGCCGCGCAGCGCCTCAAGCTGAGCCAGCCGTCGATCTCTTACCAGGTCAAAGAACTCGAGGAAGCGCTTGGCCTGCCGCTCCTGGAGCGCCTCGGCAAACGGGTTGAGCTCACCGAGGCGGGCTCGGTCCTGTACGGCTATGCGCGCCGGATGCTCGATGTGCTCGACGAGGCGACCATCGCCGTCGAGGAGATGCGCGGCATCAAGCGCGGAACCCTGCGCGTGGGGGCAAGCACGACGGTCGGCATCTATTTGCTTCCGGCGGCGCTCGGCGCCTTCAAGAAGCTGCACCCCGGCCTCGTCATCTCGCTCGAGATCGGCTCTCGCGCCCGAGTCCAGGAGCAGGTGCTGCGCAACGAACTTGACCTGGCCGTCGTCGGCCCGGCCTTGAAAGATCCCGAGCTGGCGATCATTCCTTTTCTTAGTGACGAGCTGGTGGTCGTCGCGCCGGCCGGCCATGCCCTGGCCCCACGACGCGGGCTGACCCTCAAAGACCTGGCGGATCAGCCCTTCGTGATGCGTGAGGCTGCGTCCGGCAGCAGGTGGTCGCTGGAAAAGGCAGCGCGGAAGGCGGGTGCGAAGTTGACGGTGGCCATGGAGCTCGGGTCGAACGGAGCCATCAAGCACGCGGTGGAGTCCGGGCTCGGTCTGGCGGTGATCTCCCGGTACGCATGCGCCCTCGAGTTTTCCACCAGGCGGCTGGTCGAGCTCGATGTGCGCGGATTTCCGATCCGGCGCGACTGGCACATCGTCCACCTCCGCAGGCGCAAGCTTCCGGCCTCGGTGAGTGCCTTCATCGAATTCCTGAAGGACACAAGCTGGCTCTCTCGCAACGGCTCCCGCGGCCGCGTCCGTCCGCCCACCGATTGATCCAACGATTGCGCCGCGCCGCGGCCGACGTGCTGTCACGGCCTGCTCTCTACTGGGCGATCGCAGCCGTGTTCGCCTTGCAGCGGCTCTTTTTCATCGTTGCCGCGCCGCGCCGCCTCGACGCCGAGGGCATGTGGCAGGGCGCCCACGCTTACCTGACCAACCCGTCACACATGTACGACGCCGCTGCCGGCTACCTGGCCCAGTTCCACATCATCGCCCCGCCGGGTGGTCTCGACGCGTTCGTCAGCCCGCCCCCGGTGGCGGCGATCGCCATCCCGGTCGCGCTGCTGCCAAAGAGCGTCGGCGTGCAGGTATGGACGGCGATCGACGCCGCCACCGTGCTGCTCGGCCTGTGGCTGCTCTACCGCGTCATCTCGACCACCGACCGTGTCGCCAGGCCCGCCTTCTGGCTGCTCGCCGCTTACTTCCCGCCGCTTTTCGCGGACATCCTCGCCGGGCAGCGGGGCGGGGTGATGCTCGCGCTCGCGATGGCGTCGGTGTGGCTGGAGCGCAGCCGGCCTGCTCTTGCCGGGGCGGTGGGCGGGCTGGCCGCGGCGATCAAGTACTACCCGGCCGCGATGATCATCGGTCCGCGCCCGGCGCAGCGGGTCGTCTATGCCCTGGCGCTCGGCGTGGTGGTTGCCGTGGTGACGGCGATCACATTCCTGCCCCTGGGGCTGAACGGGACGCTGTTCTACTACCAGCACGTGCTGCTTCCCTCGCTGGGTTCGTACAACCCTGACTGCGCCTACGACTCGGTGCGCACGCTCTTCACTCGCACCATCGGCGGGGAGCCGTTCGCGGTACCGTCGAGCACCGGCTACCAGATCGTCACCTCGCCCCTGCACCTGCCGGCGGTCGCTCTCGTCCTTTCCTATGCGAGCGCCCTGGCATTCGCGGCCGCCGCCGCCTGGGCCGCGTGGCGGAGTGGTTGGAACCCGGCTTACGGGATGGCGCTCGGTTTCGCCCTGGGCGCGCTGGTCCCGAACGAGGTCTGGCCGTACCAGTGGCTGCCGTTGCTGCCGCTCACTCTGATCGTCCTGGTGAGGGCGATCGAACGCCGGTGCGCGACCACGCTTGCGGTGCTCGGGGTCTGTCTGCTCGGTTTTCTGCGCCAGCCGTGCGACCTGTTCTTTCCCAACATCTGGACCCTCGCCGGGATCGGAATCTTCGTTTTGGCCGTGTGGGAGAATCGCCTTTTCCGCACGTCGCAGTCAGTAGGGGGATGAGATGGCGCTGAACGCAGACGTCAACTTCACCTGGGTCGGTCACGGGACCTGGAAGGCACGAAGCGCCAAGGGCAAGGAAATCCTCATCGACCCTTGGGTCATGAACAACCCCGCCGCGCCGGAAACCCTGAAGACCGTAGACAAATGCGACCTCATGCTCATCACGCACGGTCACTTCGACCATATCCACGACGCCCTCGAGATCGCCCGCCGCACCAGGCCGACGATCGTGTGCAACCACGAGATCAGCGTCTGGCTGGGCTCCAAGGGCCTCGATGCCGAAAAGATCGTCGGCGCCAACCAGGGCGGGACCGTCGAGGCCGAGGGGATCAAGGTCACGCTGGTCCACGCCGAGCACTCCTGTGGCATCACCGAAGACGGTGGCGTGATCTACGGCGGCGATGCCTGCGGCCTGGTGATCGAGTTCGAGAACGGGTTTACGGTTTATTTCGCCGGTGACACCGACGTGTTCGGGGACATGGCGCTCATCGCCGAGCTGGGCAAGTTCGACGTCGCGTTCCTGCCCATCGGCGGCTTCTACACAATGGGTCCGGAGCGGGCGGCCAAGGCGGCGTCGCTCCTGGGCGTCAAGACGGTGGTGCCGATGCATTTCGGGACCTTCCCGATCCTGGCCGGCAACCCAAGCCAGCTCCAGGAACTGGTCGGCAACAACGTCCGGGTCCTCGACATCAAGCCCGGAGACAGCGTGTAGCCAGTTCAACTCCCCCCGGGAGCGACTAAGCTCCCGGGCGGAAAGTAATGCGCGACGTCATCGGTGCGCCGGCCGGCTGGCTGGCGAAGAAGATCCAGGACGGGGAACTGTCCTCCATGGAAGTCGTGCGCGCCCATCTCGAGCACATCCACACCGTCAACCCGCGCATCAACGCGGTTGTCTTCGCCACCGCCGAGAGCGCGATCAAAGAGGCGCGGAACGCAGATCGCCGCCATAAGCGCGACGCCGTCCTGGGCCCCCTGCATGGCGTCCCCTTCACGGCCAAGGACATCTTCAACACAGCGGGACTGCCCACGACGGCCGGGCTGCGCATGCTGCGGACTCACATCCCCGACCACGACGCCACCGCGGTCGCCCGGATGCGCCGCGCCGGCGCGATCCTGATCGGCAAGACGAACTGCCCACCAGGAGGGACAGGCGAGGAAAGCTGGAGATCGATCCATGGCGGGACGCGCAACCCGTACGACATCACCCGCACTCCAGGAGGAAGCAGCAGCGGTGAAGCCGCAATCATTGCCGCCGGCGGCTCTCCGCTCGGACTCGGCAGCGACTCGGGCGGAAGCATCCGGGTGCCCGCCCACTACTGCGGCGTCGCAGGCCTGAAGCCCACCGCCGGCCTGATTCCGGTGACCGGCGCATACGCGCTCCCCGGTGGGCTCAGCGATCCGCGCAGCCAGGTCGGTCCGATGGCGCGCTACGTGTCCGACCTCAAGCTCGCCCTCCGCGTTCTCGCTGGACCAGACGGAATCGACTCGGCGATCGTGCCAGTGCCCGTGCCGAGGAGAACCCCGAAGCTCGATGGCCTGCGCGTCGCGTGGTACTCGGATGACGGCATGGCGAAGCCGACTCCTGCGGTCGCGGCCACGGTCCGTGCGGCCGCCAGAGCGCTCGCCGCCGCGGGCTGTAACGTGACCGAGGAAAGGGCTCCCTCGCTCACCGAGGCATGGCAGGTGACGCTCGGTTATTGGGGCCTCAGGCGCATGAGCCACGAGCGCATGTACCGGCGCTGGGACGCCTATCGCAGTCTCCTGCTCAAGTTCATGTCGCGGTTCGACCTCGTGCTGACCCCGGTCGCGCCCGACGTCGCTCCGCCCTACCGAGTCAAGACCGTCAGCGACCATCAGTTCAGCTACACCGTCCCTTTCAGCCTGACCGGCAACCCGTGCGTCGTGGTCCGCGCCGGCACCTCGCCCGAAAACCTGCCCATCGGGGTTCAGATCGTGGGGCGCAACTGGCAGGACAACACCGCGCTGCGCGCGGCCCGTGCGATAGAACGTGCTTTGGGGGGTTGGCGGCCTGCTAGCGTGGTCGGGTGAGGTTTCGCTACTCACGCTGGGACGGGACGCAGAAGCTCGACGACCTGGATGCGGGCGACGTACTGGACTCGCTGTCCGACGACCTGATGAACTACGGCGACCTCAACGCCGCGCTCCAGCGCTTTCTGCGCTGGGGTTCGCCGAACATGCCCGGCCTCGAGCAGCTGCTCAAGCAGCTCCGCGACGCCCGTGAGCGAGAGCTAGGCCGCTACAACCTCGACAGTACGGTCGAGGAGCTCCGGCAGAAAGTCCAGGAGGTCATCGACACCGAGCGCGCCGGCATCGAGCGCAGGCTCAACGAGGCGACGCCCGAGGCGCGCAAGCTGCTGGACCGCATCGCACGCCAGCGCAACGATCAGCTCGACCGGCTGCCCGACGACCTCGGCGGGCGCGTCAAGGGGCTGCGCAACTACGAGTTCGTCGACGATGAAGCGCGCCAGAAGTTTGAGGAGCTGATGCAGCAGCTGCAGAAACAGATGGTGGACCAGATGTTCCAGGGCATCAAAGGCTCGCTGCAGCAGATGCAGGGCCAGGACCTGTCGAGGGTGCGCGACATGGTGCGCGAGCTCAACAAGATGCTCGAGCAGCGCATGGAAGGCCGGACCCCGGACTTCAACGGTTTCATGCAGCGCTTCGGAGACATGTTCCCGCCCGGCATCAACAGCCTCGACGAGCTGCTCGAACACCTGCAGCGTCAGATGGCGCAGATGCAGTCCCTGCTCCAGAGCCTCAGCCCCGAGGCGCGCGAGGAGCTGCGCCAGATGATGGACGCACTGCTGCAGGACGACTCCCTGCGCCTGGAGCTGGCGCGCCTGTCCGGCTTCATGCAGGCGATGATGCCGCCCTCAGAGCTCACCGAGCGCTACCCCTTCTTCGGCGAGGATCCGCTCTCCATGGGCGAAGCCATGCAGCTCATGGAGCGGCTGCAGGAGATGGACCGCCTCGAGTCACAGCTGGAGCGCGGCAGCTTCCGGCCCGACGATGTCGATCGTTCGCTGGCGCAGCAGCTGCTGGGCCCCGAGGCGCGGCAGGCCCTGGACCAGCTGCGGCAAGTGACCGACGTGCTCGAGAAGGCCGGCTACGTCGAGCGCAAAGGCCGCCGCCTCGAGCTGACGCCGCGCGGCATGCGGCGCATCGGGCAGTCCGCGCTGCGCGACATCTTCGACCAGCTCAAGAAGACGCGGATGGGCCAGCACCAGCTGTGGCGCGGAGGCGTCGGCACCGACGCGTCAGACGAGCTCAAGACCTACGAGTACGGCGATCCCTTCCTCCTCGAGATGAAGGAGACCCTGTTCAACTCGATCCTGCGCGAGGGACCGCAGGTGCCGGTGAAGATGGCGCCGCAGGACTTCATCGTCCATCGCACCGAGCACATGACGCAGGCGTCGACGGTGCTCATGATCGACATGAGCCGCTCGATGTTCCTTCGCGGATGTTTTCTCGCCGCCAAGAAGGTTGCGATCGCGCTCGACTCGCTGATCCGAAGCCAGTACCCGCGCGACTCGCTCTACGTCGTCGGTTTCTCGAACTACGCGGTGGAGCTCAAACCGCAGACGCTGCCGCAGCTCGCCCTCAACGACTACGTCTACGGCACGAACATGCAGCACGGTTTCCAGCTGGGGCGCTCGCTGCTCGCGAAGCACCGCGGCAACCGGCAGATCATCATGATCACGGACGGCGAGCCGACCGCCCACATCGAGGAGAACGGCAAGGCCCAGTTCGCCTATCCGCCGACGTATCGGACGATCCAGCAGACGCTGAGCGAGGTCAAGCGCTGCACCCGCGACCGGATCGTCATCAACACCTTCATGCTCGAGCGCGGTCCGTACCTCACCGAGTTCATCAACCAGATGACACGCATCAACAAGGGGCGGGCCTTCTTCGTCTCCCCGGACCGCCTCGGCGAGTACGTGCTGGTCGACTACGTGACCGGCAAGGTGCGCCGGCGCGCCAGCAATCGCCGGGCCCGAATCGCCTAATTTGGAAAGCTAGTGGCCGCGAAGACTGAGATCGCCGTCGAAAGGCGGAACCTGAGCCCCGCTGCGCTCTACGAGCACGCGATCCGGCGCAACGAGGCGGCCATCGTCTCCACCGGCGCCCTGACCGCCGAGACGGGCAAGCACACGGGCCGTTCGCCGCGCGACAAGTTCTTCGTCAAGGAGCCCACCAGCCAGGACGCGATCTGGTGGCACCCGGGCAACCAGCCGATCGCCTCGGGGAAGTTCGACCAGCTGCTGGCTCGGATGGAGGAGTTCATCGCCACGCACGAGGTCTACACGCAGGACGTCTTCGCCTGCGCCGACCCTCGCTTCCGGCTGCGCGTGCGTGTGATCACCGAGCTCGCGTGGCACAGCCTTTTTGCGCGCAACCTGTTCATCCGCCCGACCGCGGATGAGCTGATGAATTTCGAGCCGGACTTCACCGTGATGTCGCTGCCGTCGGTCGAGGCCGATCCGACGCGCGACGGCACCCACAGCGAGACGTTCATCCTCGTCAACCTGGGGCGCCGGATCGTGATCATCGGCGGCACCGGTTACGCGGGTGAGATCAAGAAGTCGATCTTCACCGCGCTCAACTACCTGCTGCCGGCGCAGGGCGTCTTTCCTATGCACTGCTCGGCCAACGCCGACCCCGACGGCTCCGACGTGGCGCTCTTCTTCGGCCTCAGCGGCACCGGCAAGACGACTCTTTCGGCCGATCCCTCGCGCCGCCTGATCGGCGACGACGAGCACGGCTGGAGCGACCGCGGCGTCTTCAACTTCGAAGGTGGTTGCTACGCCAAGACCATCCGCATCCACAAGGAGTCAGAGCCGGAGATCTACACCGCGACCGAGAGCTTCGGCACGATCCTCGAGAACGTGGTCTACGACCCGCGGACGCGCATTCCCGACTACGACTCAGACGAGAAGACGGAGAACACCCGTGCCGCCTATCCGATCGACCTGATTCCCAACGCGGTTCTGTCGGGCGTGGGCAGCCATCCCCACAACGTCATGTTCCTGTCGGCGGACGCATTCGGCGTCCTTCCGCCTGTGTCGCTCCTGGACGAGGAACAGATCCGCCACTACTTCCTGAGCGGCTACACGGCCAAGGTCGCGGGCACCGAGCGTGGCGTCACCGAGCCGGAACCGATCTTCAGCACCTGCTTCGCGGCGCCGTTCCTGGTCCTGCCGCCCGAGCGGTACGCGGACATGCTCGTCGAACGCGTGAAGCGCCACCACGTCGACGTCTGGATGCTGAACACCGGCTGGGTCGGGGGACCGTACGGCGTCGGGGAGAGGATGTCGATCGCGCACACGCGCGCCATCGTCCGAGCAGTGCTGTCGGGTGACCTGCGCGGGATGTCGACACACGTCGACCCGGTGTTCGGCCTTCAGATCCCCAACCGCGTGCCAGGGGTGCCGCGCGAGGTGCTCGACACCCGCGACAGCTGGCCGAACCCGGAGGACTACGACCGTCAGGCGGCCAACCTGCGCGACATGTTCGACAAGAACATCGACATGATCGGCAAGAGCGCATCCACCGCCGGCTAGCAGTCATTGCGGGTCGCGATCGTCGGGAGCCGGCATTTCTCCGATCCGCAGCGGGTCGTCGAGTACGTGACGTCGCTTCCTGCGCGGGCGTTGATCATCACCGGCAGCGCGAGCGGGGTCGATGCCGCGGCCACCAAGGCCGCGCGCGAGAAAGGCATCCCGGTGCAGGTCATACCGGCGTCATTCGATGAGCTCGCCGACGCTGCGAAGGCGGCTGCTCGCAACCAGCGCCTGGTCGATGCATGCGATGTGCTCGTCGCGTTCTGGGACGGAAGCTCGAAAGGGACGCGAAGGACCGTCGAACGCGCCCTCGATTCAGGGAAAGAGGTTCACGTCTTCCTGGCTCAGTAAGATGCGGGCATGGCGGTAGCGATCGCCGTCAGGGTGCGGTTCTTCGCCCGGCTGCGAGAGCTGGCGGGGATCGAGATCGAGGTCTTGCACGTGCCGCCAGGTGCCACGCTCGCCGAGGCCTACGACGCCTCGCGTGGCCAGCATCCGGCGCTGCCGCCGCGCGAGTCAGTTCGGGCGGCGCTCAACCAGGAGTTCGCGGATTGGACGGCGCAGGTGGCCAACGGCGACGAGGTCGCGTTTATCCCGCCGGTGAGCGGTGGCGCGCACAAGGTCGGGATCCTCTTCGAGCTGACCACCGACCCACTCGACGCACGGCGTCTGGAGGCCGCGGTTGCGCATCGGGGGGCGGGCGGCATTTGCACGTTCACTGGCGTCGTGCGGGACAACGCGCGCGGCCGGTCAGTGACGCAGCTCGAGTACGAGGCATACGCAGAGATGGCGACGGCGCAGATGCGCAAGATCGGTGACGAGATCGCGGACAAGTGGCCAGAGGCCCGCGTCGCGATGGCGCACCGCACGGGGAGGCTGGAGATCGGCGATGCGTCGGTCGTGGTCTCGGTGTCGTGCCCGCACCGAGAGGAGGCGATCGCGGCTTGCAAGTGGGGGATCGACCGGCTCAAGGAGTCGGTGCCGATCTGGAAGAAGGAGCACGCGGCCGACGGCACGTATTGGATCGAAGGAGACGAAGCGGAGCCGGTCGCCTAGCTGTTCGCATTCCGCGTCTTTGGATCCAAAACCACCGAATTATCCGGTGCTGCGTGATGTGCTTCCCGCGCAGGAGGTCGCTCACCAGTCAGTGAGCTCGGGCGACCGGTACTCCTTCGACGTGGCCCCGGCCGTTACGTTCTTTTCGCTCCGCAGGCGCCCGCTGGTGCCTCGAACGCCTATCGCTATGTGGCCGTGAATCTCAACGCAGGCGACGACGTCATCGTCGACATCCCGAACAGGTGCATCTGAGCCCCTCCGGCCGGCTTCGCCGGCCACCTCCCCACAAGTGGGGAGGAGTTAGTAAGCCGCTCAGTCCTTGACTCGGGCCACAGACAGGCCGTCGCGGATCGGGATCACCACGCCCTCCAGGCGCGGGTGCTTGGCCACGAACTCGTTGTAAAACACGACGTTTTTCGCCTGCTGGTTGTTCGGGTCGAGTACCTCGCCCTGGCGCAGCGCGTTGTCGGCCATGAGCAAGCCTCCGGGCTCGAGCCGTTCGAGGCAGAGCTCCACTGCGTGGCGCGTCACCTCCTCTGAGCGGAAGGAGTTGAGCAGGTCGATGAAACACACGTCGAACCTGGCCTCGAGCTTCGGGAGACCTTCGACCGCGTTCTCCTCCAGCACCAGCGCGCGATCTCCGAATCCGGCCTCGGCGAAATTCGCGCGCGCCCGCGCGGCGCGTTTGGGATCCATCTCATACGTGGTCAACGTGCCGCCCTCGGTCCCGCGCAGCAGCCAGATGCCGCTGTACCCGGTCGCCGTCCCCAACTCGAGAATTCGCTTCGCGCGTGCGAGCTTGACCAACAGGTAGAGCAGCGCCCCCTCGTGCTCCTCGACGATCGGAATCCCCTCCCGGTCGGCCTCCTCCTCCATCCGCGCGAGCACCGGATCGCGCTTCGGCAGGAGCGATTCCATGTACGCCTGAAGATCGTCGGTCACCTCAATTGTTCTCATCGTTCGCGGCTCCTCAAGAACTGTTCGAGCATCGGCTGCAGGATCACCACGTAGTCGGTCATGCACTCGACGGTCTGTCGCAGCACGTCGTCGTCGAGACGGGCCGCGGGCACCGTTTCATAGAGGCGCGACCATCCTCGGTCCCAGGGCTCGAGCTCGGCGCGGGGCAAGCCCGCTTTGACCTCGACCATCCGCGACCGGAAGAAGTCAAACGCCGCCTGGTTCTCAACCGCCGACGCCTCGAAGTGCAAGCCGACCTCCAGCCTACCGATCCCGGCGTGATGCCATGCCTCGTAGTGGAAGGCCGGCTCCCCGAAGTGGAGCTTCATCAGGCGGCCCTGACGGGTCGTCCGAAAGTCGCGCCTGGCAGCCGGGAGCTGCTTCTTCAGCGCTTTGCGCATCTCCGCAAAAAACTCAGAGGGCGCGAGCACGATTTTTCGTAAGCTGCCATCCAGATTGGCGTACGTCCCGACCGTCGTCGAGAACGAAGGCGGCAACCGCGAGCGAACTTTCGACATCTACTCGCGGCTGCTGAAGGACCGGATCATCATCATCGGCCGCCCCATCAACGACGTGGTGGCGAACCTGGTCGTCGCGCAGCTCATGTACCTCGCCGCCGACGCGCCGGACAAGGAGATCCAGATCTACGTCAACTCCCCCGGCGGCGCGGTGACGGCCGGCCTCGCCATCTACGACACCATGCAGTACGTCCAGGCGCCGATCTCGACCGTGTGCATCGGGCGCACCGCCAGCTTCGGCACGGTCGTCCTCATGGCGGGGGCCAAGGGCAAGCGGTTCGCCCTTCCCAACTCCACCATCCACATGCACCAGCCGCTGATCGGGGGCAAGGGCCTGCAGGGTCAGGCGACCGACCTCGACATTCACGCCCGCGAGATCATCCGCATCCGGGGTGTCCTCAACGAGCTGATCGCCAAGCACACCGGACAGCCCCTGTCCCGCGTCGAGAGAGATACCGACCGTGACTTCTTCCTTTCACCGCTGGAGGCGGTCGAGTACGGACTGATCGACGGCATCATCCCGGCGACGCGGGTGCCGGTGCTGGCGACCTCCAAAGGCTGATCTGGGCAAGTAGCCAGATCGCCAAGAGCAGACCGACCAAGGCCGGTGCCGGCGCCGGCGTGAGGGCGGCGATGACCGCCGCCACGCTCAGGCCGAGCCACTCCCGCCATGTCGCTTCGCCCCAGATCGCGAGCCCTAGGGCGACGAGCACAAAGTCGGCCGGCAGCGCGTGCGGCGAGGCGAGCACCCCGCCGATGACCAGGACCGCGATGGCCGGCCGCATCTTCTGAGCCCGCACGCGCCAAGCGAGGTACAGGACCAGCCCGATCGCGACGACGGTCAGCGACGCGACCGCGACGGTCTGCGCCGAGTCTGGAAGGAGGACGCCCAGGTGAGGCAGGTCGACCTCCCGGCTGCCCGGTGCCACCGTGGCCCGAGTCTGGCCCAGCCAGTCCTGGATCCAGTGCGGGTTCAGGACGAGTGTGGGTATCACGAGGGCTACACCGGCCACCGCCCAACCGGCGAGAACCTTCCACTGACGCTCGAGGACCACCGCAGCGGCCAGCGGCAGCACCAGCTGTGGCTTCACGAGAGTGAGGCCAAGCGCAAGCCCGCAGAGATACGGCTTCTTCCACAATGCGATCGCCGCCCCGATCCCCAGCGCGACGATGCCGTCGAGCTGGGCGTTCAAAAGCATCAGGGCGGTCGGCACCCCCGCGAAGGCGGGCAGCATCGCCGTGGGAGCGCGTGGCCGGATCGCAAGGTAGAGGCCGCCCATCAGGCAGACGAGACCGAACAGCACCCACACCCTGCCGCCGATCTCGGCCCCGAAGGCCTCGAAGGGAACGGCGAGCAGCGCGACCCACGCCGGCGCCAGGAAGGGAAGGATGCCCTCGATGCCGAGCGTGACGAGGATCCGGCCCCCTGTCACGTCGCGCTCGACCCGCTTCTGCGCATCGAGGTCGTACAGGTGCCCGGGGTCGGACACGATCAGGCGCGCGCCGGTCGCAAAAGCCGGCCAGTCCGAGTTGATGACGTCGTAGACGGGAAGCAGGGGCAGGATGAAGAACGCCAGGCTGACGCCGATCAACGCGACGGAGCCGCGCCACCGCCAACGGTTCACAGCTCGATCGAGAGTCCGTCGGTGGCGGCGCGCACCTCGATCCCCGTGCGCTGCGACAAGCCCGCGGCCACCTCGGCCGGGTTTGCGCGCCAAACGGTCATCCCATAGTGCGTGATGAAAGCAAGCCGGGGTTTGGCGTCGCGGACGATGCGCTCCGCGTCCGCGATACAAAGGTGGGGCAGGGTCCGGATGCAATCTCGCAGCACGGTGTGGATGACCATCACCTCGGCCTTGTGTTGCTCGGCGATGCCGTCGTAGTAGCCGGAGTCGGTGACCCAGCCCAGCTTGTCGCCGAAGCGAAAGCCGAACGTCTCCGACTGGTGGACGTGCCGGCCGCTGGTCGTGAAGTTCAGGCCGTTGACCGAGTACGAAGTCTCGGGCGCGAGGCGCACGATCTCGCGCGGAAACCGCCGCACGTACTTGAGGACGACGGGGTCGTCGTCGAGCGCGTCCGAGGGGCAGAACAGCTGGCCGCGATTCTGGAAGCCGCCGTCCGTCATCGCCTCGAGCATCACGTTCACGTCGCCCGAGTGGTCCAGGTGTCGGTGGCTGAGGACGATCGCGTCCAGCGTGGTCAGGTCGATCCCGCGCTGCGCGTACTGCACAATCGCGCCGGGCCCGGGGTCAAGAGCGAGACTCGTGGTCCCGTCCTCGATGTAGAGGCCGCCCGACGCAGCGATCTGCTTCGCGACCATGAAGCGGGCGCCCGCGGTGCCCATGAAGGTCAGCCTCAAGTCAGAAGTAACTCCTCCCCATTCATGGGGAGGTGCCGGCGCAGCCGGCGGAGGGGCATAGGAGTCACGTCTCCGCGACCTCGCTGAGAGGAACTTCCGACTTCTCTCCGAAGTAGCGGTCGTACAGCTGCGCAACGCGATCCAGCGTGTCGACCTCATCCACCGGCTTGTCGTCCCGGATCCGCACGATGCGCGGGAACCTGAGGGCGTAGCCGCTGAGGTGGCGTCCCGAGTGCTGGATGGAGTCGAAGGCGACCTCGAGGACGACCTCCGGCCGCACCATTCGCCGGTAGCCCTGGTCCTGGATCGTGATCTCCAGGAAGCGTTTCGTGTACTCGGCGATCTCGGCGTCGGTCAGGCCGCTGTACGCCTTGCCGACGTTGACCAGCCGTCCGGTACCCGTGTCCCTGACCGCGAACGTGTAGTCGGAGAGCACGCCACGACGCTTGCCGTGGCCCCACTCCACGGCCGTGACCACGACGTCGAGCGTGGCCAGGGGTCGCTTCAGCTTCAGCCACGCGAGACCGCGGCGGCCAGGTGTATACGGGCTCAACGGGTCCTTGACCATCAGCCCTTCGTTGCCGCGCTCGCGGGTCTCGGCGAAGATCCGGTCGAGGTGCTGTGGATCGGTGGCCTCCTCCAGCCGCGCCAGCAGATATGGATGCCCCAACCCAAGGCTTTCGAGCAGCCGGCGTCTCGTCGTGAGCGGCTCGTCCAGCAAAGTGCGGCCGTCGAGCGACAGCAGGTCGAAGATCACCAGCACCACAGGCACCTCGCGACGCAGCTCTGGGTCGACCTGCTTGCGGCCGAGACGTCGTTGCAGCTCGAAGAACCGCAGGACGCGGCCATCGCGGTGGGCCAGCACCTCGCCGTCGAAGAGCACATCGTGTCCGATGCCTCTCGCGTTTTCGACCAGCTCCGGAAAGGCGCCGGTGGTCTCCTTGAGGTCGCGCGAGAACAGCTCGACGCGGTCGGCCTGGTGGTGCATCTGGCAGCGCACGCCGTCGTACTTCTCCTCGGTCCAGACCGTGCCCGCGCCCATGCGCTCGAACGCTTCGCCCCCGGTCTCGACCGGGCTCGCGAGCATGAAGCGGACGGGCTGGAAGAGGGTGATCGTGCTGGCCTCGAACTCACCGCGCTTGCATCGCACCGCGGTCTCGCCGATGTCTCCAGTCACCAGGTGCACGCGCTTTACTTGTGTGATGGGGACGCCGAACGCCTCCGCGATCGCCGCCTCGACGAGTCCCTCGCTGAGGCCGATGCGCATCTCGCCGCTGACGATCTTGATGAAGAACCGAGCCTCCTCCGGACTCATTCGCCGGAGCAGGTCTTCGAGAGGCTTGGCCTTGGCGTTGCCGCGCGCGGTGCGGATCGCCTCCAGCGCGGCCTCAACGTCCGCAAGCGAGACCGGTTGCGGTCTGGTGCTGCCGTCGAGAGCTTCGCCGGCCCAGTCCCCAAGGTCGGAGTGCTTGCGGAAGATATCGCCGAGCTCGTCCTCGTCGCGGCCGGATAGGTTGGTGATCACCTTGCTGACGGTCGACCAGCCGAGGCCCAGGGTGCGGCGCTTGGAGGGCGGGAAGGCGCGCCCGCTCATGTAGACCGCGGCGCGGAACAGGTCGTCCTCGCTCAGAGTTCGGAAATAGGCACCGAGGATGCGTGTCTTCTCGAGGGTGGCGGAGGTTGCGCCGACCGCGGCGCCAGCTTGGGAAAACTGAAGCACGGACGCCTATCGTAGTTCGGGATGCGAAGGTGCCCTTACCTGGAGGAGCTGGTCAAAGAGACACGCGGGCCGCTTCGCGTCTATCGTTTCGACTGCCACGTCGACCACCGCTCCAAGCGCAAGTACGCGCTGAGCGACAGCCCACCGATCTGCGTACGGAATTTCGAGGATTGCCCGCTATACCAGGCTGAAAAACGGCGCGAAGACCACACAATTACTCGCTACACGGACTAGAACGACAATCTAAACTCGCCCAGCCACCCGCCACAAAATTGAACTGCACTGTCTGCTCCGCCCCAGCTTTGCCGATCGACGACGCGTGCGTCTTCTGTCACGCGCCTCTCGTCGACCGCGATGAGCCGCACCAGCTGCTCGACTACCTGGTCGAGCGGATTCCCATCGCCCAGGTGAAACGCGGGCATCTGAACCGCGGCCCGATCACCGAGCTTTCGATCGACCTCAACGGTCGCAGCTTCCGCGCCCGCGTCAAGAACGAGACCCTCGAGGTGGCGCCGCCGGTCGAGCTGGCCGCGTGGGTAGATCTACTGCTGACGAAGCTGAGTGACGTCGCCGGGACGGACCACGATCTGCGGCGGGCGGTCCTCCGCTCGGGCTGGGCGCTCCGCTAGAGAGCCAGCGCCAGCTGCTCGTTAGCTTCCAGCGCCCAGGCCCGGATTCCCTTCCGGCGCAGCGACCGCGCGAAGTCCTCCGTGTAACCGTGCACGGTGTACACCTGCTGCGCGCCTGAGCGCTCGACCACCTCCAGCAGCTCGTCGAAGTCGCAGTGGTCCGAGAGGTCGAAGGCCGCGTCGGCGCCGAACAGGCGCGCAAACTCCGCGTCTTTCGCCCAGCCCGAGATCAGCGCGGTCCGGTAGCGCCCGAGGCGCCGGATCTCGTCCTTGCCCACCGGCGGCGCGATGACGACGCGATCTCCAATCGGATCGCCGTTGAGCTCGACCCAGTCCGGCAGGGACCGCCCCGCCATGGCGTACTGATGCGCGCACGGAACGCATCGCCTCTCGAGCGCGAACGCAAACCCGTACTGCTCCAGCGCCAGCATCACCTCCTCGGTCTTTCCCAGCGCATGACAGAGCAGGACCGGGGTGACCCGGCTGTCGAGGGCGCGGCGGCACCAGCGTGCGATGAGCTCGATGGTCTCGTCCGGGTCGCCGAACCGAAAGTGCGGACGGCCGTAGGTGCTCTCGAGAATTAGCACGTCGGCCTTCGGAACCAATGTCTGGATCCGGCCGGGCTGCCGCAGCTTGATGTCGCCCGTGTAGAGGACCGACCAGCCGTCGTGCTGGAAGTGCAGCTGAGCCGAGCCGAGCATGTGGCCGGCCGAGTAGAGGGTCACCCTGCCCTCGCCGCGGCGCAACGTCTCGCCGAAGCCGAGCATGCGCCAGCCTCGCGGCCGCCGTGATTCGGGAATGAGGGCCAGCGTCTGGGGGGTCAGCAGCGCTTCCTTGTGCCGGCGCGCGTGGTCGGTGTGGGCGTGGGAGATGAAAGCGAAGTTGCGGACGACCAACGGATCGAGCCACAGGCGATGACCGGGCAACGAGACGCCGTGGTCCCAGACAACCTCACGGGTCACTTAAGGGGTCCTCATAGCGGAATCAGCCCTCCACCGGCAAAGAGGTCCGCGGGCACCTTGACACCGACCGACGCGTAAGCCTCCAGCGGCACGCCGATGTCCGCGACGAACACCCTCCCGGGCAATTTCTGGAGGCCAGGCTTGGGAAGTCCCAGCGTGATCGTCGCGCTTGCCTTCACAACTGGAGCGTAGGCGACGCCGGTGTCGGCGTCGAGCCCCGACGGGACGTCAACGGAGATCACGTTCTTGCCCGACCCATTGATGGCCTCGATCCACTCCGCAAACCTGCCCTCGGGGGCGCGCGAGAGGCCTGTTCCGAAGATCGCGTCCACGATCACCTCGGCGTCCTCGAGCTCCAGGTCGCTCGCGACCTCCACACCGAGGCGGCGCAGCGCATCCAGCTCGCGGGCGGCTGGACCGCGAAGCCGGCCGGCGTCCACACACGAGACGCTCGCCAGCCGTCCCCAGCGGTCGAGGTGCCTCGCCGCTGCAAGACCATCGCCGGCGTTGTTGCCGACGCCGCACACGACGGCGGCGCGCTGGCGAACGAACCTGGCGACCTGCCAGCCGGCGGCCTCCATGAGCCACTCGACCGAGATTCCGAAGCGCTCCTGAGCGAGCGCGTCGACCTCTTGGACCTGCTTGCTAGTGAGAGTGGGGAGGGCGCTGGACAACAAATGAGCAGTAGGGGTCGCGACGGTGGATGGACTCGGACTGCGAGACGGCGGCGCCGGTGAGCCGCGTGATGAGGTGGGGCGTGATGGTGCAGACCTGTGGGAACTTCAGCGCTGTGTTGCGGAAGGGGCAGTTGTGGATCGTGACGTGGATGCCGTCCGGGCCTTTGGTCTGCTCGACCAGCGTGCCGGCCCGGCCGATCCAGCTCACCACGCGTTGCAGCTTCTCGTCGAAGTCCAGATCAGCGAGGTCCTTCTCGATGGCCTCGGCATGGCGGGCGGCGACCCGGGCGAAGACCTCGTCCAGCGCCTCGGGGCCGCCCATCTCCTGGACTTCCTGGAGGACCATCGTCGCGAGCTGCCCATAGCGCTTGGGAAAGACGGAGTCGGCGCGCTCGGTGAGGGCGAAGAGGAGTGAGGGCCGCCCTCGTCCGCTCCGCACCGGCTGGCTGACGACCAGGCCGTCGCGCTCCAGGTTGGTGAGGTGCTGGCGGACAGCGTTGGGGGTCACGGCCAGGTCGGCGGCGATGGTTTCCGCGCTCGATCTGCCCTTGCGCCGGAGCAACTCGAGCACTTCCATGCGGGTCGAACGGCCGGCGATCATATAGGGCACATCCGGTCGCTTGCGGGCCACTCTAGCACAGCCCAAATGGACGTAAACCGATTTATTACAGGGTGTCCTTGACAAATCCGCAGGCACCCCTAAACTGGTACGCCGGAGGAGATAGAGGGATATGCCGATGATCAAACAGGCCAGCCGCGCCATCGAGCGCATGACCGCTCGGGAGCGCAGGATCCAGCGTGCCAAGTACGCGCGCCGGAACAAGATGCACTACATCGACAAGCTCCTGAACGAGCTGGAGATGCTGAACCTGGCCGACCAGCGGCAGATGCCACCCGTTCTCTCGGTGGCGATCAACAAGGTCATCGAGGAGTCGCCGGAGGTCACCGTGCTGGCCCAGACCAAGCCGGCGTCGGTGATGGAGGCGATGGATGCTCTTTACGAGATCCAGGACAGCCTGATGTACAACCAGATCGAGGACGAGTAACGAGATAGTTGACAAGGCCGGGCTCCCCGGAGCCCGGCTTTTTTGTTTCCGCCGATGAATTTCGGCGTGGCCTGAGGTCTAGGGGATATGAGCAAGACAACCACCGGCACTGCCGTCCAGAAGCAAGTCGAGCAGGCCATCGACGAGATGGTCGAGTCGGGAGCCGAGCGCGGTCTCCAGGTCGCGGTCTATCACCGTGGCATCCAGGTCGTTGACGCAGTGGCAGGCGTCGCCGACCCCGCCACCGGGCGTACATACACCTCCGAGACCCCGGTCTATTGCTACTCGGTCTGCAAGGCGGCCGCTTCGACGCTGGTCCACATGCTCGTCGAGCGCGGCGCGTTCGGCTACGACACGAAGGTTGCCGATCTGTGGCCTGAGTTCAGCGCCCACGGAAAGCAGGGCGTCACCGTCCGCCACGTCCTCAATCACACCGCCGGCGTGCCCGGAATCCCGCTGACGACGACGATCGAAGACCTCTGCGACTGGGACAAGATGTGCGCCGCGATCGCGGACGCCGACCTGTGGTGGGAGCCGGGGACCAAGATCGGCTACCACGCCTACACGTTCGGCTACATCACCGGCGAGATCATCCGCCGCGTGACCGGCAAGTCCATCTCGCAGGTCCTGCGCGAAGAGATATCAGTACCGCTGGGCGTGGATGAGGAACTCTACTTCGGGATGCCGCAGTCCGAGCACCACCGCCTGGCCGTGCTCGAGGACGCGCCGATGCCGCCCGGCTTCGAGATGCCGCCGATGCCGCCCGACCTTCCTATGTTCAAAGCGGCGCCGATGTCGCTGATGCCGAATGCGGCGTTCGGCAACCGCCCCGACACGCTCGCCGCCGACATCCCGGCGGGAGGCAAAACCTCGGCTCGGGCCGTCGCCCGCATGTACGCCGCCCTGCTGGGCGAGGTCGACGGCGTCAGTCTCCTCACGCCGGAGCGATTGCAAGAGGCGACGACCAAGCCGGTGTCAGGTGTCGACGAGGTCTTCGGGATGCCGACGACGTGGGCGCTGGGTTACTCGATCGGTGTGCCGGGGGCGGCGCCCGACAAACCACAGACCGCGTTCGGCGTCGGTGGGGTCGGTGGCAGCTTTGCCTTCGGCGACGCAGCGAGCGGGATCGCTTGCGCGGTGACCAAGAACCGCCTGGCCCAGGACTTCGACGCGGCGGCGCGGATCTGCCGCCTGGTCACGCAGGCGCTGAGCTGAGGAGCTAGCGGTCGCCCTCGGCCTGGCGGACCCGCCTGCTCAGCGTCTGGAGCAGGCGGTAGGCCACCTCAGGGTGCTCCTTGAGAAACGGTTTGAAGTTCCACTCTGGGATGGTGGCCATGGTCACGTCGGTGTCGGCGGTGATGGTCGCGCTCCGGCCTTCCTGATCGAGCAGCGCCATCTCGCCGAAGGAGTCGCCTGGCCCCAGCTTGCGCGTTTTGCCCTGGACCGTCTCCACGCTGACCGTGCCTTCCGTGATCACCATGAATCCGACACCGCCTTCACCCCGGAGCACGATCTCGTGGCCGGCCGGGTGCTTCACGGTCTTGAGCTGCTTCTCGACCGAGCGCATCTCGGATTCCGGCAGGCCCTGGAAAAGCTTCGCCTCTTTGATCTCTACCACGCCCGAATACTATGCGCCGACGGACGGCTCCCACAAGGACCACCCCGCGCCGCGCCAGACCCAGGTCTCCGCGTACGGCATCGGCTCGATGTAGGAACCGCCGTAGAGGACGACGTCCGAGGTTGCGTCGTCGTGGGCCAGAGGCGCCCCGGTGCGTGGGCCCAGAAGCGGACCTTTCCTCGACTCGTTCGACCAGGCGACGCCGTTCCACGCGATGACGGCGATCGAGGACGTCGGCGACGGCGTGTACACAAGGCCCATGACCTCGTGCCGGGCGCCGTCGTACGTCAGCGTCGTCGGCCCCCCGGCCGGGCCGTCTGGGCCGCGGCGCCAGTTCGCACCGTCCCAGATCCAGCTGTCTTTCAACTGGCGACCGGCCCAGGTCCCGCCGTAGAGGATGCTCGTCCCCGTGGACTGTGAGTACGCCATGCCGGCCACTCTCCGCGCCGTCGGCTCGGTGGCTGGATCGCGAAGGGTCCAGTCGGTCCCGTCCCAGGTCCAGGTCGAGACATAGGTCTTGGCCCCCTCGCCTCCGACCATGACGGCCACCCCATGGGCCTGGTCGAACGCGATCGCCGCCCGCATCCTGGGGTCAGGCTTGTGGGCCGGATCAAGAAGGCGCCACCGGCTTCCGTCCCAGGTCCAGGTGTCGTTGAAATACAGCCCCGGGCCGACGCCACCCGGTCCCGAGCCGCCGAACAGGACCACCTCGTGGCGGACGCCGTCGTAGACCGCCATCCCCGCGCTCCGGGCAGGAGGGCCGGAGACGTCGAGCTTCTTCCACGACGCGCCATCCCACAGCCAGGTGTCGTCGAGGCTCACGGCCAGGTTCGTGCCGTCGGGCTGGGGAACGGTGGTCGAGCCGCCGAAGAGGACGAGGCCGTGATTCTCAGGGTCGTAGACCATGACCGCGCCCGCTCGCGGGCCTGGAGAGCTCGGCGCCGGCCTAGGGCTCGGAAGGGGGGTGATCGCCGGGGCGGGTGAAAGTGAAGCCGTCGGAGGCGGGGACGTGACTCCGGCGACCCTGCCCGCCATCTCGATCACCTGCCGGCCACTCGTGATTCCACCGACGGTCAGGATCGCGATCCCGCCGAGGCCGACGCCGATGAGCAGCGCGTACCGGCCCTTCATGCCGCGTCAAACGTAGGTGGTCGCGTCGGGTTACGCGCCCGGCTTGTTGCGGTCGAGGAACTCCTGGTACAGGCGATAGGCCTCCTGCTTGCGGCTGTCCACGATCTTCGTGTAGCCCTGCAGGGTGTTGAGGTTGGCGTGCCCCAAGACCTCCTGGACCAGGCGCACGTCACCGCCGGTCACCTCGAGCAGGGTGGTCGCGGCGGTGTGCCTGGCGACGTGCGGTGACTTGAACGACCATGCTCCGACCTGCTTGCGGATCTGCTTGACGATGTAGCGCGCTCCGGCGGGTGTCAGCCTCCGCTCGCGGTCGTCGCCTGCGGAGCGGTCGAAGTTGATGAACATCGCCAGGCAAGCATCGGTGCGTGCCGACAGGTAATCCTCCATCGCCGTGCGGGCATCCCCGGTGAGGTAGACGCTGCGCTGTTTGGAGCCCTTGCCGGTCACGACGAGTCGATTGCCGGAGCGTGGAAAGTCGGTGCGGTCGAGCGCCAGCGCCTCGGAGATGCGGCAGCCCGTGCTGACGAGGAACTGGACCAGCGCCCGGTCGCGCTTTTCCAGGAGGGTCTCTCTCGGCAGGGCCGACAGCAAACGGGTGAGCTCGTCGGGATCGATGGGCTTTGGTAGTCGCTGCTCGAGCTTCGGCAATGTGATGCCGTTGGAGAGATCCTGCGCGATGAGTCCTTCGCGCGCGATCCACCGCAACCAGGAGCGGATGGCGACCAACGCCCGCGCTCTCGAGGCCGGGCTCTTCAGCCGTTCGGCCAGGTGCCGCTGGTAGGCGCGCAGGTCCTCATGGCGAAGGCCGTCCACGTTCAGGGCGTGCCCTTTGGCGGCCAGGAATCCGAGCAGCCTGCGGATCTCAGAGTCGTAGGCGCGGACCGTGTTGGGACTGCGGTTCGCTTCGAGCTGAAGCCAGCCGAGATATTCGTCCGCTGCGGCCTGGAGGGCGAGTGGCATGGCGAGGCCGTTGCTGATGATAATTGACCGAAGTGGGGACTCTGCGGGTGGCGAGTCCCAGTTCTAGGCTGGAACTCCGAAGCGATGGCTTCGGCTTTGATCCCGAGTTCACGGAGCGCGTCAAGAACGTTGCGCTCTGGTTCTATCGCAATTACTGGCGGGTCGAGGCCGACGGCGTGACGAACGTGCCTGCGCGCGGGCGCGCGCTGCTCGTCGCGAATCACGCGGGGATCGTTCCGTACGACGGGGCGATGATCCGGACGGCGATCCTCGCCGAGCACCCGTATCCACGCCACGCCCGGATGCTGGTCGTCGACTGGGCGTTTGCGATGCCCTTCACCAACATGCTCCTGATCAAAACGGGAAATGTGCTCGCCCATCCCGACAACGCGACCGCGCTGCTCGATCGCGACGAGCTCGTCGGCGTGTTTCCGGAGGGAGTGAAAGGAGCCTCGAAGCCTTACCGCGACCGCTACCGGATCCGGCGCCTGGGTCGGGGCGGATTCGTGCAGGTCGCGTTGCGGACGGGCGCCCCGATCATCCCGGTCGCGGTGGTCGGATCGGAGGAGGTTCATCCCGTGCTCGCCGACCTGCAGCCCCTCGCGCGCTTGCTCGGCCTGCCGGCGCTGCCGATCACGCCCACCTTTCCGTGGCTCGGCCTGGGCGGCCTGGTCCCGCTGCCGTCGAAGTGGTTGATCGCGTTCGGCAAGCCGATCGAGGTGGCGTCGTACGGGCCCGACGCGGCGGGCGACGCTCGCCTGGTGCTCGAGCTCAGCGAGCAGGTTCGGGACTGGATCCAGTCGACGGTGAACCGGCTTCGGCAGCGGCGCCGAACGATCTTTTCGTAAGCGGATCGGTTCACCGAGCGCGCTGCTAGTCTGCGGCGATGCTCAGGGCGTGGCCGGCCTACGCGTGTGTGGCCCTGGTCGTGGTCGCGTGCGGCGGTTCGAGCGGCGCGGCGGGTCCAACCGTTTCCAGCGTCGCCGTGCAGCCGGGCGATCTGCCTGGCGGCATGGTGCGATGCGGAATCAGCGGCGACATCGAAGACTTCATCAAGGCCGAAGAGAGCGCCGACCCGAACACCTCGAAGTCGATTTCGGCCTACTGGGATGACGCCAAGAAGGACGGCGCCAAGGCCGCCTACGCGGCGATCTACACCGAGAGCGAGGCGCGATGCGCGGCGATCAAGAACCCCGAGACCGATGTCGGGACCGCAACCTACAAGCTGGTGGTGAACTTCGTCGTCCAGTTCAAGGACGAGAAGACGGCGGTGGATGCGTACAGCAACAAGACGATCTTCGGATTCAGCCGCGCGCAGCTGAAGTCCGCTCCCACGATTGAGG
This sequence comes from Candidatus Dormiibacterota bacterium, assembly GCA_036395015.1. Classification (GTDB taxonomy): domain Bacteria; phylum Chloroflexota; class Dormibacteria; order Dormibacterales; family Dormibacteraceae; genus 40CM-4-65-16. Next base: position 6,876 of record DASWDZ010000168.1, on the reverse strand, counting down.
GTACGAAGACCGGGCTGACGGCCAACTCGATCGTGCTGAGCCAGTCGATTGCGAGCCAGTCGTTCTACATCGCCGAGTGGCAGAACAAGACGTTCACGGTCATCCTCGCGGTGCTCAACATCGACCCCGAGGCGAGCAAAAAGATCTCGACCGCGGAGAACGGCCGCATCAAATAGCGCGGTCACGATGGCTTTACGCGATAAGCGCCTTTGATGCAACTGTCCTATCGCCGATGAGGCGAAGCAAGAGGGTCCCCGGTGGAGGGGGACCCTCTTGATCGATATCAATCTCGTCGAGCTAGCGGAGGTCGATGCTCTCCACTGCGTAGCTACCGATCGATCCGTCGGCGATGATGAACGGGATGGCCCCTGGGGCAATCCGATAGGTCGGGTTGGCGTCCGCGAAGGCAGCCCAGTTGGCGTAGTCCGCGCCCATGAAGTTGACGTGGCAGACCGACGATGAGGTGCTGACCGTCGTGGCCACACCGGAGGCTCCACCGCAGCCCGCGGCGTCGAGGAAGGCGTACCCCTCAACGGTGCCGCCGACGCCGTCGGTGTCGATCGGGATGCTGAACCTCGGGGCCCCACCGGTCACGTCACTGGTTGACACGAACGAGACATGGACCGCATTCAGGGGCTTGGCGCTCTGGCTCTTGGAGTTTAGGTACACGCCGCCGTACTCGTCACTGGCGCTGAGGACGATTGTGGCGCTGTCCGCTCCCGTAATCGTGACCGTGCCGGTTCCGAATGTCTGCAGTTTGTTCGCCGACGCCGACGCAGCCACGCCGCCAAATCCGATGGCAGCCACCGCCGCCACCATGAGTACCAGCAAAAAACGCTTCATATGCCACTCCTCCTCGCGCCTCCCCAGTGACGCGGGCCTGCCGATCCTCCAAACTTAGGTTCGGTCTTGTATCGGGCGAGTTTAGTAGCCGCTAATCAGGCCTTTGAGTCCCATCTGCCGGCCGCGTTAAGTGTGCGCCAGAAGATCCAGGTTTGGGCAAGCTGGTGCGCCTGGCAAGAATCGAACTTGCTGCCTCTTGCTCCGCAGGCAAGCGCTCTATCCGGTGAGCTACAGGCGCAGTGAGGAAAACTCAGTTTAGGCGAGCGTCGATCGTCGCCGTCGCGGCCTTGAACGTATCCAGATCAAAGTTGCTGACGGCCACCAATGCCACATAGACGGAGCGCCGCCAGCAGGCCAATCGTACCGACGGACGGTCGTACGTAAACGAGCTCAGGCCGAGCCCCGTGCCCGATCCGCGAACCAGTCCGGGCTGGAGTTCGCCTGCCGCCGGCGGGATGAACCCGAACACCCCGGCCTGCCACGCGCGGTCGGCCTGCCCTTCATCGTCGAACTGGATCACCACGCTCGCCGCCGCCTTCACGGTCGTGGTCGCACCAAGCTCGGCCTTGCACGCGGAGGGATTGGCCGCGTACACGGAGATCGCTCCCGCCCGCGCACCATGGCTCCTCAGGTCGACCCACTGCGCGCTCCACTGCGCCGCGAGCTTGGGATCCGCACTGTCCAACACCGACAGGTACACGTCGAGCGGACCCGATCCGACGCAGACGTTGACCGTGGCGGGGACATCGCCCGACTGCAGGATCGCGGCGGTCGGCGCGAGGTGTGGCGTGGGGCTGGGAACCGGGCTGGAGGCGGGCTGGGTTTCGTTCTGACAGGCAACCAGCAGCACGAGCAGGGCCAGGCAACGGCTGAGCCGGGTCACGGGGCCCGGAGTTTAGACTGGGAAAGACCTATCGCGCCTGTAGCTCACCGGACAGAGCGTTCGGCTCCGGACCGAAAGGCAGCAGGTTCGATTCCTGCCAGGCGCACAACACGCAGCTCGTTGGGGGTCATCTTCAGCCATCCCTGCCGCAGTGATCGATGCCACAATCCTGGCATCGGCAAGAAATACAGGCACACGATGGGGCTGCGGGTCGGGAACGGTCTGCTGACTCGCCTCGTTCGCGGCGGGATCGGACCAAAGGCCATGCGGCTTGTCACGGTTCGTGGCCGGACCACCGGCAAGGAGTACTCGACGCCAATCTGGCTAGTGGAACAAGCTGACGGCCGCTACTGGGTGGCGGTGTTCGGCGAAACGAACACCGTCAAGAACGCTCGCGCGGCCGGCCGCGTGACTCTGAGCCGCGGTGCCGTTCGTGATGATGTACGCCTGAGGGAGGTTCCAGTCTCCGAACGCGTGCCGTTCCTCCGAGCACGCATCGGTCTCGGCGGCAGCCAAATGCTGCGGCCTTACTTCGACGCGACGGCGCAATCGTCAGACGCGGACTTCGCCGCCATCGCACCGGAGCACACGGTGTTCAAGCTCGAACCGATATAGCCACGTCCGGATTCGCCCCTGTCGGAGCCCGGACCTAGAGAGGTGGCGGTTCCTCTGACCTTATGGCTTCTTGACCAGTCGCGCTCCGAGTTGATCGCTGTCCATCGGCAGCCCCGAAGCAGCTTCGAGCCGGCCGCTGAAGTTGAAGAACGAGATCAGCGCCGTAGCCTGGTAAATCCCGTCCTCATCCCAGCCGGCGACCCTCAGCTCCTCGAAATCGGCATCGTCGACCGCGCCAGGGCTTTCCGTCAGCTTCTTGGCATAGCTGAGCAGGGCGCGCGTCTTCGAGTCGAGGTCGAAGAGCGGCCACGTGGTGGCGAACTCGTGGTCCAGGTGCTCCATCCCGGTGAGGCGGCGCAAGGCCGCCGAGTGCAGGCCGAGTCAAGGAGCGCCGCCGATCATGCCGTTGACGACCGTGGCGACCATCTCACGCTGAACGGCCGTCAGCGCCAGCCGCCGGCGCCCGTAGACATGCTGATAGAGACGCGTCATCAACCAGAAGAGTCGGAGGTCTGCCAGCTGGATTCGCACGATCCCAGGCACGCCGCCCAGGCGTGCCCGTATCAGCTTGTCGATCAGCCGCCGGACCAGGCCGGGAACGCCCGAAGGGTAGAACCGACCGGCGTAAATCACTTCACGCGTGCGCCAGTCTTTGCTGGGCCAGGCTGACGAAGAACCATGCCAGCACTGCACCGGCGACGATCAGCGGCAGATGGAATCCGTACTCAACCAACACCAGCCCGGTCCAGCTGAAGCCGGTCACGTGATGCATGTTGTCGTGAGGCCACCAGTTGAGCAGCAGGAATGCGATGGCGAGGTAGGCGGCCGTAGTAAGACCCGCCGGCCCGCCCATCCGGCCGAGCAGCGGACGGCCGAAAATTACGAATGCCACGCCCAGCCCGAATGAGATCGACTCGATCAACATGAGCGCGACGAACATGGGAAGGAGGTTGTCAGGCGGCTGGGCTCCTCGTGGTACGGGCCACAAGGGCGTGAGCACAAACGCCACCGAACCCACGACCAGGGTCACCGCCAACCACTTGAACCAGGGTTCCCTATACATGTCCATCCAGCCTCCCTTGGTTACAATTCGCCAAAGTAATATTTCATGAAATTGGAATTCTGTCAATAGCCGGCATGCCTTCACGGCCCTATCGGATGAATAAGCGCGCCCAAGCCCTCGAGGCAACCCGCAACCAGATCATCTGGGCGGCCATGCAGCTGCACGCCGAAAAGGGACCTGCCGCGACATTACAGGCGGACGTCGCCGCTCGCGCCGGCATCTCCCCGGCGACCGTTTACCGGCATTTCCCAACCCAGGGCTCACTCATCCGGGCCTGCGGCAACCTGGTCTGGATGGCGCTCGAGCCTCCGCGCCCAGAGGACGGCGAGGAGCTGTTCGGCGGCCTGGACACGACGCGAGATCGACTTCGGCGGTTCGTCGAAGAAGTTTCCGAGTTCTATCAGCGCGCCTGGTCCGCGCTGCAAGGCGCACGCGACGAACGCAGCAGGATACCCGAGCTGGATGAGAGCCTTCGCTGGGTGGCGGCCGGCCTGGAGGAGCTGGCTCGCCAGGCGCTGGCCCTCGAAGAGCCCGATGAGTCCCGCCTCCAGCTCACACTCGCCCTGACCGACTTCGGTGTCTGGAAATCGCTTCGGGACCATGGCGTCCCGGAACAAATGACGGCGAAGGTGCTCGCCGGCCTCCTCGACTGCGCGGTGATTGACCCGGGTTAGGGCCGGCGCGCCTCGTCCGGCGAGTGCTTGCCCCTCGCCTCCATCACCTCCAGGAACAGATGGCGCGTGTGCAGCAGGTTGCGGGCCCGCAGCAGCACCTCGTGACGGTCAAGGGGCTTGACCAGAAAGTCGTTGGCACCCAGCAGCAAGGCCGTGTTGCGCATGGCGTCTCGATCGTCCGCGGTCATCACGATCACCGGCAGGAACCCACGCCGCTTGCGGTCCGCGGTCCATTCCTGCAACAGCTCGAGGCCATCGGGCGGCGGCATGTGGAGGTCGAGCAGGACAAGGTCCGGCTGAAACTCGCCGAACGCAGCGGTCGCCTTGGCCGATTCCGTCACTCCCAGGATGTCGTCGGCCAGGTTCACGAGCATCGCTTTCACGAGGGCGATGTTCACCGGCTCGTCGTCCACGACCATGACTCTGTTGGCCATTCCGCACCAGTTTGGTCAGCGCCAGTGACTCGTGTCTGTCAGTTACCTTTCAATGCAGGGGAGCTCCCGCGTCGCCGCGTGAGTCCATCGCGCTAGGCTGGCTTGAAGACCGGTTGCACCAAACGGGGGTAAGCAGCGTGCAGGCGAAATCCAATCTTGCTCGCGTCAACGGCATCGAGCTCGGCTACCAGGTCTTCGGCGAGGGCGAGCCTCTCATCCTGCTCCACGGCGGATTCGGATCCCTGGAGATGTTCGGGGCCAACATCGGGCTGCTTGCCGCGGGCCGGCAGGTGATCGGCGTCGACCTGCAGTCCCACGGCCGCTCGCCGGCCGCGGATCGGCCGATGACTTTCGAAGCGATGGGTGACGACATCGGGGCGCTGATCCGCGAGCTGGGCTTCCAGCGCGCAGCGATCATGGGCTTCTCGCTGGGCGGCGGCGTGGCGCTGCGAACGGCGATCCAGCATCCGGACGTCGTGGAGCGACTGGTGCTGGTCTCGACGGTCTTCACCAATCACGGCTGGCACCCCGAGATGACCGCGGGCATGAAGGCGATGGGTCCTGAGACGGCCGAGCCGATGAAGCAGAGCCCGATGTACGAGAGCTACAAGCAGGTCGCGCCTAACGTCGACGACTGGCCAGTCCTGGTCAAGCAGCTGACCGACTTGCTGAAGCTCGGTTACGACTGGTCGGCGGATGTTCCCAGGCTGGCCATGCCGGTCATGCTCGTCATCGGCGACGCCGACGGTCTGCCGCCTTCCCACGCTGTTGAATTCTTCAAGCTGCTCGGCGGCGGACTGCGCGATGCGAACTGGGACCGCTCCGGCATGACGCAGCACCGCCTCGCCATCCTGCCTGGCGTCACGCATTACGACATCAACCTCCAGCCCGAGCTCTCCGCGGCGGTGATCCCCTTCCTCCAGGGGAAGTGACGATTTGATGTCCGACCTGGCCGCGAACCGCGCCGGCCACATCACACGCCGGCAGCGGCTGAGGCTGCTCCGCGGCGAAGCCGCGCTCCTGTTCCTCACCGGGGTCGGCCTCATCGTCTCGATCGCCCTCGGGCCCAACCTCCTCGGCGCGTTTCAGGACCTCGGTTTCTTCGGAGGTTTCGTGGTGACCCTGTTCTTCCTGGTTTGCGCCGTGATGACCCTCATCGGTGGGTTCGGCGTGCTCGTCCTTCTCGGCGACCTGGTCCTTGGCCACGTCCGCTCGGTGACTGGCCGCCCGACGCTCAGGCGGGAAGGAGTGACGACGAATGCGCTCGCCCGACCCATCCCCAGCTCGTTCACCTATCCCGGGCAGTACAAGTACAAGGTCATGGTCGACGACCGGGAGTTCGACGTCGACTCCCGGCTTGTCGATCAGCTGTCTCGCGACAGCCGGAAGATCCGGGTGTATTACGCCGCCTACTCGGGCGAGATGCTGAGCCTCGAGCCGCTAGAGGTGGCGCAGGAGGCTAGCTGACCTCCGGCACCTCGAGGCGGTCGAACGTGTCCTTGTTGACGAACTTGAACAGCTGCAGCGGTTTGCCACCCTCGTGGACCTCGGCGATCACCGCGTATCGCTCCTGCCGCTTGCCTCCGCTGGTCGTCCGCACGCTTCGCCGCTTCTTCAGCTGGTTGTCCGGGATCTCGACTTTTTGCTTCGTCTTGAGGTTGAAAAACTCCACTGCAGCCTCCTGATGAAATGAACGAACGCCGTCCCACAATACAGATTTCGCCGCTCCCGCATCTCGATGCTAAGTTGAAGGCATGATCCCAAAGGCCGAATTCGGTCGCACGGGCCACCACAGCTCGCGCGTCATCTTCGGGGCTGCCGCACTGGGCCATGTGTCGCAGAACGTCGCGGATCGGGCCCTTGACGTGTTGCTGCACCACGGCGTCAATCACATCGACACAGCGTCGGGCTATGGCGATTCGGAGCTTCGCATCGCGCCGTGGCTGAGGCGCGAGCCAGGCCACTTCTTCATCGCGACGAAGGGCGACCAGCGAGACGGGAAGGGGGCGCGTGAGGAGCTGCACCGCTCGCTCGACCGCCTCGGCGTCGACCGCGTCGACCTGTGGCAGCTTCACTCGCTGGCGGATCCCATCGAGTGGGACCAGGCCCTGAGTCCCGGCGGCGCCCTGGACGCGGCGCTGACCGCACGCGCCGAGGGCCTGATCAGGTGGATCGGAGTCACCGGCCACGGGGCCCAGATCGCGGCCACCCACCGTCGGAGTCTCGATCGCTTCGATTTCGACAGCGTGCTGCTGCCCTACAACTTCATCACCATGCGGAGCGACTACTACCGCGCCAATTTCGACGCCCTGCTCGAAACGTGCACCGAGCGCGGCGTGGCCGTGCAGACCATCAAGTCGATCG
>DASWDZ010000167.1:0-1625 GCA_036395015.1 Candidatus Dormiibacterota bacterium | reverse complement strand
CACACCCTCGAAGACGAGAACTACTGGCACCGCTACCTCCTCGGCTCGGGAACTGTGGCAGCATACGACGCCGCTTGACGCCCAGCAACGAGCAGGGTCGGCCCGTCTTCGTGGGTGATCGTACGAACCACCTCTGTGTGAGAGGGGTGGTCAGGTGGAGGCGGCGTCTGGATGTGATTCCTCGATCCGAGTGTCGATCGAGGAGGTGCCAAGGTGATCCAGCAGGGCCAGGTGTTCAAGTTGAAGGCGAAGTGCGCGGATGGCGAGCCCTTGTGGGCCTACCGGTATCGCGTCGCAGGCCGCGGTTCGGCGAGGCTGCAGGTGGGCGGGTTCAGCAGCAGGGCTGAGGCGCAGCGGGCGCTCCAGAACAAGCTGGCCCGGCTGGTGCCCGGCGGCCGTTCGGTGACGCTGACGCTCGGCGAGTGGGTCGACGAGTACCTCGAGGCGCATCAGGGTGAACGGGTCACGGTGGCGAAGCTCCGCTGGCTGCTCGGGAAGGCGACCGCCGAACTCGGTGACGTGCATCTTGTTGAGCTCTCGCCCGAGCAGGTCTGTGCGTGGCGGCTGACCGTTCCGGAAGGGCACCGCTTCGAGGCGACGCAGGCGCTGCGGCAAGTGCTGAACCGGGCGCTTGCCTGGAAGCTGATCGACGAGAATCCGGCCAAGCGCGGGGTGCCGAATCCCGGCCGGCGCTGCCGGGAGCAGCGGCCGTTCGATTCCTGGCTGCAGATCCGCTCGGTCGCCGAGCGGCTCGGGCCGCTCTTCGGGCCGATGGTCGTGTTCGCGGCTGCGACCGGGCTTCGACCCTCCGAGCTGTTCGCGCTCGAATGGGGCGACGTGGATCGTGCCGCCGGTGTGGTGCAAATCCGACGGGCGTATGCGAACGGGCGCGTGAGGCAGACCAAGACGCGGCTGAGCCGACGCGCGGTTCCGCTGCAGGCGATCGCGCTCGCGGCGCTCGACCAGCTTCGGCCGCATGGAGATAGCCCGCTGCTGTTCCCGAACACGCGCGGCGGCCACCTCGACTTCCGCAACTTCAACCGCCGCCACTGGAAGCCCGTCCAGAGAGCGATCGGGATCGAGCCGCTGCGCGACCTCTACGACCTGCGCCACACCTACGCCACCTTCGCGCTCCGCGCCGGCGTGCCGGTGTTCGCGCTCTCACGGTTCATGGGCACGAGCATCGCGATGATCGACCTCCACTACGGCCACCTCGCAGTCGACAGCTACCAGCACGCCGTCTCGCTCCTGGACGCGCTCGCGCTCGAACGGGCCGTGGACGCTGGGTGGACGTCGGCCCGCAGGCCCGCAAAGCCGCGTAGCGATACAGTTTCTAGGTCTCACCGAAGGCGCCTCTCGGCGGGCGGTGGACGCTCGGTGGACGTTGAGGTCCGAAGCCGTCGCTACCAAGGCAAGTAGAAGGGCCCGATTAGCAGCGACTTCTCAGAGCCCTCTGACGGACTCGAACCGTCGACCCCCTGTGGTGTGAATGCCGGCGGGGTTGCCTGGCGGCGTCGTGCACGCGCTGGCGGTCGGGCCGGAGGCCCGACAGGGGTTGGTTGTGACGGGGTTAGTTGGTCAGGCGGCGGCTTCGAGGCTGACTTTGTGGCCGAGTGCTTCGAGTT
>DASWDZ010000166.1:0-22092 GCA_036395015.1 Candidatus Dormiibacterota bacterium | reverse complement strand
CCTGCCGGAGCCCTGGCAGGCCGTCCCCGCGGCGAGGGCGGCGCTTCGTCCGGGCGGGATCCTGTTCGCCCACTGCCCGAACGTCAGCCAGGTGCAGCGGTTCTTCGACTGCCTGAGGGAGGAGCGTGGCTTCGGGATGCTGGAAGCGTTCGAGCTGTTGCAGCGCGGATGGACCGTTCGCGGGCGGAGCATGCGCCCATCTCACCGCATGGTCGCCCACACCGGCTTTCTGTGCTTCGCCCGGCGCCTGGCCGAGGACGATCTGTTCGAGCCGGAAGGGGAAGGCTTCCGGTAACCAACCCCGAAGTCGCGACGTTTCATCCGCATGGGGCGCCGCGTCTCGCAAATCGCCTTGATGACCGTCTCTGGAACCGCCACAGTCGCGATCTTCGCCGTCGCCCCCACTGTTCTCACCGCGAGGTAACTGGCTAGCATTCACCTCGATGAGCGGCGGAAAGGCGCCCATCCAGGTCACAGTCACCGGCGCCGCGGGTCAGATCGGCTACGCGCTGGTGTTTCGGATCGCGGCCGGGGACATGTTCGGCGCGGATCAGCCCATCGTCATGCGGATGCTCGAGGTCGAGCCGGCGATGAAGGCCCTCGAGGGTGTCGCCATGGAGCTCGACGACTGCGCCTTCCCAATGCTCATCGGCATGGAGCTGACGAGCAAGCCCGATGAGGCATTCAACGGAACCAACTTTGTGCTGCTCGTCGGCGCCGCTCCCCGCAAGCAGGGCATGGAACGGAGCGATCTGCTCTCGGTCAACGGAGGCATCTTTGGGCCGCAGGGCAAGGCGATTGCACAGCGCGCGGCCAGCGACGTTCGGATCCTCGTCGTCGGCAACCCCTGCAACACGAACTGCTACATCGCCCGCATGAACGCGCCTGACATCCCGGCCGAGCGCTGGTTTGCAATGACCAGGCTAGATGAGAATCGCGCTCGGATCCAGCTGGCTAAGAAGGCGCAAGTCCCGGTCGCCGCGATCTCCAACGTCGGGGTCTGGGGCAACCACTCGACCACGCAATATCCCGACGCGGCCAACGCCCGGATTGCAGGGCTTCCCGTTTTCGAGGTCATCTCCGACCATGGCTGGCTCAAGGGAAAATTCGTCGAGATAGTTCAGAAGCGCGGCGCGGCGGTGATCGAGGCCCGGGGCGCCTCGTCGGCGGCCTCCGCCGCCAACGCGGTGGTCGATTCCGTGATCAGCATTCGAACGCCCACCCCTTGGGGTGACTGGCACTCACTGGCGGTGGTCAGCCACGGCGAGTACAGCGTGCCCGAGGGGCTGCAGTTCGGCTTCCCGGTGCGATCGGACGGTGCACACTGGGAGGTCGTGCCCGACCTGCAGCACGACGACGACGCCTGGAAGCGCATCCGGGTGACCACGCAAGAGCTGCTGCAGGAGCAGGAGATGGTCAAGGGGCTCGTCCCGAGTTCGTAGCCCCTCCGGCGCCTTTGGCGCCACCTCCCCATGAATGGGGAGGAGCTCGCACCTAAGCTTGACGTCAGTGAGCGTCACGCTCGACCGTCATTCCTATCCCTTCACCGCGATCGTCGGCCAGGAGTCGATGAAGCTGGCGCTGATCCTGAACGCCATCGTGCCGACGATCGGCGGCGTGCTGATCCGCGGCGAGAAGGGCACGGGAAAGTCGACGGCGGTGCGGGCGCTGGCGCGGTTGCTGCCCGAGCACGACGTGGTCGAAGGCTGCCACTTCGGATGCGACCCGGCCGACGTCGAGGCGCTGTGCGCCGACTGCCGGGCCCGCCTCAAGCTGCACGGCGGGCTGCCCCACCACAAGCGGCGGATGCGGGTGGTCGAACTGCCCATCAACGCGTCCGAGGACCGAGTCGTCGGCACCATCGACATCGAGGCGGCCCTGCGCTCGGGCACCAAGAAGTTTGAGCCCGGGGTCCTGGCCGAGGCGAACCGCAACATCCTGTATGTCGACGAGGTCAACCTCCTCGACGACCACCTGGTCGACGTCCTGCTCGACGCCGCCGCGATGGGCGTGAACGTGATCGAGCGCGAAGGAGTCTCCTTCAGCCACCCGTCGCGCTTCATCCTCGTCGGCACCATGAACCCGGAGGAGGGCGAGCTCCGCCCGCAGTTGCTCGACCGCTTCGGCCTTTGCGTCGACGTCGAAGGCATCCGAGATCCCGACGAGCGCGTGCTCATCGCCGAGCGGGACGCTGCATTCAAGCGGGGCGATCACGAGTTCAGCAACGAGTTCGCTGCGGCCGACAGCAACCTGTCGCGCGCGCTGGGGGAGGCGATCAGCCGTGTGAAGGAGGTCCGGGTGACTTCGGCCCACGCGCGTCTTATCTCTTCTATCTGTGTCGAGGCCGAGGTGCTCGGCCACCGGGCGGATGTAGTCATCGACCACGCCGCCCGGGCGCTCGCAGCGTACCGTCGCCACGTAACTCCGAGTCGCGAAGACATCTACGACGCCGCGACCCTGGCCCTCGCACACCGCGCCCGCCAGCCGGTGCGTCGCGACCAGGACGAGACAACGAGTCCCGAGCATGGGGCAGAGACGGAGGGCTCGCAGCCTTCCGAGTCGGACGCCGCAGAGGCGCAGGCTTCGGAGAGCGACGCCACCTCGGAAGCCTCGGCTGAGCAAAGCGCCAACTCATCGGAGACGGGTCAGCAATCGGCCGGCACAGACACTGGGGTCACGACGGGCGGCTCCAGCGGCCAGGAGTCGGCTCCCGAGGCGCTGCAGACCTTCAACTTGCGGCGCATCGACCTGCCGCGACAGCGGCGCGTCCGCAAGCAGGGAGGCAAGCGCGCGGCGAGCCAGACTCCGGACCGCCGCGGTCGTTACGTGCGCGCCGAGCCGAAGGAAAAGGTGAGCGACCTCGCCATCGACGCCACGGTTCGCGCTGCGGCGCCGATGCAGAAGGAGCGCGGCCGGCGCCACGGCGAGCGCCTGATGCTCGAGCGGCAGGATCTACGTCAGAAGGTCCGCGAGCGCAAGGTCGGGAACCTGATCGTGTTCGTCGTCGACGCGTCGGCGTCGATGGACGCCGAGCAGCGGATGGCCGCCACGAAGGGCGCGATCCTCTCCCTGCTCCAGGACGCGTACGTCCGCCGCGACCGCGTGGCGGTGGTCATCTTCAAGAACCGCACCGCCGAGGTGGTGCTGCGCCCGACGTCGAGCGTCTCGCTTGCGCGTCGCCGGCTGGAACGGCTTTCGGTAGGCGGCACGACGCCGCTGACGCACGGGTTGATGGCCGGATACAAGGTGGTGAAGACGGAGCTGCTGCGCGACCCGACGATCCGTCCTCTGCTCGTGCTGATCAGCGACGGCCGCGGCAACATCTCGATGTTCAAGGAAGAGCCCCTGGTCGAAGCGCAGAAGGTTGCGGCCTTGATCGACGCCGAGGAGATCGACGCGCTCGTCATCGACTCCGCGCGCGACTACAGCCACCTGCCCTCTGTCCAGCACCTCGCGCGAGTCGCCCCGATGTACCAGACGTATGCGATCAACGCTTGCGCCGACCTCGCGGAGCGCATGGGAGCGCACTATTACGGGCTCTATGACCTATCGCGTGACGAGATCGCGACCGCCGTCGAGAGGGAGCTGGGCCGCGGCCGCTAGCCGAGTGGCGCTGCTGGCGGTGCTCATGCTGGCTGCTTGCTCGTCGTCGCAGCCCACCGCAACCGCGACGCCTCCATCGGCCTCACTGACAATTCAATCACCCTCGCCCTCGCCGAGCCCGTCGAGCGACGAGGTCCCTGTGCCGGAGCAGGTGCTGCCGCCCGCGACGGACCCCCCGGTCGCCATGCTGTGCTCCAAGCCGATCGTCGCCGCGGCCGACGGCAACGCCACGCCACTTTTCTGCCGGAGCGGCGCGCTCAATGTGCTTGCGTGGAAGTACTACGCGGACATCAGCGCGAGCATCCTCGGCCTCGGCTTGAATCCAAACGAGGGTCAGCCCCAGGCAGCGATGTGCGACGACATCGCCCACAACGGCGCGACCCGCTCGACAGAGGTCAACGGCTATCGGTTGGCGGCCGCCTACTACGGCTGGACCTTCACCTTTGACCCGACGAAGGTGACCTGCCAATGAGCGTCGGTACTATCTAGCTGCCCATGGCACTCGACCGCTATTCCTACCCATTCACCGCGATCGTCGGCCAGGACGAGATGAAGCTCGCCCTGGTCCTCAACGCCATCAACCCGACGATCGGTGGGGTCCTGATCCGGGGCGAGAAGGGAACCGGCAAGTCGACTGCGGTGCGCGCCCTCGCGCGCCTGCTGCCCGACCAGGAAGTCGTCGAGGGGTGCCACTTCGGATGCCATCCCGACGACCCCGAGGACTGGTGCGCCGACTGCCGGGAGCGGGCGGTCGCCGGGTCCCTGCCGGTGGCCACGCGCCGGATGCGCGTCGTCGAGCTTCCGATCAACGCGTCGGAGGACCGGGTCGTGGGCACCATCGACCTGGAGGCAGCTCTGAAGGAGGGTTCGCGCCGCTTCGAGCCGGGAGTGCTCGCGGAAGCGAACCGCAACATCCTTTACGTGGACGAGGTGAACCTGCTCGATGACCACATCGTCGACGTCCTCCTCGACGCTGCGGCGATGGGCGTCAACACGGTCGAGCGAGAGGGCGTCTCGGTATCGCACCCCTCCCGGTTCATCCTCGTCGGGACCATGAACCCAGAAGAGGGGGAGCTGCGGCCGCAGCTGCTCGACCGGTTTGGGCTGTGCGTCGACGTGGAAGGCATCCGCGACCTCGACCAGCGGGTCTCCATCGTTGAGAAGCGCGCGGTATGGGAGGACGACCCGAACCTCTTCTACCAGCAGCACGCCGAATCCGAGCAGGCGGTGAAGTCGCAGATCGCGGAGGCGATCGGGACCTTTCCCGAGGTCACGCTGCCCCGCGAGATCCTGCGCCTGATCGCCCAGATCTCGATCGCGCTCGAGGTCGACGGTCACCGCTCCGACCTTGTCTGCGCGCGCGCCGCCCAGGCCAAGGCGGCGTACGACAGCGCCGACGAAGTAGGCGTCAGCCACGTCAGCGACGTCGCGGAGATGGTGTTCGCACATCGCGTCCACTCAGTTCCATTCGGGAAGGGCGGGCCCAACCTGGGCGAGGTGATCTCGCGGATGGTGGGCAATCAGTAGGCGAAGCGCGCCTTAGCGCGCCGTCCTTACGCGGGCTACGCCCGCCCCAGGCCTGAGCAACTCCTCCCCACCGTGTGGGGAGGGGACAGCAACTCCTCCCCACCCTGTGGGGAGGTGGCGCGCAGCGCCGGAGGGGACTTGCGGGTGGTGGTTCACGCCTGGACCAGGCCGGAATCTCCTAGTCCCGACTCAGCGTGCTTTCCTGGCCGACAAGGTCTCGGCGAGATGAGGTGGCGCGCATGCCAACCAGCCGTCGGTGATCGCGCCCTGGAGCGCTCGCTTGCTGAGCCGATCGAGCTGGATGAGCACCGCGGCATATCCGTCGAAGTGGGGAATCGTGAAAAAGGCACGGGGATTGGCCATCAGCTGCACGTCCTTTTCTTCCAGGCTGGACACGCGTACCGCGGCGATCGGACCGCCGGGTGGCGTCGCATCGCCGAAGCGTCGGATGTCCGCCTTGCTGAACGGCCGCTCCCAGGCGAAAGCCTTGCCGGCGACGAACCACGTGCGATTTCCATGCCGCCTGCCTTCGGTTGACTCCGGCAGCGACAGCGCAATCCGCGCGACGTCATCCAGCGAGGTCATGCGGACAATTTTCGGCCCACCGCCAGGCTGTCCTAACAGGGGGGAATTACGAAAAACCGGCTCTAGACTGGTCGGCGGCATGGCGTCGGTCACCCAGGAACTCCAGCCCCGTAGGGCGGCGGAGCTTCTCGATCGGGTCGAGAAGAACATCCACCGCGTCATCGTGGGCAAGGACCGGGTCGTCCGGCTCGCCCTGGCGGGTCTCGTCTCAGGCGGCCACGTCCTCCTGCAAGACCTCCCTGGCACGGGCAAGACCATGCTGGCCCGTGCCCTCGCGACGTCGGTCGGGGGAAGGTTCCGCCGGATCCAGTGCACGCCCGACCTTCTGCCCTCTGACATCACAGGCTCGAGCGTCTTCAACCAGAAGGACCTGAGCTTCGAGTTCATCCCAGGGCCGATCTTCGCCAACATCGTGCTGGCGGACGAGGTCAACCGTGCGACCCCGCGCACTCAGTCGGCGCTGCTCGAGGCGATGGGGGAGGGCCAGGTCACTGTCGAGGGAACCACGCGCCACTTGGACCGCCCCTTCTTCGTCGTGGCCACCCAGAATCCTGCCGAGTTTCACGGCACCTATCCGCTCCCGGAGTCGCAGCTCGACCGCTTCGTGCTCGCCGCCGAGATGGGCCCACCCACCGACGCGGAGGCGATGGAGGTCCTTGCCCGCCGCGAGCATGGAGACCCGATCGCTGAGCTGACCGCGGTCCTCGACATTCGCGAGGTCATCGAGCTCCAGGAGGCCTGCCTGCGCGTCGTCGCCGCGCCGGCGATTCGGACCTACATCGTCGCTCTGCTGCAGGCGGTCCGCTCGAGGCCGGACGTCATCCTGCCCGCGAGCATGCGCGCGGGCGTCTACCTGCAGCGCGCGGCGCAGGCGTGGGCGCTGTTCGAAGGCCGCGACTTCGTGTTGCCCGACGACGTCAAGCTGCTCGCGGTGCCGGTGCTCGCGCACCGGCTGGGCATGCGTGGGCGCGGCAAGGCCGCCGACATGCTGAACGAGGTCGTGGCAACGCTTCCCATTCCCCCGCTGCGACAGCACTAGGCATCTCTTGAGACCGACCTGGCGGTTCGTCGGGGCCGTCGCCCTATGGCTGGTCCTGGAGTGGTACGGCGCGACCTCGGAGGTCTCCTGGCTCTTCCTTCTCGCCGCCTGGCTGCTGGCGTTGATCGTCGCCGGGGGCTTCTACGCGCTTTGGAATCGGGCGGGGCTGAGGCTGGAGCTCGGGGTCGAGAGCAGCCGTCCCGGGTCGGAGTCTCCGCTCTACGAGCTGCCGGAGCAGATGATTCGGACGAGCCCCTACCAGGCGCCGGTCTTCGAGACCGACGCGCTCGAGCTGACCGTGCGACTGCGGAGCTCCGGCGGCGCCAGGGGCCCGGCCTGGGTCAGCGGGCGCGCCGCGGGCAAGGAGATCAGGCTGGGCACCGGCCTCGTGCCGGCCGCCGGCTGGACGCGGGTCGAGGTGATCCGAGGACTGCGGCGCGGGCCCGTCGGTGCGACCGCGTGGGCGATCGGGACCAGCGACCCGTTGGGCTTCTTTCGCGGCCACCGCACTCGCCCGGACTCAGAGGTGGCGCTCGTGCTTCCGCGGTTCGCGTCCCTCGCCGGCCGGCGCCAGGCGCGCGAGCTCGAGGCGACGGTAGCGGCCCCGCGGGCGGGCTCGGGAAACGAGCTTTTCGGGATCCGCGAGTACCGGCCTGGCGATTCGCTGCGCAGAATCCACTGGCGATCGAGCGCGCGTCACGGTGAGCTGGTGGTCCGCGAGTACGAGCCGCCGGGCCTCCAGACTCTGACGATCCTCGTCGATCCGTCGCCCTCAACCCAGGACATGGCGGATCAGATCGCGCGCATCGCCGCCTCCGAGGCTTGGGACTGCATCCGCGAAGGGGGACGGGTGGTTATTGGCGCGCCCGCGCTTGAGCCAAGCGAAGCACCGCGGGACATGTGGTCGCAGCTCGAATGGTTGGCGAGATATCCCAACGTCCCCTCCGGCGGCTTCGCCGCCACCTCCCCAGCGAGTGGGGACGAGGTGGTGCTCATCACGGCGAGCGCCGACCCGGAGTTGATGGAAATGGCGGAGAGGGCCAGGAGGGGGCGGGTCTGGGTCGTCGGGGAGGCCGAGATCGACACCCAGCTCGCGCTCGAGCGCGTCGGAACACAGTGGCCCCTGTGACGCGCTGGCTGCGGCTTCCACCATCGCCGGTCGAGCACTCGGTCGAGGGCCGGGCGTTCGTGTTCGCGGGTTTTGCGGTCGCCCTGCTGGCCATCGCGATCTACGGCCAGGACTACGTGATTCCCGCGGTGGGCGTGGTCGTCGCCGCGATCGGCCACACGGTCAGCTATCGCGAGCGAAACCTCAAGCGCGAGTTCTGGCGCCAGGCCTTCCTGGCCGCGATGGTGTTCGGCGCGCTCTTCTACGTCATCGCCGACTCTGCGCTGGCACTGTTCGGCGGCGTCCTCCCCCAGGCCAACTTCGCGATCCTCCTCGTCGCCGTCACCAGCTTCGACCTCAAGACGCGTCGCAACTGCTACTCGAGCCTGTGGATCAGCCTTGCGATCGTCTATCTCGCGGCCGTCTACGCCTGGGACTACACGTTCGGCGTCCTGCTGGCGGCCTGGACGCTATGCCTGGTCGGGTTCTGGGTGTCCTCACACCTGAGGCGGATGGAGGCCGACCTGCGCGCACCGGTCCGAGCGGTCGCCGTCTTGCTGGTCGGCGCCTTCGCGGGGGGCGTGGTTTGGTTCATCGCGGTCCCGCAGCCGTCGGGGGTTCCCGTGTCACCCCTGGTGATCTCGTTCCCCAACCTCACGACCTTCAAGGGCGGTCTCGAGAACCCCGCCCTCCCGCTCGTGCAGCTCACGGGCGATCCGACGGGGGCGACCAACAGCATCGACCTGCACTTTCGCGGCCGGCTTGGCGACTCAGCCGTCATGTACGTCCGGACCGGCGCACCGGCCTACTGGCGGGGACAGGTCTTCGACCTCTATCGGGACGGCGCCTGGACGAAGACCAACCCTGGCTATCGGGAGATGCCGCCATACGTGCCCGCCCGTCTCATGCCGGCACCGCCGCCTGACAACCTCGGCACATTCGTCCAGACGTTCCGCGTCCTGCGGCCGATGCCCGGGGTGATCAACGCCGCCTATCCGATCCAGAGCCTCTACGCGCCGGTCGCCGCGCTGCGTGAGGATGCCTATGGCACGTTTCATACCCCGGCGCAGCTTCGCGCGGGCCAGACGTACTCGGTCGTGTCGTATCTGCCCAACCTATCGCCCGAGGTCCTTCGCGCCGACGAGCTCCCAGGGCGCGGAATGCTCACCAACCCCGCTTACCTCGACACCGGCGGGTTGTCGACCCGGGGACGAGCGCTGGCGCACGAGGTGGCTTCCGAGGCGACCAATCCCTTCGACGTCGTGATGGCGCTCACCACGTATCTCCAGCGCAACTTCCGCTATACGCTCGACCTACCCCGCGTTCCAACCGGGCGCGACCCCGTGGACTGGTTCCTGTTCGACGTGAAGACCGGCTACTGCGAGCAGTTTGCGACGGCCGAGATCCTGATGCTGCGGAGCCTCGGAATCCCGGCACGGCTCGCGACGGGTTACGCCACGGGCGATTACGACGCCGTGCTCAACCAGGCCGTCGTCCGCGAGCGTGACGCGCATGCGTGGGTCGAGGTCTTCTTCGCCGGCCATGGGTGGGTGCCGGTGGATCCCACGCCGGGTGTCAACCCGCTTGCCTCGACACGCTTTCCCGACCACTGGGCGGGCGGCGGCATCGCGCGGCTGATCCCACACCTCACGCTCGGCGCCCCCGCGGCGGCCCTCGGCTCCCTCGGGGTGCTGGCGGTAATACCGCCGGCGATCGCGATCGCGATCGTGGCGGTGCTCCTCTACGCATGGTTCCGCCGCTGGGTATGGACCGCGCGGAGGAAGGCGGCCCCTGGCGAGAACGAGCTGCTTCGTCTCTACGAAAGGGTGCAGCGCCGAATGCGCCGCCGGCGGGCGCCGCCCGAGACGCCGCTCGAGTACGAGCAGGCGATGGGATCGGAGCTTCTTGTCGAGCTGACGGACGTCGTCAACGAAGGCGCGTACGCGGGACGGTGGCCCGATCCCCAGCGGGTGCGCGAGCTGGCCGAGCGAATATCCTGAGCTGTCAATGGCCGAAGCACTGAAGACGACGGGCGCCGAAGACGTCCGCTGGAATCTCAGCGACCTGTTCGCGTCGCCCAACGACCCCGGGATCGAGGCCTCGCTGCAGCAGCAGCTCGAGCGCGCGCAGGCGTTCGAGGCAGGGTACAAGGGCAAGGTCGCGACGCTCGAGCCGGCCTCGTTCGCGGAGATGATGCGCGACCTTGCCGACTACGAAGAAGCGGCGGCCAGGCCCGAGGTCTACGCCTACATGTTGCACAGTCAGGACACGCAGAACAACGCGGCGGGTCGCTTGCTGGCTCGCGTCCGCGAGGCGAGCGCCGAACGCGGCAGCCACATGGTGTTCTCCTCGCTCGAGCTGGCGCAGATCACCGACGAGCAGGCAGCCAGGCTGTACGCAGACCCGGAGGCGTCCAGGTACCGGCACACCGTCGAAGAAGCGCGCAAGTTCC
Organism: Candidatus Dormiibacterota bacterium; assembly: GCA_036395015.1. Taxonomy (GTDB): domain Bacteria; phylum Chloroflexota; class Dormibacteria; order Dormibacterales; family Dormibacteraceae; genus 40CM-4-65-16. The sequence goes on along the minus strand of DASWDZ010000166.1, from coordinate 11,778 downwards.
GGCCGCACCAGCTTTCGGAGCCTGAGGAACGGGTCCTCACCGATTTCAGTCCCGTCGGAAGCGCGGCCTGGGTCCGGCTCTTCGAGGAGCTGTGCGCCCGGATCCGGGTCGACGTCGACGGCAGTGACCTGGCGCTGGACGAGGCCTTGAACCTGATGCGCGAACCAGACCGCGACGTGCGCCGGAAGGCCAGCGGCGCGGTCACCCAGGCATTGACAGCCGATATCCGGACCCGGGGCTACATCTTCAATGTCATCCTCCAGGACAAGGCGATCGATGATCGCCTGCGCCGCTTTCCGACCTGGATCAGCGCGCGCAACCTCGCCAACGAAACGTCAGACGAGGCTGTGCAGGCGCTGGTCGACGCGGTGACCGGCCGTTACGACGTTTGCATCCGCTACTACCGCGTCAAGCGGAAGCTCCTGGACGTGGGCGACCTCCACGAGTGGGATCGCTACGCCCCGGTTAGCGAGACGACCCGCGACCTCACCTGGGACGACGCCAAGGATCTGGTCCTCGGCTCGTACACCCGCTTTTCTTCGCGTGCGGGAAAGCTGGTCGAGGAGTTCTTCGACCAGCGCTGGATCGACGCCCCGGTCCTGCGCGGCAAAGCGGGCGGCGCGTACTGCATGCCCGTGACCCCGCACCACCACCCGTATGTGCTGATGAACTTCACGGGCAAGCTTCGCGACGCCCTGACGCTCGCCCACGAGCTCGGCCACGGGCTGCACGACCGGCTCGCCTCCAAGCAGCACGTGTTCGACTACCACCCCCCGCTGACGCTCGCGGAGACGGCCTCGGTGTTCGGTGAGGCGCTGACCTTTGACCGGATCATGGCCGAGGAGAAAGACCCCAAGATCCGCCTGGCGATGCTCTGCAACCAGTGCGAGGACGCGTTCTCGACGGTGTTCCGCCAGGTGGCGTTCAACCGCTACGAGGACGCGAGCCACAGCGCGCGCCGGAGCGAGGGCGAGCTGTCGGTGGAGCAGCTGAGCGACATCTTCCAGGAGAAGCTGCAGGCGATGTTCGGAGACGCCCTGATCCTCACCGACGAGCACAAGGTCTGGTGGAGCTACGTCGGCCACTTCCTGCACACGCCGGGCTACGTCTATGCGTACGCCTTCGGCAACCTGCTCGCCCTGTCCGTCTACCACCGCTACCTGGAGCGAGGCCAGGCCTTCGTCGACGACTACCTCGAGTTCCTGGCCGCCGGTGGATCGACTCGACCTGACGAGCTGGTCAAGCGCATCGGCATGGACATCACCGACCCAGGTTTCTGGGATTCGGGCTTGAAGATCCTGGACGGGATGGTCGCGGAAGTGGAGAGACTCGCGGGCTCTTAAGCCAGCGGTCGATAAACTTTTAACCGAAGTCGACGCAAACCCCCGGCGACGGGATCTGCACCTCGTGCCAAGGAGCGCCATGGCGGTCACCGAGACGCTTGCGACCACCGATCTCGAGTTCGCTCGCCAGCTGGGCCAGCAGCTCCGGGTGGATTCCATCCGGTGCAGCACCGCGGCGGGCTCCGGCCACCCGACATCGTCCATGTCGGCGGCCGACCTGATCGCCGTCCTCCTCGGCCGGTACCTGCAGTACGACTGGAGCAAGCCCAAAGACCCGAACAACGACCACCTTATCTACTCCAAGGGCCATGCGTCGCCCCTCTGCTACGCGATGTTCAAAGCCGCCGGAGCGATCACCGACGGCGAGCTGATGACCTTCCGCAAGTTCGGCTCCCGCCTGGAGGGGCATCCGACACCGGTGATCCCCTGGGTCGATGTGGCGACTGGCTCCCTGGGCCAGGGCCTGCCGATCGGGGTCGGGGTCGCGCTCGCCGGCCAGTACCTGGACAAGCTTCCTTTCCACGTCTGGGTGCTGTGCGGCGACTCCGAGCTGGCTGAGGGCTCGATATGGGAGGGTCTCGACAAGGCCTCGCACTACAAGCTGGGCAACCTGACCGCGATCTGGGACATCAACCGGCTCGGTCAGCGCGGCGAGACAGAGTACGGCTGGCACCTCGATACCTACCGGCGGCGCGTGGAGGCGTTCGGCTGCTACCCGATCGTCGTCGACGGCCACGACGTCGCCGCCATCGACCGCGCCTTCGGCGAGGCCCTCTCCAACACCGACAAGCCGACCGTGATCATCGCCAAGACGATCAAGGGCAAGGGCTTCTCGGAGATCGAGAACAAGGACGGGTGGCACGGCAAGGCGCTGCCGCCCGATATGGCCGAGCGCGCCATCAAGGAGCTCGGCGGCATCAGGAATCTCAAAGTCAAGACCCAGAAGCCCGAGCGTGGCGCGGCGGTCCCCAGGCGCCAGATAGCCTCCGAGCCGGTCCTGCCGGCGTACAAGAAGGAGGACAAGGTCGCCACCCGCAAGGCCTACGGCGACGCCCTGGTCGCGCTCGCCGCCATCCCCGAGGTGGTGGCGATGGACGGCGAGGTGTCCAACTCCACGCACGCGGACGAGTTCGCCAAGGCGTACCCCGAGCGCTTCTTCGAGATGTGGATCTCGGAGCAGCAGCTGGTCGCAACCGCGGTCGGGATGAGCGTCCGCGGCTACAAGCCGTTCGCCTCGACTTTCGCCGCGTTCTTCAGCCGAGCCTACGACTTCATCCGCATGGCTGCCATCTCGCAGGCGAACATCAAGCTCTGCGGATCCCACGCTGGGGTTGAGATCGGCCAGGACGGACCCTCACAGATGGCGCTCGAGGACCTTGCGTCGATGCGGGCGATCCAGGGCTCGACCGTGCTCTACCCCTCGGACCCGAACCAGACCGCCAAGCTGACCCGGCTCATGGCAGACACGCCGGGCATCGTGTTCATGCGCACGACGCGCGGTGCGTATCCGACTCTCTATGGCGCGAATGAGGTATTCAAGATCGGCGGCGCGAAGGTGATCCGGCAGAGCCCGAAGGACAAGGTGACGCTGATCGGGGCCGGGGTCACGGTGCACAACTGCCTGGCCGCCGCAGACGCCCTCGCCGCCAAGAAGATCCCCGCGCGTGTCATCGACCTCTACTCGGTGAAGCCCGTCGACGCGCGCACGCTTCGGGAGGCGGCGCGTGTGACCAAGGGTCGTTTGCTTGTGGTCGAGGACCACTACGCGCAAGGAGGCCTGGGCGCGGCGGTCCTCGAGGCGCTGGCGGCTGATCCGCCGGCGCATTTCGTCCACCTTGCGGTCAAGGACCTTCCCGAGTCGGGCAAACCGGAGGAGCTCATGAACGCCGCCGGAATCTCGAGCCGGCACATCGCTGCGGCCGCCACCAAGCTGGTGCAGACAAAGTAGATGGCGACCGCGACGGCGCCGCGCAAATCGACGTCGATCAAAGAGCTGCGCGAGATCGGGCAGTCGCTCTGGCTCGACAACATCCGCCGCCAGCTCATCACGTCGGGAGAGCTTGCCCGGCTGCGCGACGAAGGCATCAGCGGGGTGACGTCGAACCCGACCATCTTCGAGAAGGCCGTCAGCGGCTCGACCGACTACGACGAGGCGATGGTGCGCCTGGTCCGCCAGAAGAAGCGGCCGGCCGACATGCTGTGGGAGCTCATGGTCGAGGACATCCAGGTCGCCGCCGACACCTTCCGGCCCATCTACGACAAGACCCGAGGCAAGGACGGATTCGTCAGCATCGAGGTCTCACCTACGGTCGCCAACAACACACGGCAGACCATTCGCTGGGCCGAAGAGCTCCACGACCGCTGCCGCCGGCCGAACGTGATGGTCAAGATCCCGGCGACCAAGGAAGGCCTGTCGGCGATCGCGGACCAGATCGCAAAGGGCCACAACATCAACGTCACCCTGATCTTCTCCGTCGACCGCTACAGCGAGGTGGTCGATGCGTACCTCTCCGGCCTCGAGTCCCTGCACGACAGGGGTGGCGACCTGAGCAAGGTTGCGAGCGTGGCCAGCTTTTTCGTGAGCCGGGTCGACACCAAAGTCGACAAGCTCCTTGTCGAGAAGGTCAACGCATCCACCGATCCGCGGCAGAAGGAATCGCTGGAGCGCCTCTGCGGCAAGGCCGCAATCGCAAATTCGAAGATGGCCTACGAGAGATTCGAGGAGCTGTTCAACGGGCCGCGATGGGAGAGGCTGAGAAAAGCCGGCGCGCGGACGCAGCGCTGCCTCTGGGCCAGCACGTCGACCAAGGACCCGCGCTATCCCGACACGTATTACGTCGAGGAGTTGATCGGGCCGGACACGGTGGACACAGTTCCGCCGGCGACGCTCGCCGCCTTCCGTGAGCACGGCGAGGTGCGTCGCAGCCTCGACGAGAATGTCGACCTCGCCAACCGGCAGTTGCGGCAGCTGGCCGAGGCCGGAATCGACCTCGGGAAGGTGACGCACGAGCTCGAGGTCGAGGGCGTCGATGCTTTCACCAAGTCCTTCGAGAGTCTCCTGGCGACGCTGACGAAGGCGGCGAAGGAGATCCGCGCGGGCAAGGGCCCCCGGCAGTGGCACAGCCTGGGCCGGCTCCAGCCGGCCGTCGACGCCCAGCTGGCAAAGCTCCAGAAGGACGATGCGCCCCGCCGCCTGTGGGCGAAGGACTCGACGCTGTGGAGCGCCGATCCGAACAAGCGCCAGGAGATCCGTGACCGGCTGGGCTGGCTCGACGTGGCGGAGAAGATGCTCGAGAAGTCGGGCGAGCTCCACGAGCTTGCGACTCATGGTCGCGTGCTTTCGGATGTCGTCCTGCTCGGCATGGGCGGCTCGAGCCTGTGTCCGGATGTGCTCCGCAATACTTTCGGAGCGGTCAAGGGCCGCCCCAGGCTCCATGTGCTCGACACCACGGACCCGGCGACGATCCTCGGCGTCCGCTCGAAGATCCGCATCGCGAACACGCTCTTCGTCGTCGCCTCCAAGTCGGGCGAGACCACCGAGACTCTCTCCCACTGCGCCTACTTCTGGGAGCAGACCAAAGGCAAGGGCAAACAGTTCGCGGCGATCACCGACCCCGGCACCTCGCTCGAAAAGCTCGCACGCGACCGCAACTTCCGTTGGATCTTTTCCAATCCCCCCGACATCGGCGGCCGGTATTCCGCGCTCTCGTACTTCGGCCTGGTGCCCGGGTCGTTGATGGGTGTCGATGTCAAGGAGCTCCTCGAGCGCGCGGTCGAGATGGAGCACTCGTGCGCCGATTCGGTTCCGGTGGAGGGCAATCCGGGCCTGTGGCTCGGCGGCGTAATGGGACGGCTCGCGACCCAGGGTCGCAACAAGGTGACGCTCATTGCATCGCCCAAAGTGGCCACCTTCGGCTACTGGGTCGAGCAGCTGATCGCCGAGAGCACGGGGAAGGAAGGCAAGGGAATCGTGCCGATCGAGGGTGAGCCAATCGGCAAGCCCGCTGTCTATGGCGATGACCGGCTGTTTGTCTACATCCGGATGGATGCCGACCCGCCGAACCGAGCGGTGCAGGCCCTGGAGAAGGCGGGCCATCCGGTCGTGACCCTGACCATGCGCGACAAGCTGGACCTCGGCGGTGAGTTCCTGCGTTGGGAGATCGCGACCGCGATCGCGGGCTCCATCCTGGGCATCGACCCGTTCAATCAGCCCAACGTGCAGGAGTCGAAGGACAACACCAAGAAGGTGCTGGCGGCGTACAGGAGCCGAGGCAAGCTGCCTGCGGTCGACACGGTCGCGGCATCGAAAGCCAAGCCAGGGATTGCTTCGCTTCTGAAGCAGGCGAAGCGCGGCGCCTACTTCGCGATCATGGCCTACACCGCGCGCACGCCGCAGTCCGAGGCCTCCATCGCCGCCATCCGCAGCGCGATCCGCGACAAGACGAAGATCGCGACCACCGCGGGTTACGGTCCACGCTTCCTGCACTCGACCGGCCAGCTCCACAAAGGCGGTCCGAAGACCGGTGTGTTTCTGCAGGTCGTGCAAGAGGACGTCCGCGACGTTCCGGTTCCCGGCCAGCCTTTCACCTTCTCGGTGCTGAAGCAGTCGCAGGCGATCGGCGATATGCAGTCTCTGACCTCGCGCCGGCTGCCGGTGCTGCGGGTAACGCTCGGTCGGGAGCCAGGCACGGGCTGGCGCGCCCTGGCGTCGGCGGTCAGGCAGGCGATGCGGTGATGGTGAAGCCGACCCCTCACCCTGGCCCTCTCCCCCGAGGGGAGAGGGGAAGTCAGTAGCGATGGAGCTCGGGATGATCGGCCTGGGCCGCATGGGCGGAAACATGGCTCTGCGCCTGCTCAAGCGGCGCCACCGCGTCGTCGCGTTCGATCTATCGCCGGCAGCAGTCCAGGCGCACGCGTCGCAAGGTGCGGTCGGCGCAAGCTCGTGGGAGGATTTCGTCGCCAAGTTCGAGAGCCGGCCTCGCGTGATGTGGATCATGGTCCCCGCCGGCGATCCAACGACGCAGACCATCAACAAGCTGATCGAGCTGGGTGATCCGGGCGACATCATCGTCGACGGCGGCAACACGAACTGGAAGATCGCCCTCGACGACTGCGCGCGGATCAGGGCGAAGGGCATGCGCTACATGGACGCGGGGACGTCGGGCGGTATCTGGGGCCAGGACTATGGCTACTGCCTGATGGTCGGCGCCGAGAAGGAGGTCTTCGACCACTGCCTCCCGCTGCTCAAGGACCTCGCGCCCGAGGAGGGTGGTCTCGTTCACACCGGACCCGAAGGATCTGGGCACTTCGTGAAGATGGTGCACAACGGTATCGAGTACGGCCTGATGCAGGCCTATGCCGAAGGCTTTCAGGTGATGAAGTCGTCGAAGGCCTTCCCCGGAATGGACATGCGCGCGATCGCCGAGGCGTGGCGCACGGGAAGCGTCGTGCGCTCGTGGCTGCTCGACCTCGTCGCCCGCGGCCTCGCCCAGGACCCCGAGCTGGCCGGGATCAGGGGCTGGGTTGAGGACACCGGTGAAGGACGCTGGACGGTCGAGACAGCGATCGAAGAGTCGGTCCCGACGCCGGTGATTGCGGAGTCGCTGTTCGCGCGCTTCCGGAGCCGGATGGAGAACACGTTCGGCGACCGGATGCTTGCCATGATGCGGGCGCAGTTCGGAGGCCACGCCGTGGTCAAGGATGTCGCGCCCGAGAAGTGAAGCTCGAGGAGGCCCCTAACCCGCTAGCGGAGGGACTTCACGACTACCGGGTCGCTGACCCGGCGGTCATGGTCATCTTCGGGGCCACCGGCGACCTCAGCGGGCGCAAGCTCCTGCCCGCGCTCTACAACCTCGCGAAGCAGCGCTCGCTGCCTGCGGGCTTTGCTGTGGTCGGCGCCGCAATGGACGATGTCACCGACGAAGCTTTCCGCAGGCACGCGTCGGAGAAGATCCACGAGTTCTCGCGCACACAGCCGATCGACAATCGCGTGCTTGACGCGTTCCTTTCCGCGGTCTTCTACGTCAAGGTCGAGTTCAGCCGGCAGGAAGACTTCAGGTCCTTGGGTCAGAAGCTCCAGGAGCTTGACAACACCAGGCACATTCCTGGGAACCGAATCTTCTACTGCGCGACGCCTCCGCCGACGTACCAGCTGATCGCGCAGCAGCTCCATGCTGCTGGACTGCACACGGGGAGCGGGTTCCACAGGATCGTGGTCGAGAAACCGTTCGGCTCCGACTTCACGTCCGCGCGCGAGCTGACGCAGAAGCTGCAGACGGTGTTCCCCGAGGACTCTGTCTACCGCATCGACCACTACCTTGGCAAAGAGACGGTCCAGAACATCCTGGCGTTTCGTTTCGCGAACTCGATCTTCGAACCGGTATGGAACGCAAACCTGATCGACTCCGTGCAGATCACCGTCGCCGAAGACATCGGCATCGAACAACGGGGCGCCTACTACGAGCGCTCCGGCGCCCTGCGCGACATCGTCCAGAACCACGGCCTGCAGCTCGTGACACTGACCGCCATGGAGCCTCCGCTCGCTTTCGAGGCCAACGCGGTGCGCGACGAGAAGGTGAAGGTCCTGCGATCGATCCGGCCGCTCGAGGGCGATGAGATCGAGAAGGCGACGGTTCGCGCCCAGTACACCAAGGGCTGGGTGCTCGGCGAGCAGGTGCCGGGCTATCGAGAAGAGAGGAACGTGGCGTCTGATTCCCAGACGGAGACCTTCGCCGCTCTCCGTCTCTACGTCGACAACTGGCGCTGGGCCGGAGTCCCCTTTTACATCCGCGCCGGCAAGCGGCTGCCCAAGCGGGTGACCGAGATCCGCGTCCACTTCAAGCGCCCTCCGCACCTCACGTTCGGCCGGGAGGCCATGCAGGAGGTAGACCCGAACGCGATCACGCTGCGCATCCAGCCGGAGGAAGGGATCTCGCTCAAGTTTGGCGCCAAGGTGCCGAGCGCAGGCTTGCGCATCCGAAGCGTCACGATGGACTTCCAGTACATGACCTCGTTCCTGGTCGACGCGCCCGAGGCGTACGAGCGTTTGCTGCTCGACTGCATGATCGGCGACCCCACGCTGTTCACGCGCGCCGATGAGGTCGAGGCCGCGTGGAAGCTCATCGATCCCATCGAAGAGTTCTGGCGAGACGACAAGCCGCCGCTCGGCACCTACCCGGCCGGCGCCTGGGGCTCGGCGGAAGCCACGGCGCTGATGCAGGCGGACGGCAGGGAGTGGCACCGCCCGTGAGCGCAACCCTGAAGTCCGAGCCCGAGGTGGTGTGGCGGGGCGACGACGTCAAGATGAACGATGTCCTCGAGGCGCTGAGCAAAGTCCGATTTGAGTTCGCGCGGGCGGAGGCAGGGGACAGCGAGCACGCGCATCCGCGCAACTGCGTGATGACGCTGGTCGCGGTCGCCGCCGGCGAGGCCGAGGAGCGCCGGGCCCACCGTACGTGCCGGATCATTGGCACCCAGCATCCTGCGCAGGCGATCGTGATCCGCGAGGACGCGAACCAGCGCGGCAAACGTGTCGACGCATGGATCACCACCGACGTCCACAGGCCGGCGATGGCCTGCGCGATCGAGTGCGAAGTCGTGACGCTGCACGTCCCGGGGACGGTCGCCGACCATGTCGATGCGATCGTCGATCCGCTGCTCGTAAGCGGCGTGCCCACCTATCTGTGGTGGATGGGCACCCCGCCTTTCGGTCGCCATGAGCTCATGCGGGCGCTCCGTGTCTGCGACGCGCTTGTCTTCGACTCGGCCAGGTTCGAGGAGCCGTACCACGCCTTCCAGGGCCTGGCGCGTCTGACGACCGTCGCCCACAGGCGGCTCGGGCTGGCCGACCTGCAGTGGTCGCGGCTGCGGGCGTGGCGCGAAAGCATCGCGCAGTTCTTCATGCCCTCCGACAGGCGGGCTTTCCTGCGCGGCATCTCGGAGGTTGGCATCGATTATGCGGGCAGGGGGCGGGGGAACCGGATCGCGAGCGCCTTCATCCTGGGCTGGATGGCCTCCGCGCTGGGCTGGAAGCTGCAGCGGGCCATCGCCGGCGCGGGCGGCGTGGTGGTTGCGCATTACTTCGCGGGCGGCCGGGTCATCGAGGTGCATCTCCGGTCGGTGGCCAAGGATCACCTGGCGTCCGGTGAGGTCGCCGCGGTCCGGATCGCCGGCACGTGGCAAGGGTCGACCTTCCGGCTTTCCGTCCTTCGAGACCCGGACCGGCCACCCCGGCAGGACGAGGCGATCTACCGAACCCGGCATCCTTCGGGCGGCGACGACGAGGCCGGTGTGGAGCTGGCTGAACGACGCGCGGAGTGGCATCGCGACGTCCTCCACGAGAACGTCGACTCGCTGCACCACACGGCCACTGGAGACGCACCGGGCGAGAGCCGGCCGAAGCACCCGGTCGTATTCACCCGCGAGCGCCGGATCCGCGACACGACGCAGGTTTTCCTGACCATGATCGAGATCGGCGACACCGCGCCGCTCCGCCATGTCCAGCAGGTCGAGCCGGCGGACGAGGCGGCGCTGCTTCTCGACCTGCTGGCGACCGGCACGCACGACGCCGTGTTCAACCGCTCACTGCTGGCTGCGTTCGAGCTGATGCGCAAGCTTTAGTGGCGGACTTCCACGTCCTCGCGACGGCCGAGGAGGTCGCCGAGGCGGCCGCCGCCGAGATCGCGGAGGCGCTTCGGGGCGGTGCAAAGTCGTTGGTGCTCGCCGGCGGCACGACGCCGAAACGGTGCTACGAGCTGCTTGCCGACCACGAGGTCGAGTGGGGGCGCGTTTCGGTTCTCTTCGGTGACGAGCGCTGCGTGCCGCCGGACCATCCCGAAAGCAACTACCGGATGGCCAGGGAATCCCTGTTGGATCGGACCGCGCCGGGGACCGTCTACCGCATTCCGGCCGAGCTGGGTCCTGAGGAGGGCGCTGATGTCTACGCGGAGGTGGTCGAGCTCGCGGCCCCGCTCGATCTCGTCTTGCTGGGGGTGGGGGAGGATGGACACGTCGCGTCGCTGTTTCCCGGACACCCAGCGCTCCGGGCATCCGGCCTGACCGTAGGCATTCACGACTCGCCGAAACCGCCGCCGGAGCGCGTCAGCCTGACCCTGGATGTGATCCGCGACTCGCGCCAGGTGCTGGTCCTCGCCACCGGGGAGGGCAAGGCGCAGGCGGTGGCCCTTGCACGGCGCGGCGAATCGCCATCCGGGATGATTTCAGGCGCACGATGGCTGATCGACCGGGCCGCCGCGGGCCAGTGAAAGTCGAGGTAGTCCCGTCAGTCCTGTCCGCCGACGTGGGCCGGCTGACCGAACAGGTCCAGGAGGCCGAAGGCGCCGGCGCCGACCGCATCCAGGTCGACGTGATGGACGGTCACTTCGTGCCCAACCTGACGTTCGGCCCCCTGGTCGTCGAGGCCGTCCGGCGCGCGACCGGGCTGCCCATCGAGGCGCACCTGATGGTCGAACGGCCGGAGCTTTTCATCGAGGCGTTCGTCAAGGCGGGCGCCACCCTGATCGAGGTGCAGGTGGAATCGACCACTTCGCTGTACCGGACGGTGCAAACAATCCGCGACCTGGGCGCGAAGCCGGGGGTGGCGATCAATCCCGGGACCCCGGTCGAGGATCTGCGTGAGATCCTGCCCTACGTCGACCTAGTCAACGTGATGACCGTGGAGCCCGGGTTCGGTGGGCAGAAGTTCATCCCGCACAGCCCGGAGAAGATCCGCCGCGTGCGCGCACTCGCGCCCGATCTCGAGATCGAGGTCGACGGTGGGATCGACGCGCGGTCGGCGCCGTTGGTCGTCGCCGCGGGAGCCACCGTGCTGGTGGCGGGCAATTCGGTCTATGGTCACAAGGGCGGTGTCGCGGCGGGCATCAAGGCGATCCGCGAAGCCCTTGACTGACAACCTCAAGCGTGCCGCCGCCGGCAAGGCGCTGGAGCTGGTGCAGGACGGGATGCTGCTGGGTCTCGGCAGCGGCTCGACGGCGCGTTACTTCACCGAGGGCGTGGGGCGCCTGGTGGCCGAGGGGATGAAGGTGCGGGGCGTGCCGACTTCGCGCGCGACCGCGGAGCTCGCCGCCGAGCTGGGGATCCCGATCGTCACCGAGCTGGTCGGACAGATCGACCTGTCGGTCGACGGGGCGGATGAGGTCGACCCTGCGCTGAACCTCATCAAGGGCCGCGGCGGAGCGCTGTTCCGCGAGAAGCTGGTCGCCGCCGCGTCCAAACGCTTCGTGGTCGTGGTCGATGAGTCGAAGCTGGTCAAGCAGCTGGGCGCGGGTGTGCTGCCGGTGGAGGTACTGCCCTTCTTGTGGCGATCCACCGCCGAGAGGCTGACCGCGCTGGGCGTCACCCTCGTCGTCCGAGGCGGGGAAGAGACGCCTTACGTCACCGACAACGGCAACCTGATCCTCGACGTGACAGTCGAGGG
>DASWDZ010000165.1:0-33337 GCA_036395015.1 Candidatus Dormiibacterota bacterium | reverse complement strand
ATCTGGCCCGAGGCCCGATGGGACAGCTACAGCGCCGACGCGCAAGGACGTTTCACAGAATTCGCTGACAGGGTGATCTCCGGACATTAGTCCGCACGTTCCAGCACTTTCACAAGAGGTAATAGAGCTGCTCCAGCCCCGGGTGGGCGCGGTCGCGATCGACTGCACACTCGGGCAGGCGGGCCACGCCCGCCAGATCCTGGAGAGGATCACTCCGGGTGGCCGGCTGCTCGGGATCGACCGCGATCCCTCGGCCGTCGATGCCGCCAGGAAGACGCTGGCATCGTTTGGCGACTCAGTAACGGTCGTCCACGGTCGGTTTTCCGAGCTTGGCGCGATGGCAATCGACAAGGGTTTCAGTCCAGCGGATCTGGTCCTCTTCGACTTCGGTCTCTCCAGCAACCAGGTCGACGATCCCAAGCGCGGCTTCAGCTTCCGCGCCGAGGGACCGCTCGACATGCGCATGGACCCGGGCTCGAAGCTCACCGCGGCGACAATCGTCAACGAGTACGACCCGGTCCAGATCGAGCGCATCCTCCGCGACTACGGCGAGGAGCGATGGTCACACCGGATCGCAGAGTTCATCGTGGCGCGGCGCCCGCTCCGCACCACGCGCGATTTGGCCCAAGCAGTCGAGGCTGCGATACCCAGGAGGGCCTGGCCGCGCGACATCCACGTCGCGACGCGGACGTTTCAGGGCATCCGGATCGCGGTCAACGACGAGCTCGGTGAGATCGAGGCCGGACTCCGAGCAGCTCTTTCAACACTCAAACCCGGTGGTCGTATGGCGACGATCAGCTTCCACTCCCTGGAGGACCGCTTGGTCAAGTCATTCTTCAACGTCGAGTCCAAAGACTGCATCTGCCCACCCCAGCAGCCAGTCTGCACCTGCGGCCACCGGGCCACCCTCCGCATCGTCACCCGTCACCCGTTGCGGCCTTCCGACCACGAAGTGGCCGCCAACCCCCGCGCCCGGTCCGCCCGCCTCCGGGTCGCGGAAAAGATCTGAGAGGTGTCATCGGCACCCTCTCCCCATCGGGGAGAGGGATGTGGGGAGAGGGGCTTAAAGCAGAACGCGAATTCGAATCCTCAAGTCCTGGTGGCCGGCCTAACCCCTCCGGCCACCAGGCACCATTCCCTCCCCACTGGCTGGGGAGGGTGGCCCGGACGCGAAGCGTCCCGGCCGGGTGGGGGTGTCCAACGGCCAACAACGCAGCAAAGGATGAAGTTCACGTCTTGACATCGACCCGCATACTGGCCCGACGGCGTCTCGGCACGGCCGGCGTCGCGCCCCACACCACCGCCCCGCCCCGGCGGCGTCGCCGCACGCGCGGATTCGTCCAGGTGGCGGGTTCGGTGGCGGCTGAGCGGCTGCGCCTGAACGTGTTCGGACACGCCTACGTGGTGGTCCTGGCCGGCGTGGTCGTCGTCCTCTTCTATCTGGCGATCGCCGCTCAGATCACCCAGGCCTCCTACGACATCTCCCGGCTGCAAGAGGAGCAGCGCCAGCTGGTCGCAGAGCAGGAGCAGCTGCGCTACCAGGAAGCCACCGCGCATGCACCGGCCCAGGTCCAGGAACACGCCGCCCAGAGCGGCATGCAGCGCGTGCTGCCGACGCGCTACGTGACCGGGCAGCAGCTGGCGATCGACCTGACCGCTCCCGTGGGCGCGTCGCCGACCGATAGCACGCCGCTGTGGATGCGGGCTGTGGCCCTCGTCCTCAACACGGTCGGTCAGACGCGCGACGTCATGGCGGCGACCAAGCACTAAGTGAGCACGAGGGCTCTCGCCGCGAGACGCCCTGGACGCGTCGAACGTGTCGGCTCGGTCCGCCTTCGCATCGTGTCCATGCTCGTGCTCGCCCTGGTGCTGGCGGCTACGGTCTGGTCGCGTCTTGCCTACTGGCAGGTCGCGCAGCACGGCCGGCTGGCCATGCAGGCGCAGGCCCAGTACCGTGAGTACCTCGAGCTCCCAGCGCTGCGCGGAGCCATCTTCGACCGCAACCTCACCCAGCTGGTCGTCAACACCACCGTCTACTCGGCCTTCGTCTCGCCCGACCAGGTCAGCGCCGCGCAGCGTGACACGGTGGCGGGCGCGCTCTCCAGCGTGCTCGGGGTCGACCGGGCGAAGCTCATGGCGACGCTCGAGGCGAATGGCAAGTTCGCGTACGTCGCCCGCCGTTTTCCCAAGGCGAAGGCCGACCAGCTGCGGGTCATGAAACTTCCCGGCGTCGGACTCCAGGAGGAGACGCAGCGTTCCTACCTGCCCGCGATCACTTCCAGCACGACGCTCGCGGCCAACCTGCTGGGCTTTGTCGACTGGAACGGCGACGGCAGGTATGGAATCGAGGAGTACTACCAGAAGGCGCTCGCCGGAACGCCGGGCTACATCTCCAGCTACCGCGACCTGGCGAATCGGGAGATCGTGCTGGGCTCACACACGCACGAGGATCCCGTCAATGGGTCAGACCTCGTGCTCTCACTGGATGCGAACATCCAGTACGCGGCGGAGCAGGCGCTGGCCGCGGGTGTCAAACGAGACCGAGCGGAGAGTGGCAGCGTCCTGATCATGGATCCGAAGACTGGCGGGATCATCGCCTGGGCCGACTACCCGACCTACAACGCGAACAACTTCACGAAGACCGACGCCTCACTGTTCAAGGACAACGTGCACAGCTACGTCTACGAGCCAGGGTCGGTGATGAAGGTGGTGACGCTTTCCGGCGCGATCAACGCGGGCGCCATCCAGCCGAACACGGTGATCAACGACCCCGGCGTGCTCAATGTCGGCGGCTACCGCATCTACGACTGGGACCGGCGCAACCACGGCAACGTCAACTACACGTACGTGCTGGCGCACTCCCTCAACGTGGGCGCCATGAAGGCGATGATGGCCGAGGGGCACACCGCGTTCTATCAGAGCCTGCAGGCGTTCGGGCTCACGCAGCCGAGCGGCATCGACGTGGCTGGCGAGAACTTCGTTGCGCCGCCGCCGGCCGCGAAAATGAGCGACTCGCAGTACGCGACCGCATCGTTTGGGCAGGGCTACAGCGTGAACATGGTCCAGATGCTCGCCGCCGTCAACGTGGTCGCCAACGGAGGTAAATACGCGCCGCCCCACGTGGTGGAGCGGGTGGGCACGCGCATCAACCCACTGATCCTGCAGCCCCAGCGACAGGTGATCAGTCCCGCGACCGCCGCCAAGATGACCGCGATGATGCAGGATGTCGTGCAGCACGGATCCGGCTGGACCTCGCGGATCCGCGGCTTCGAGCTGAATCAGGCCGGCAAGACGGGCACCTCGCAGATCCCTGTCAACGGAAAGTACACGCAGGACGTGTGGTCGTCGTTCGTCGGTTTCCTCCCGGCCAACAATCCACGGTTCACGATGATGGTCGTCGTCCGCAAGCCTCACTACCCGGGCAGCGACCAGGACTGGACGCTGAACGACGGCTATATGACCGCAGAGCCCATCTGGAAGCAGATCGCGCAGAACATCGTCGTCAGCTGGCACATAACACCAGACCCGGCCTAACAGTTCTCATATAGACATGAGACTCAGTCTCCTCGAGATCCTCGAGGCGACCGGGGGCGGCGAGGTGGGCGGCACCCAGGTCGGGGAAACCTTCTCCACGTTCCACACCGACTCCCGGGAGGTCAAGCGCGGCGGCGTCTTCTTCGCGCTGCGTGGAGCCGAGATGGACGGCCACGAGTTCGTCGGCGACGCCATCGCTCGCGGTGCCACGGCCGTCGTCGTCGATCGCAAGACCGATATCCCGACCGGCATCGTCGAGGTGGTCGTGCCCGACACGTGGGATGCGCTCTACGCCCTCGCGACCCACGCTTTACGCCGCGTCCAGCCGCTGGTGGTGGCGGTGACCGGAAGCAATGGCAAGACATCGACCAAGGAGATGGTCGCGGCGATCCTGTCGCAGCACTTCAACGTGCTGCGCACACAGGGCAACCTCAACACCGAGACCGGCGTGCCGCTCACCATCCTCAGCCTCGAACCCCACCACTCAGCGCTGGTGCTCGAGATGGGGATGCAGCGTCCGGGTGACATCGGGCGCCTGGCTGCGCTGGCGAAACCGGTCGTCGGGATCATCACCAACGTCGGCGTCGTGCACATGGAGTTCTTCAACTCGCGCGAAGAGCTGGCGCGGGCCAAGGGTGAGCTCGTGTCCGCCCTGCCCGAAGAGGGGCTCGCGGTGCTCAACGCGGACAACGAGTTCTACCCGCTACTCGCGCAGATGACCCAGGCGCGCGTCGCGAGCTTTGGCATCGAGGCGGGCGACTTTCGGATCGAGGACTTTCGGGCGCTCGACGGCGGAGGCTCGCGATTCACGGTCCGTGGTGTCGAGGTACAACTCGGCATGGACGGTCGTCACCAGGCGCTCAACGCGGCGTCCGCCCTCGCGGCCGGTGACTTCGCCGGCGTGCCTCTAGAGGTCGGCGCGGCAGCGCTCGCCGAGGTGGTCGTCGAGCACCGGCTGCAGGAGGTGGGAACAGACCACGGGTTCACGATCGTCGACGACGCGTACAACGCGAGCCCGGAGTCGATGCTGGCCGCGTTCGACGCTCTGGCGGAGAGTCCGCGTCGCGGACGTCTGCTCGCCGTCCTGGGAGAGATGCGCGAGCTCGGCGCGCTCTCCGAGGAGTCACACCGACGTATCGGCCGGCGCGCCGCGGATGTCTTCGACGCGGTGTGCGTCGTCGACGGCGAGCGGGCAAGGCCGATGGCGCAGGCGGCCGGTGCGGAGCTGGTGCCCGATCGCGCCGGCGCATTGGAATGGGTCCGGCGCAACGCGGCCGAAGGTGACCGAGTGCTCATCAAGGGCTCGCACGGCGTGCGTCTCGACGAGCTTGTCAAGGAGCTCACCGCGGCGTGATCGGATGAGCCCGGCCGCGCTCTTCGACGTCGGCACGTTCGCCGTCGCGTTTGTGATCGCGCTCATTCTCTATCCGCCGACGATCCGCATCCTCCGCCAGAGACGTTCAGGGCAGGTGATCCAGGAGGAGTTGCCTGACTCCCATCAAAAGAAGGCGGGCACCCCGACCGGTGGAGGAATCCTCTTTGTGCTGATCGCCGTCCTGGGCGGGATTCTCGCCGCGGTCGCCGGTCACGGCGGGGCGCTGCCGTCGCTGGCCGGGCTCATCGCAGGCGGACTCCTGGGTTTCGCCGACGACCGGAGCAAATTGCGGGTCGGCACGCGCGGAATCCCGGCGCGCCTCAAGTTTCCAATCCAGCTCCTGCTCGCCATCCCGGTGGCGTGGCTTGCCACCGTGCAGGGCGAATCGCAGCTCTTCTTGCCCGTGACTCCGTGGTTGGTCTATCCACTGGCCGTGGTCGCCATCGTCGCCACCACCAATGCCGTGAACATCACCGATGGGATGGATGGATTGGCAGCGGGTCTTTCCATCATCGCCGTTGGGGCGACTGTCCTCTTCCTGCCTGGCGCTCCGGCCGGCGAGAAAGCCGTCGGCATGGCGCTGTGTGGAGCGCTCGCCGCGTTTCTCGTCTTCAATCGTTACCCGGCGCGCGTCTTCATGGGTGACACGGGAGCTCTCGCGATCGGTTTCGCACTCGCGGCGATGGCAATCCAGCAGGGCGTGCTGCTCCTTCTGCCGATCGTTGCTCTGGTGTTCGTGCTCGAGACCCTGTCTGTCATCATTCAGGTGGCTTACTTCAAAGCCACCGGCGGCCGACGCGTCTTCACCATGACCCCGATCCACTACACGTTCCACCACGAGGGTTGGTCTGAGAACCGCATCGCGCTCGCGTTCTGGGGCGCGGGGCTCGTCTCGGCAATCGCAGCGATCGCTCTCGTGCGCCTGGCGACTTGACCGCCCTCGTGGTCGGCGCGGCGCGCAGCGGCGTCGCGCTCGCCATGCACCTCACCAGGCACGGTGACCTCGTCCGCCTGACCGACCGCAAACCGGCATCGGAGCTGCAGTCGACAATCGAGCAGCTCCCTCCCGGCGTGGAGCTGAGGCTTGGCGGGCACGACGAATCCGTTCTCGACGGAGTCGACACGGTCTATGCGAGCCCCGGCGTGCCGTGGGACTCGGAGCTTCTCAACCAAGCGCGCGTGCGGGGAATCCCCGTGTCGAGCGAGATCGACCTCTTCCTACGCCTCTGCAGAGGAACCGTCGTCGGCATCACCGGTACCAACGGCAAGACGACGACGACCGCCCTCGCCGGCGATGTGCTGTCCGCCGGCAATCTTCCCGTGGTCGTCGGCGGCAACATCGGCGACACCGTGCTCGACCGCGTGGACGAGATCACGCCGCAGCACTGGATCGTGCTCGAGCTGTCCAGCTTTCAGCTGGAGTCGGTCGAACGACCACACCTCCACATCGGGGTGATCCTGAACATCACGCCCGACCACCTCGACCGCCACCGCACGCTCGCGCGCTACATCGACCTGAAGGCGCGGGCGATCGAGCTTGCCGACTTTGCCTTGCTGAACGGCCGCGATGCGAACGTCAGACAACTGGCGTCGCGCGTCACCGGAGAGCTCGTGTGGTTCGACCAGCACCAGCCGGTGCCACCGATGCCGCTGCCCGGCCGGCACAACCTGGAGAACGCCCTCGCTGCGGCCGCGATCGGGCGCCTCGCAGGGCTGGGCGATGAGGCGATCGACGATGCGATCAGCAAGTTCAAAAGTGTGGAGCATCGCCTCGAGCTCGTCGGCGAGTGGGACGGCGTCCGCTGGTACAACGACTCCAAGGCCACCAACCCCGACGCAGGTCGGGTCGCGCTCACCGCATTTCCCGGCACTCCCGTGGTCCTCATCGCGGGAGGTTACGGCGGTGGCTTTGAGCTGCGCGAGTGGGTCGGCGATGTGCTGGCCAACACGCAGGCGGTGATCCTCATCGGGGCCTCGGCCGACGAGCTGGCGGAAGAGCTTCGCGCCCATCCGCATGTGGTCCGGGCCGGATCCCTGGAGGAGGCCGTGTCGATCGCGGCCGAGCTGGCCCGTAAGGGCAGCGTCGTCCTCCTCAGCCCCGCCTACAAGAGCTTTGACATGTTCAAGGACTTCGAGGACCGCGGCAACCGCTTCAAGGCCCTGGTGCGGCAGCGGTTTGCGGCGTGAGCTCGCAGTCCGCATCGCGGCCGCAGCCGGACCGGCTGCTGCTTTTCACCACCGTTTTCTTATGCGCGGCCGGGTTGGTGATGGTGACCAGCGCCAGCGTCGCCTTCGCCTACAACCAGCACGAGTCGACGTTCTATTACGCGGAGCGGCAGGCCGCCTGGCTGGCGATCGGCTTCGTCGCGCTGTTGGTCCTCGGCCGTCTCGACTACCGGCGTCTGCGCCCACTCGCGCCGGCAGGCGCCGTCGGCGCGGCGCTGTTGATGATGCTGGTGCTGGTGCCACACCTCGGCGTCACCGTCAACGGTGCCCGGCGATGGTTCGACGCCGGGCCGCTCGGCACCTTCCAGCCGTCCGAGCTCGCCAAGCTCGCCTTCGCGGTTTTCATCGCGCACTGGATCGACCGCAACGCGC
This sequence comes from Candidatus Dormiibacterota bacterium, assembly GCA_036395015.1. GTDB lineage: Bacteria > Chloroflexota > Dormibacteria > Dormibacterales > Dormibacteraceae > 40CM-4-65-16. The sequence continues at coordinate 25,830 of DASWDZ010000165.1, read as the reverse complement.
ACCGGATGGGCGATTTCAAGCAGGTCTTCATCCCGTTTGCGGCGATGCTCGCGGCGGCGGTCGTGCTGCTCCTCCTGGAGCCCGACCTGGGCACGTCGATCGTGATGGTCGGCATCTTCGTCAGCGCGTACTGGGCGGGCGGTGGGCGGCTCCGTCACCTGATCCTGATCGCGGGAGCACTCGGCCTGGCCTTCGTCGCAGTCACCCTCCTCGAGCCGTACCGAGTTTCACGGCTCACCGCGTTCAGGAACCCGTGGGCGGATCCTCTCGGCGCCGGCTTCCAGGCGACGCAGTCCCTCTACGGCCTGGCTTCCGGCGGCTGGTTTGGAGTCGGCATCGGACACTCGCTCGAGAAGTACGGTTGGCTGCCCGAGGCCCACACCGACTTCATATTCGCGATCGTGGGCGAGGAGACCGGCCTGGTCGGCACCTCGCTGGTGATGCTCGGCTTCCTTGTCTTCGGCATCCGCGGCTACCGCGCGTCGTTACGTGCGCCCGACCGCTTCGGGATGGCGCTCGCGGCTTCGATCACCACCTGGATCACGTTCGAGGCGCTTTTGAACATGGCCACGGTCACCAACACGCTGCCGATCACGGGGGTGCCGCTGCCCTTCTTCAGCTACGGCGGCACGGCGCTCGCCACGACCCTGGCCGCCACCGGCGTCCTGCTCAGCATCGCCCGTCACGGGTCCGGTACGGCGTTGGGGAACAATCGTCAATCAGATGAGACTTTTGATCGCTGGCGGCGGAACCGGCGGGCACCTGTATCCGGCGCTCGCGGTCGCGCGAGCGTTCCGCGCTGAGGAGCCCGATGGCGCGGTGCTCCTGGTGGGGCGCGCGGGTGGCCCCGAGGAACGGTTGGTGCCGGCTGCCGGCTTCGAGCTGGAGACGGTCCACGTGCGCGGGCTCGACCGCGACGCACTCTGGAAGAACATCGCCCTGCCGGTCCTCATCCCGTTGGCTCTCCGCGGCGCGCTGCGCATCCTCGACCGCTTCCGGCCGGACGTCGTGCTCGGCATGGGCGGCTACGTGATGGCGCCCGCGGTCGCCGCGGCGCGCATTCGCCGTATTCCTTATGTCTTGCACGAGAAGGACGTGAGGCCAGGCCTGGCCACGCGGTACTTCGCGGCCAGCGCGTCGGCCGTGTGCACCACCCTGCCCGGCACCGACAAGCGGCTGCCCAATGGGCACGTGGTGCTCACCGGCGTCCCGCTGCGCGAGGGCTTCCAACCGCGGACGCCGAACGTGCCGCCGCGGCGGCTCCTCGTCACCGGCGGCAGCCAGGGCGCGCGGCGCATCAACCAGGCGGTGTGGTCGGCGCTGGATGATCTATGCCAGAAGTTCGAAGAGGTCATCCATGTGGCTGGAGAGCAGGGCAAAGACGGCGTCGTCCAGCACGCGCGCGATCGCTACACGGGGCTTGCCTTCACGGACGATATGCCCGCGCTGACTGCCCGCGCCGACCTGGTCGTCGGCCGTGCGGGCGTGGGCACCATCGCCGAGGCGACCGCGGTCGGGCTGCCGATGGTGCTCGTGCCGGGCACGTTCGGCGGCGGGCACCAGGAGGAGAACGCTGAGGCAATGGTCGCCGCGGGGGCGGCCGTTCGGATCGCCGACGAGGAGTTGAGCGGCGCAAGCCTCGTCCGCACGGTCGACAGCCTCGACGGCGAGCGACTGCGCGCGATGGCCAAAGCCTCGGCGGCGAGCGGCCGTCGCGACGCCGCCCGGCGCGTTCTAGCTGTGCTGCGCGAGGTCATTGGGAAGTGAAGGTTCACCTGATGGGCGCCGGCGGAGCGGGTGTGTCCGCTCTCGCCCGCGTCTTCCTGGCTCGCGGCGACGAGGTCAGCGGCTGCGACCTCAAGGAGTCGGACACGATCGCCGAGCTCGAGGAGGCGGGCGTGCAGATCAGCATCGGCCACGATCCTGAGCACGTCCTCGGCAAGGACCTGCTCGTCTACAGCGGCGCTATCAAGAAGTCGGCGGAGCTGGAGGCGGCGCGCGCGATGGGTCTCAGGGTGCTCAGCCGGGCCGAGATGCTGGCAGCGCTCATCGGCGAGACCAACTCGATCGCGGTCGCCGGGACCGCGGGCAAGACGACGGTGACCCACATGGTGGGCCACATCCTGGTCACCGCCGGCTACGACCCTACGGTGCTCGTTGGCGACGGGTCGAGCGCTCGGGCCGGCAAGTCCGACTGGCTGGTCGCCGAGACCGACGAGTCGGACGGCACGCTCACCTTGCATCACCCGCAGCGCGCCATCGTCACCAACATAGAGCTCGACCATCCGGACCAGTTCCGCGACGTGAGCGCGGTGCGCGATCTGTTCCAGTGGTTCATCGAGGCGATCCCCGAGAGTGGCCTCGCCGTCCTGTGCGCTGACGACGAGCTGGCGCGCGAGCTCAAACCCAAGGCGACCAGGGTGACCTACGGCTTTCGGCACGGTGCGACGTATCGGTGCGAGCCGGAGCGGCCCTTTCCGATCTACCGCGGGGCCGACCTGCTTGGACACGTCAACCTGCGCCAGCCCGGCCGGCACAACATCCAGAACGCGACCGCAGCGGCGGCCATGACGCTGGAGCTCGGCGTCAACTTCGCCGACGTCGCTGCGGCGCTGCACACGTTCCCGGGTGCGCACCGGCGCATGGAGTTCCTGGGGGTCTTCCAGGGCGCCGCGGTCTACGACGACTACGCGCACCACCCGACAAAAGTCCGCGCCACGATCGAGGCCGCCCGCGAGCTGCGTCACCGGCGGCTGGTGGTCGTGTTTCAGCCGCACCGCTACTCGCGCTTGAACGCGTTTATGCACGACTTCGCCCGCTCGTTCGAAGGCGCCGACCGGGTCTTCGTGCTTGACGTCTACGGCGCCGGCGAGGAGAACGTCTCCGGTGTCCGCGCGTCCGACCTCGCACACCAGGTCCCGCGCGCCGTCTACGTGGGGTCGTTCGACAACGCGAAGGAGGCGCTGCACGAGATCGTCGGACCGGATGACCTGCTGCTCTTGATGGGCGCTGGAGACATCAAGAAGCTGGGCGATGAGCTGGCGCACAAGGTCTAAAAGGCCGCAAGGTTGAACTGGAGGACGAGGTCCAGGCTTGCCTGGCTGCGCAAGCTGCCGAGCGTGCAGGAGAACGAGCCGCTCGCCACCCGGACGTCGTTCGGCATCGGCGGACCGGCCGACTTCTTCGTCGAGCTGGCGCGCCCAGAGGCGATCGAAAAGGCGATCGAGGGATGCCGCGAGCGCGATATCCCCTACTTGCTCCTGGGCGCGGGTACCAACCTCCTGATCGCCGACCGCGGCATCGAAGGCCTCGTCATCCGGGTCGTGAATCGCGATCACACAATCGAGGGCACGCGCGTGCGCGCGGGAGCCGGGCTGAAGATGATGCGGCTCGCGCGCATCGTCGCCGATGCGAACCTGCGTGGGTTCGAGTTCGCGATCGGCGTTCCCGGCACAGTCGGCGGCGCCGTTTACCAGGACGCAGGCTGCTGGGGCAAGGAGATCCGCGAGGTGCTCGTCGAGGTCGAGGGTTTCGTGCCGGGCAAGGGCAAGCAGACCTGGACGCCGCCTGCTCTGAAGTTCGGCTATCGCACGTCGGCCCTGCGCGACGGCGACCTCAAGGGCGCGCTCGTCGTCTCGGCCACCGTGCACCTGGCCCGCGGCGACGGAGAAGAGGCCAGGCAGATGATGGCCAAGCTGACCAAGGAGCGCAACGAGACCCAGCCCATCAAGACCAAGAACTGCGGCAGCGTGTTCAAGAACCCACCCGGCGACTCGGCGGGGAGGCTGGTCCAGGCGGCGGGATTGAAGGGCGCGCGGCAGGGGGCGGCCGTGGTCTCGGAGCTGCACGGCAACTTCATCATCAACGAGGGCGGCGCCAGGGCCACCGACGTCAGGCGGCTCATCGAGCGCGTGATGGTGGAGGTGAAGCGCCGCTTCGGCGCCCAGCTCGAGCCTGAGGTCGAGATGGTGGGTCGCTGGAGTTGAAGCTTGCCGTCTTGAGAGGGGGGAAGTCGGCCGAGCGTGAGGTCTCGATGCGCTCGGGCGAGCAGGTCGCGAAGGCGCTGCACAGGCGCGGGCACCAGGTGACCCCGGTCGACCTCGACGCGAACACCTGGGACACGCTGCGCGACGCCGGTTTCGACTGCGTCTTCAACGCGCTCCACGGCCGCCTGGGCGAGGACGGCACGGTGCAGGGAATGCTCGAGCTCCTCGGGCTGCCCTACACCGGCTCCGGCGTGCTCGCCTCGGCGCTTTGCATGGACAAGGCGCGGGCGGGAAAGGTCATGGCCGGTATTGGGCTTCACGTCCCCGAGTTCGAGGAGCTCGAGATCAAAGAGGGTGTCGCGGCCGACGTCGTGGAGCGACTCGTCTCGAGATTCGGCCTCCCGCTCGTGGTCAAGCCTGTGCGCGAGGGCTCGACCATCGGACTCACGATCGCGAAGGACGTCGATGGTGTCGCGAGTGGCCTCGTGCTCGCCGGACGCTACGACCGCCGTGTGCTGGTGCAGCAGTTCGCCACCGGCACCGAGATCACGGTCGGGATCCTGGCCACCCCGGCGCTGGAGGTCCTGCCCACATTGGAGATCGTCAGCGAGAACCCGGTCTACGACTACGACGCGAAATACACGGCCGGCAGGTCGCACCACATCATCCCGGCCCGCATTCCTGAGGCTGCTCGCGTGGCGGCATCGGAGGCCGCGGCGCGGGCTTTCACGGAGCTTGGATGCTCCGGCATGGCGCGCGTCGACATCATCGTCGACGCTCGTGGGACGCCGTGGATCCTCGAGGTGAACACGGTGCCCGGGCTGACGGAGCTGTCGCTGCTGCCCGATGCGGCGCGAGCCGCGGGCGTCGAGTTCGACGAGCTGTGCGTGCGCCTGGTGGACCACGCCGTCGGCCGATTCCAACACCACGTGGGCCCCACAGCACTGTGAGGTCGGCGCTGTGAGTTTCCGGCGCCGGAGCTCCCTCCTGCCGCGCGCGCCCTGGCCAAGGGGTGTCGAGCGCACGGAGCCGCTGCGCGGCCAGTTGTGGACGCGCTCAGAGAAGGCCCTGCGCGAGCCCGACGTGGCATGGGGCTGGCGTGCGCTGGCGATCCTCGGCGCCGGCGTGGAGGCGGCGCTGCTGGTCTGGTTGTGGTTCGGACCCGCGCTGGAGGTCAGCAGCGTCCAGGTGATCGGCGCCCACCACCTGACGGCGGCCGAGGTTGCGCGCGTGGCGGGGGTTTCGAGCAGCTCATCGGTCATCTCGGTCGACGGCAAGGCCGCCCACGACCACCTTCTGAACCAGGTCTGGGTCCGCGCCGCCACCGTGCAGCCGCAACTGCCCGGATCCGTGGTGATCCAGGTCAGCGAGTGGGAGCCGGTGGCGGCCTACCACGCCGGCCCATCGAAGAACCTCTTCTGGCTGTCGAGCCAGGGCGTTGTGCTAGGCGCGGCCGGCAGTGCCGACGGCCTGGTCGACCTCCAGGGCCCTGCCGGCAACGATCCCCACGCCGGGGATCGACCTCTTGACCCTCAGCTGGTCACTGCGGTGGTCAACATCCGCAACGCGATGCCCACCCTGGTGGGCCAGGACGTATCCGGCTTCATCTTCGACTCGTGCGGCGACCTGACGATGATCGCCAAGCGCGGTTGGAAGGTCTACTTTGGCCGCGTGCTGACACCTGAGCAGTTCGCGAGCCTGCACGACAAGCTCGCGGCGCTGAAGGCAATCTCGGGCAAGGGGCTCGTTGACTACAGCTCCTCCGACCTTCTCTACGTCAACGTGATGAACCCGTCTGAGCCCGCGGTCGGATACAGGTCGCGCCAGCCCGTCGCGCCGTCGCCGTCGCCAGGAGCGACTCCGCGTCCGTCACCGTCGCCGTCGCCGAACCCGTGCAAGTGACTATTCGGCGCTTGTGGCGCCAAACGGGGCCCAAGGCTCTGGATGCGCACGTTTGGCGCCAAACGAAAGCATCAAGCGCCACACACCGCGAAAGTCTTCGATCGCCGTCGGGATGATCCTCACGCGCGAATCCGTGTCGTCGTCCCAGTCGACCGGTATCTCGACGATGCGAAGACCGGCACGCTGGGCAAGCACCAAGAGCTCGGTGTCGAAAAACCAGGAGCGGTTCTCGACCTGGGGGACGAGGCGGCGAGCGGTCTCGGCGCGGATCGCCTTGAAGCCGCACTGCGCGTCTTTGAACCGCGCGCCGAGCGTGATGCGCAGCAGCGCGTTGTTGGAGCGCGAGATGAGCTCGCGCTTCCAACCGCGGCGGACGCGTGCTCCCGGCGCGAGACGGCTGCCGATCGCGACGTCGCTGTGCCCGCTGACCAGTGGTGCCACCAGGGGGAGCAGCGCGCCGAGGTCGGTCGAGAGGTCGACGTCCATGTAGGCGACGACGTCGGCGCGGCTGATGAGCCACGCCGCCGCGAGCGCGCGCCCGCGTCCTCTGTCACTGAGCCGCATGTAGCGCACACCAGGAACCGCGTCGGCGAGCTGCTCGCCGACCTCCTGCGTGCCGTCGGTGCTGGCGTTGTCGGCGATGGTGACAGTGGCGCGGAACGGAAAGCAAGCGTCCAGGTAAGCCCGCAAACGCCGGACGCTGCGCTCGAGGTCGCGCTCTTCGTTGTAGACGGGAACCACGATCTCCACTGTTGGCTCCCTGACCACCGCGAGTGCTCCCCGTTCCACGGGATGCACGATCCGATGCCCGGCTGGGCCCGCCCTGCGAGCCGGCTGGGAAGTTACTCAGAGCAATGACCTGCCGTTGCTCCCGGCAGCCCAACCACAAAGCGTTAAGTGAGACTCAATGCAGGCCCCGATGGGCCAGAATGCCCGGGCCATGGCGCCGCCGATCTCGCCCGATGGGAATTTCTGGTGGGACGGTCAGGCGTGGCAGCCGATGCCCGCGCCGGCGCCGGTTCCAGCGCCCGCTCCGGCGCAACCTGTCGAGTCGGACCAGCCTGCCTGGCTCGACCAACCTCTGCCTGCAGCAGTTTCCGCGCCGCCGCCCCCGCCCGATCCCGTTGTCGAACAGCCCCCTCCCGTGCAGCTCTGGAACGCACCCGCGCGCAAGTCGCAGACGTGGATCTACGTCACCGGGATCCTCGTGATCGTCGCCCTGGGCGTTTCGGCTTTCTGGGTCCGCGGTCTGATGACCGCTCAGACAGACAACACCGCGTCTTTGCAGGTCCCTTCGCCGTCGCCGCTCATGTCCGACTATGAGCGCGCAGACCGGTTCCTCAACATCGACATGGGCCCGTCGCTCACCGATGCGGGCAATGCACTGCCACCGGTCTCAGCGAAGTGCACGTCGCAGCTCCCGCCGGCATGCAAGGACGCCTTGATCGTGCTGAGCAAGGCGATGCTGGAGGTGGACGACGCAATGGCGAAGAACCAGCGCGACATACCGGTCTGCATCGGCCCGGCCGTCCAGCAGTTCAAGAACGACTGGATCGGGATGGAGCAGGGTGTGTCGCAGGCGATCAGCGGCTACGACGCGAACAGCCGGTCCCTCATCATCCTGGGCTTGCAGAAGTTCGCCGCCATCGCGAACTACATCAAGCCGGACGTCGACCGGATCAACAAGGCCGAGGCGACCTGCCCGAAGACCGTCTGAACCACAACGCCTAGGCACGCTGCGGGCCCGAGCCACAAAATCTGGCCCCACGAGGCCCTGACAGCCGATATACTTCCCGCAACCCGCCGTCTATATCCCCACGTTCCAGGAGGCGTTTCAGCACAGTTTTGTCGCGGCGGAAGAAAACCGTCGGTCTCGACCTGGGCACCAGCCGGGTCGCGGTGGTCATAGCAGAGTCTGACGAGCCGGGGACTCCCGTGAGCATCCTCGGCGTGGGGGAGACCCCATCTGACGGCCTGCGCAAAGGCGTGGTCGTCAACCTCGAGAAAACGATCGCCTCCATCCAGGCCGCCACGGTCGCGGCCGAGCGCATGGCGGGCCATCGCATCGAGTCGGTCGTCGTCTCCCTCGGCGGCACCCATCTCTGGAGCCAGAACTCGACTGGCGTCGTCGCCGTCGCGCATCCCGACCATGAGATCGGCGACGACGACGTGCAGCGGGTGGTCGAGGCCAGCCGCGCGGTCAGCATCGCGTCCGACCGCCAGGTCATCCACGTGATCCCGCGCGCCTACACCGTGGACGGTCAGGACGGCGTCCGCGACGCGGTCGGCATGACCGGCCGCCGGCTCGAGGTCGAGACCAACATCATCACGGGAGCCCAGACCGCGGTCCAGAACGTGATCAAGTGCGTGCACGGCGCGGGCTTCGACGTCGAGGACGTCGTGTGTGCGGGCCTCGCCGGTGGCGAGGGAGTCCTGACTCCGCAGGAGGTCGAGCTCGGCGTCTGCCTGGTCGAGATCGGCGCCGGCACGACCAACGTCGTCGTCTACAACGAAGGCTCGGCGCGCCACCTGGCGGTGCTCCCGGTCGGCGGCAACCACGTGACCAGCGACATCGCGATCGGCCTCCGGACCACGCTCGACGAGGCGGAGAGCCTCAAGCTCAACTACGGGCACGCGCTGCCGGACGTGATCGACCACGGTGAGAAGGTCGAGGTGCGCCAGGTAGGTGGCGACCGGATCCAGGCCCTGCCGCGCCGCTTCCTGGCCGAGATCATCGGCCCGCGCATGGTCGAGATCTTCAAGATGGCCCGCGAAGAGGTCCGCAAGACCGGGTTCGACCAGCTGCTGCCGGCGGGCGTCGTGGTCGCCGGCGGTGGGTCGCGCCTGATGGGCACCATGGACGCGGCCCAGGCCGTGTTCGACACGTCGGCGCGCCTCGGACAACCGCTCGGGCTGGCGGGACTCGCCGACAAGGCGCATGGACCGTCGTTCGCGGTCGCGGGCGGGCTGGTCAAGTGGGGGGCGAGAGCCCGCGACCACAGCTATGGGAACGCGCGCCTGCCCGTCACGTTCGGCAACACGTATCAAAAAACAGTGAGGTGGCTGCGCGATTTTTTCTAGAGAACACACCAAGAACCAACTTGAGCTCGCCATGGCCAAAGCACATTCGAAGGAGGATCACCTGATCGTCATGAAAGAGAGCGAGCTGCACGAGGGACGAGCGCGGATCAAGGTCGTCGGCTGCGGTGGCGGCGGCGGCAACGCCGTCAATCGCATGATCTCGAAGGCGCTCAAAGTCCAGTTCATCGCGGTCAACACCGACAAGCAGGCGCTCGAGCGCTGCCAGGCGGACGTCAAGGTCCAGATCGGAAACAAGGTCACGCGTGGCCTGGGCGCAGGCGGCGACTGGACGCGCGGCCGCGACGCCGCGGACGAGAGCCGGACCGAGCTGTCGGCAGTGGTCCAGGAGTCGGACATGGTGTTCATCACCGCCGGCATGGGCGGCGGGACCGGAACCGGATCGGCGGCCATCGTGGCCGAGCTGGCCAAGGAAGCGGGGGCTTTGACCATCGGGGTGGTGACGCGGCCTTTCGGCTTCGAGGGCCGCATCCGCAACGACACCGCGGAAGAGGGCATCAAGGCCCTGCGCGGTCAGGTCGACGCGCTGATCGTCATCCCCAACGACCGGCTGGCCCAGGTTGCCAGCTCGAAGACGACGCTCGAGGAGGCCTTCCGGATGGCTGACGACGTCCTGCGCCAGGGCGTGCAGGGCATCTCCGACCTCGTCACCCAGCCGGGCGTCATCAACCTCGACTTCGCTGACGTGAAGGCGATCATGGAGAACGCTGGCGAGGCGCTCATGGGCATCGGCCACGGCGCCGGCGACTCGCGCGCCGAGGACGCCGCCAAGCAGGCAGTGTCCAGCCCTCTGCTGGAGACGTCGATCGACGGCGCCAAGGGCATCCTCTTCAACATCACCGCCGGCAAGGACATCACGCTGCAGGAGGTCCAGAGGGCGGCGGAGATCGTGCGTTCCGCGGCCGACCCGGGCGCCAACATCATCTTCGGCGTGGTCCGCGACGACACGATGGCGGGTGAGATCAAGATCACTGTCATCGCCACCGGGTTCGGCGGCAAGACGCAGCAGGAGGCGAGGCAGGAGACGTCGCGTCGTACGATCGACCGGCCCGAGTTCGGCCTCGAAGAGCTCGGAGACATCAACATCCCTGCCTTCCTGCGCAACCGGATGTAGTCACAGAGGAGTTGTTAGGTGCGTTGCCCGTACTGCGGTCACCACGACCTGAAGGTGGTCGACTCCCGCGACTCGGAGGTCGGGGAGGCGATTCGCCGCAGGCGAGAATGCCTGCAGTGCGGGCAGCGCTTCACCACCTACGAGCGGGTTGAGACCGTCCCCTTCTTCGTCATCAAGAAGGACGGGCGGCGGGAGGACTTCGACCCCCAGAAGCTGTTCACCGGCCTGAAGAAGGCGACCGAGAAGCGCGACATCTCGCCGGAGCGCCTGCGTGCGATCGTCGACGACATCGAGGCGGAGCTGCGCCGGTCGGGGCGGGTCGAGATCCCGAGCGGGGAGATCGGCGAGATGGTGATGGAGCGGCTGCGCGACCTGGACGAGGTCGCCTACATCCGCTTCGCCTCCGTCTACCGGGAGTTCATGGACCTCCAGCAGGTCAAGCGGGAGATCGAGCAGGTACTGAGCAGCCGGCGTTCGTAATACTCACGTCGTGAGGACGACGCCCGCGGTCCTGATGGTGCCCGAGCTTGCCGACGAGCCGGGCTTCGTCCACGGTTTCTCGACGATCGCCGTCGGCTCGGTGGGCTTGAAGCACGCCCCCGACCCGGCGCCCGTGCTCGCCGCCAGGCGAGCCTTTGTCCATGCCCTCGACCTCGATGGCGCCGAGCTGACCACGATCGGCGCAGTGCACGGCGCGGACGTGGCCCGCGCCGACGCGCCCGGCGCGGTGGACGACGTTGACGCGATTGTCACGGATCGACCCGGCATGACTCTCTTCGCCACGTTCGCCGACTGCTACCCGATCGTGCTCTGGGACCCCGAGAAGCGCGTGGCCGGGCTCGTGCACGCCGGGTGGCGAGGCACCGCGGCGGGCGTCGTGGGCGCCGCGGCCGGCTTCATGCGCGACGAGTTTGGCTGCCGGCACATCCGAGCGGGCATCGGGCCCGGGATCTGTGGGCGCTGCTACGAAGTCGGCGAGGAGGTCGCGGCAAGGTTCGACGCGCGCTTCGTCGGCCCGAGTGCTGGTGGGCGATGGGTCCTCGACCTGGCCGCCGCCAACACGGCGCAGCTGAAGGCGGAGGGCGTGAAGGCGGTCTACGACATCGGGATGTGCACCAAGGAGAGCTACCTGTTTCCATCACACCGCCGGCACCCGGACGGCAAGCGATTCGGCGCCATCGTCGCCTTGCGGTGAGCGTCGCCGACAACCTCCGACTGGTCCGCGAACGTGTCGAGCGCGCCGGTCGCAATCCTGACGATGTCACCATCGTCGCGGTCACCAAGGCGTTCGGCCCGGACGTCTGCCGGCAGGCGATGGACGCAGGACTCAAGAACCTGGGCGAGAACCGCGTCCAGGAGGCGCTGCGCAAGATGGACGAGGTGGAAGGTGCGCGGTGGCACCTCATCGGCCACCTCCAGACCAATAAGGTCCGCGTGATCGCGGGGCGCTTCGTCCTCCTGCAGTCCATCGACTCGCGGCGTGTCGCGGAGGCTGTGGCGGCCGTCGACTCTGCGCAGCCCGTCCTCGTCGAGGTCAACGTCGCCCGCGAGAAGCAGAAGACCGGGGTCGACGCCGCGGAGGCGCCGGCACTGATCGATGAAGTTGCGGAGATGCTCGACCTCCAGGGGCTGATGGCGATGGGCCCGGCGAGCGGCGACCCCACGCCCGCTTTCGAAGAGCTGCGAAGGCTCCGAGACGACGCTCAGCAGCGCCTGGGAAAGGCGCTCCCTATCCTTTCTATGGGGATGAGTGGGGACTTCGAGGCTGCGGTGAAGGCAGGCAGCACGATGTTGCGGCTGGGCCAGGTCCTGTTTGGACCACGGCCCTGATGTTTCTCGTCGCCCAGGTCGTGACCAACCTGCTCTACGTCTTCATCATCGTGATGCTGATCCGCGTCATCTTCTCGTGGGTCAGCCCTTACCCGACGAACGCGGTCACGCGCTTCGCCTACCGGGTGACCGAGCCGATCCTCGCACCGGTGCGCCGCTGGCTCCCTCCGATGTCGGGCATCGACCTCTCACCGATGGTCGTCATGCTCGGCGCGTACTTCCTGATCATCGTCCTGCGCAACGTCTACTAGGTAAAATCGAGTTCCTTGCGGCGCTGACGGAGACAGGTAGGTCCGTTTGAACGGCCCACAGAGAGCCCGGGCAAGGTGAGACCCGGGCGGCCGATGACGGGGTCGAGATCACTCCTGAGCCGCAACCCAAAGAGAGTCCGAGGTGGTGGCCTCGGGAATCTGGGTGGTACCGCGGGTCGCACGGACTCGTCCCAGAGACCGGAAATCCGTTTCTCTGTGGAGTGAAAGTGTTCGAGAAAGTCGATCAGCGGGTCAGCTTCCCTGACCTCGAGAAGAAGCTAATGGCGACCTGGAAGGAGGAAGACACCTTCCAGCGATCGCTGGACATACGCGAAGGCAAGCCGCGCTTTGTCTTCTACGAGGGCCCGCCGACCGCCAACGGCAAGCCGGCCACCCACCACATCCTCGCCCGCGCCTTCAAGGACCTCTTCGGGCGCTACAAGACGATGCAGGGCTTTTACGTCGAGCGCAAGGCGGGCTGGGACACGCACGGACTGCCCGTCGAGATCGAGGTCGAGAAGAAGCTCAAGATCTCGGGCAAGTTCGAGATCGAGAACGAGATCGGCGTCGAGAGGTTCAACGAGCTCTGCCGGCAGAGCGTGTACGAGTACGTCGAGGACTGGCGGGCCTTCAGCGAGCGGATGGCGTTCTGGCAGGACTACGACCACGCGTACTGGACGCTGACCTCCGACTACATCCAGTCGGTCTGGTGGGCGCTCAGCGAGATGTGGAAGCAGGACCTCATCTACAAGGGCTTTCGCGTCGCGCCCTACTGCTCGCGCTGCGCGACCCCGCTGTCGAGCCACGAGCTGTCCCTGGGCTATCGCGACGACGTGCCCGACCCGAGCGTTTACATCCGCTTCCGCCTGAAGAAGGATTCCAAGACGTCGATCCTGGCCTGGACGACCACGCCCTGGACGCTGCCGGGCAACGTCGCACTGGCGGTCGACAACGAGATGGACTACATCAAGGTCAAGGAAGGCGACGAGTACCTCATCCTGGCCGAGGCTGTGGGGAGCGTGCTCAAAGAGCCGCCGGACGTTGTCCAACGCATGAAGGGACGCGACCTCGTCGGCCTCGAGTACGAGCCTCTCTATCCGTACTCGGTGCCCGAGCAGGGCCGCGCGCACTACGTCGTCGACGCGGACTTCGTCTCGACCGACGAAGGCACGGGCGTTGTGCACACGTCGGCGCTCTACGGCGTCGACGACCTGCGCCTCTGCCAGGAGAAGGGAATCCCGTTCAAGCACACCGTCGGCCTCGACGGCAAGTTCCTGCCCTTCGTCGAGAAGTTTGCGGGGCTGCACGTGAAGGAGGCCGACCCGGTGATCATGGACGACCTCAAGGAGCGCGGACTCGTCTACAAGGCGGAGACGATCCTGCACACGTACCCGTTCTGCTGGCGATGCGGCACCCCGCTCATCTACTACGCCCTCGACGCCTGGTACATCCGCACGACGGCGCGCCGGGAGGAGCTGATCGCGAACAACAACGCCACGAACTGGGTGCCGGAGCACATCAAGAACGGACGCATGGGTGACTGGCTACAGAACAACATCGACTGGCAGTTCTCACGCAGCCGCTACTGGGGTACGCCGGTGCCGATCTGGATCTGTGAAGGCTGCGGCGAGCAGCGGATCGTCAGCTCTGCGGCCGAGCTCGGCCTCAAGGAGGACACGGACCTCCACCGGCCTCATATCGACGAGGTCACGCTGCCCTGCGAGAAGTGCGGCGGCGTCATGCGCCGGGTGCCGGAGGTGCTCGACACCTGGTTTGACTCCGGCTCGATGCCTTTCGCCCAGCGCGGCTACCCGCGCGGCGGCAAAGAGCTGTTTGAGCAGACCTTTCCGGCCGACTTCATCTCGGAGGCGGTCGACCAGACGCGCGGGTGGTTCTACACGCTGCTCGCGATCTCGACCCTGCTGTTCAAGCAGAACTCGTATCGCAACGTGATCTGCCTCGGCCACGTCGTCGACCCCAAAGGCAAGAAGGCGTCGAAATCTCGCGGCAACGTGCTCGACCCCAACTACCTCTTCGACACGTTCGGCTCGGATGCCGTCCGTTGGTACTTCTACACGTCGACGCAGGTTGGGGAGAACTACCGGACTGGGGACGCCGCGCTCCGCGAGACCGTCCAGCAGTTCTTCATCCCGCTCTGGAACTGCTACGCCTTCTTTGTCACGTACGCACGCCTCGACAAATTCGATCCGTCGCAGGCTCCCGTTTCCAACGCGGAACGGCACGTGCTCGACCGGTGGCTGCTCTCCAAGCTCGGCGGGCTGGTGGACTCCGTCACCACGGGCCTCGACGCCTATGACGCAGTCGAGCCCGCGCGGCGCATCCAGCGATTCGTGGACGACCTGTCGAACTGGTACATCCGGCGTTCCCGCCGGCGATTCTGGAAGTCGCAGTCCGACCGCGACAAGCTGGCCGCCTACCAGACCCTGTATGAGGCCCTGCGTACACTCACTTCGCTGATGGCGCCCTTTGCGCCTTTCGTTGCGGATGCGATCTATCGCAACCTCTCGGAAGGCAAGTCCGTCCACCTCGCCGATTTCCCGCACCCGAGCTCGGCGGTCGAGCCTCAGATCGAGGCCGATATGGCGCGGGCGCGGCAGGCGGTCGAGGCCGGGCTCGCCGCCCGAGACGCCGCGCGGCTGAAGGTGCGTCAGCCGCTCGCCTCGATCGCGCTACCCGGCGATCTCCTTCCTGAGGACATCGCTGCCATCGTGCGCGACGAGCTGAATGTCAAGAGCCTTACCTTCCGCGCCGATCGGGTTGAGCTGGACACCGTGATCACGGAGGAGCTCAAGCTCGAGGGTCTCGCGCGCGAGGTGGTGCGCATCATCCAGGATCGCCGCAAGAAGCTGGGCCTGAACGTGGAGGACCGCATCGACACGCGCTACGACGCGGACGGCTTGCTGGTGCGGGCGCTGCAGCGGCACGGCGACTACATCAAGTCGGAGACGCTGTCGGTCACATTCGCGCCCGGGCGCGATGATGGATTCGACGGCGAGCAGCTGATGCTCGAGGGAGAACAGATCTGGATCGGACTCAGGCGAAACTAGATTCGTGGTCCCGCATCCTCTTCGCGGGCGTCGCGATCGTGGTCTTCATCCTCGACCGCGTGACCAAAAGCCTGGTCGCGTCGCAGATCCCGTACGGCACCGAGGTGCCGGTGATCGGCCACCTGGTCGGCATCACGAACGTGCGGAACTCAGGCGCGGCCTTCGGCTTCCTGCCGGCCGGGGCCGGTTTGTTCCTGATCGCGTCCGTCGTGGTCGCCGTCGGGCTGGCCATCTACGTCATGCGCAACCCCGGCGACCAGTGGAGCTTCGGCGCGCTTGGTTTGATCATGGGCGGCACGGTCGGTAACGGCTTCGACCGCATCGTCTACGGCACCGTCACCGATTTCATCAACTTCCACTTCTGGCCGGTGTTCAATGTGGCGGACTCGGCGATCACCATCGGCGTGTTGCTGTTGATCGCCACCTACTTCTTACGAAGACCCTCCGCGTAACGGCGACCGCCGGGGCGCCGAGGCTGGACCGCTTCCTCGCCGAGCAAGCGCCCGACCTGAGCCGCTCCGCAGCCGCACGACTGATCAAGGGCCACCTGGTAAACGTCAACGGTCATCCCGCCGACCCTTCGGACCGCGTGGTCGCGGGAGATGTCGTCGACCTGGAGATACCGGACGCCTTCGTGGTCCAGGCGGTCGCGGAGGCCATCCCTCTGGACGTCCTTTACGAAGACGATGACGTCGCCGTCATCAACAAGCCGGCGGGGATGGTCGTCCATCCGGCCCCAGGGCACTACACGGGAACCCTCGTGCATGCGCTGCTTGGCCGGGGCGGCACCTGGTCGGCGATGGGCGGAGAGCCGCGGCCCGGGATCGTGCATCGACTCGACAAGGGCACATCGGGACTCATCGTGGTCGCACGCAACGACGCAAGCCACCGAAGGCTATCTGAACAACTGAAGGACCGTTCGCTGAGCCGGACGTATCTCGCCATCGTCCGCGGGAGCGTCAAGGACGATGCCGGGGAGCTCGAGGGCCCGATCGGGCGCCACCCGCGGGAGCGCAAGCGGATGGCCGTGGTCGCGGGCGGCCGTTTTGCGCGCACTCGCTACGAAGTCGTCGCGAGGAAGCGAAGCCATACCCTTTTGCGCTGTGACCTCGACACCGGGCGCACGCACCAGATCCGGGTCCACCTCGCGGCGCTCGGCCACCCCGTCGCCGGTGACAGCGAATATGGCGGCCGCGAGCGCGATCTTGGGCGGCCGATGCTGCATGCGTGGCGGCTGCGCCTGCGTCACCCGCGCACCGGTGCCGAGATGACGTTCGAAGCGCCACCGCCGGCGGACTTCGACGGCTTCTGGAGGTCGCTGGCATGAAGCGCGGCCTCCTCATCGTCATCTCCGGCCCATCAGGGGTCGGCAAGGACACTCTCATCCGGCGCGTGCTCGAGCTGGACCCCAACGTCCAGTACTCCGTATCCGGCACGACGCGACAGCCACGGCCAGATGAGAAACCCGACCAGAACTACACCTTCCTCACCCGAGAGCAGTTCGAGGACCTGGTCCGCAAAGGCGCCTTCCTGGAGCACGCGACCTACAACGGCCACCTGTACGGCACCTTCCGCGACCGGGTCGAAAAGATCCGCGACAGCGGCCGCGACGTGCTGCTCAAGATCGACGTCCAGGGCGCGGAGCAGGTACGGCGTCTCGTCCCGGACGGCATCTTCATCTTCGTCGTCGCTCCCTCGGAGCAGGAGCTGGAGCGGCGCCAGGAGGGCCGCGGCAGCGAATCGCCACAGGACCTCGCCTCCCGTCGCAAGATCGCCGTCAAGGAGATGGAGTTCGCGAGGCACTATCAGCACGTGGTCACCAACGACGACATCGATCGTGCGGTGAGCGAGATCCTGGAGATCATCCGCCAGGCCCGAGAGCGGCAAACTTAGTCCGGAGACTCTGATGCCACTCGACCCAACTCCGGTTCCGGACGAGCTGCGCGGCCTGCGCATCGCGCTCCTGGTCTCGGGCGGCGTCGCAGCCTACAAGGTCGTCGACCTCGCTTCGGCGCTGGTGCAGTCGGGCAGCCAGGTGCGCGTGGCCATGACCCCGTCCGCCACGCGCTTTGTCGGCCCGCCGACGTTCGAAGGGGTCACGGGGCAAGGTGTCCAGACCGCGCTCTGGAGCGGCGGCCCGACGCCTGAGCCGCACGTCTTCCTCGGCGACTGGGCCCAGCTCGTCCTGGTCGCGCCGGCCACTGCAAACGTGATCGGCCGGATCGCGGCCGGTCGCTCGGACGATATCGTGACCGCGACCCTGCTCGCCGCGCGCTGTCCGGTCGTGGTCGCGCCGGCGATGAACGACGCCATGTGGTCGAAGCCGGCGGTCCAGGAGAACCTGGCCACGCTGCGGCGGCGCGGCGTGACCATCGTCGAGCCGGAGTCGGGGCACCTGGCCAGCGGTCACATCGGCACCGGGCGCCTCGCAAGTGCGCAAGCGATCTTCAAAGCCCTGGTCCACGCGGCGCGCGTGCGCTACGACCTCGCCGGACGCCGCGTCGTCGTCACCGCCGGTGGGACGCGCGAACCGATCGACCCCGTGCGCTTCATCAGCAACTACTCGAGCGGCAAGATGGGCTTCGCGCTTGCGGCCGCGGCTGCCGACCGCGGAGCGCAGGTGACTCTTGTAAGCGCGGCACCGCACTCGCCGCACCACGGCGTCGAGGTCCAGCATGTCGACACCGCGGAGGAGATGCTGGCCGAGCTGCGCACCCAGCTGCGCGGCGCGGACCTCTTGCTGATGGCGGCCGCGGTCGGCGACTTCCGACCTTCGAGAACTGCGCGGCACAAGATCCGGCGCGAGGAGACGCCGAGCCTGAACCTCGAGCTGGAGCCGATCCCCGACCTGGTCGCCTCGCTGGCCGGCGACGAGTCGCTGGCCGGTGTGTTTCGCGTTGGCTTCGCGGCGGAAGACTCGGACCTCGACGCCAAGGGCGTCGAGAAGATGAAGCGAAAGGGCTTGCACGCGATCGTCGCCAACGACATCTCTCGGCGCGACATCGGTTTCGGCAGCGAGTACAACGCCGGTGTGCTGCTGTTCGCGGACGGCTCTCGGCACGAGCTGGAAAAGGCGACCAAGCGCGAGATGGCGGATCGCATCCTCGATCTGATCGTTCCGAAGCTCGCCGCCCTCTTCCCATCGGGGAGAGGGTTGGGGAGAGGGGCTTAAGCCTGCTGTACGCGGAAGTGGCGGTCGAGGCCGGACGCGCCCTCGGCCGGGAGACCTTCACCTACTCCGTGCCCGAGGGCCTCGACATCGTGCCCGGGCACCGCGTCACGGTGCCGTTCGGACGGCGCAGCACGTACGGCTTCGTGGTCTCGCTCGGCACCGAGGAGCCGGAGGTCGAGACCAGGCCGATCTCAGGTGCCGGCGCGGATCCGCTCCTGCTGCCGCACCAGGTCGCCCTCGCTCGCCTGGTCGCCGACCACTACTGGGTGCCGCTGATCGAGTGCATCCGGGCCATGCTGCCGCCGCGCGTTCGCGGCACCGGCAAGGCGGGGTCAGAGCCGTCGAGCAGGCAGCGCCGGCACTCTCGCCTGCTCGAGCTGGCGACAGGCCCTGGACCAGGGCGCGAGAAGGTCGCCCTCACGGGCGAACAACGGGCGGCCCTCGACGTGGCGAGCGCCAACGAGGTCACCCTTCTCCACGGCGTCATCGCCAGCGGCAAGACCGAGGTGTACCTGGCCGCCGCCGAGCGCGCGTTGAGCGAGGGACTTCGTGTCCTGCTTCTCGTGCCCGAGATCTCGCTGACGCCGCAGCTCGTCCAGCGCGTGCGAGCACGCCTGGACGCTCCGATCGCGGTGCTGCACACGCAGCTGACCGAGCTCGAGCGGGCGCAGCAGTGGTGGCGGACTCGTCGCGGCGAGGCCCAGGTGGTGCTCGGAAGCCGCTCGGCGGTGTTCGCGCCGATTCCACGGCTCGGCCTGGTCTGCCTCGACGAAGAGGGTTCCGCGGCGTACAAGCAGGACCGAACGCCGCGCTACGAAGCGGGCTGGGTGGCCCGCCGTCTGGCCTCGCTCACCGGCGCGCGGCTGATCGCCGGGTCGGCGACGCCCAGCGTGGCCATCTACTTCGCGGCTTCGAAGGGTGAGATGGCCCTCGCCAGGCTCACGAAACGCATTCGTGGTCACGACGCCGAGGTCGAGCTGGTCGACATGCGCGACGAGGCGGCCGAAGGCAACCGCCAGCCGCTCTCGCGCCGGCTGGTCGAGGCGGTGACGCGGACGCTCGAGAGCGAGGAGCAGACGATCCTGTACCTGAACCGCCGCGGCCTGGCCACGTATGTGATGTGTCGCGACTGCGGGCGCTCGGTGCAGTGCCTGGGGTGCTCGGTCGCCCTGGTTCAGCATGCCGAGATCGACGGCCTTGTTTGCCACTACTGCGGTTACGCCCGCGCCATGCCATCGGTTTGCGATTTCTGTGGCTCGCGCAACATCCGCGGCCTTGGCATGGGCACGCAAAAGCTCGAGGGGATGGTGAAGACGATGTGGCCCACCGCGCGAGTCCTGCGCCTGGACAGCGATATCGCGCGCGGTCCCGACTCCTACTTCCGGGTGTGGGAAGCGTTCAGCGAGCGTCGCGCGGACATCCTGGTCGGCACCCAGCTGGTGACGCGTGGGCTCGACCTGCCGTCGGTGACGTGCGTCGGTGTCGTCGACGCCGATCTACCCCTGCACTTTCCCGACTACCGCTCGGCCGAGAACACCTTCTCGCAGGTGGCGCAGGTCGCCGGCCGGGCCGGTCGCGACGGGGGGGCGTCGCGCGCGGTCGTCCAGACCAGCAACCCCGAGCACTACGCGCTCCGGTGTGCGGCCGACGGCGACTACGAAGGCTTCTACGGCGCCGAGCTTCCGGCGCGAAAGGCGTTCGGGTTCCCACCGTACGCGGACCTCGCCGTGCTCACACGGACGGACCGCGACGACGGTCGGGCTTCGACTGCGGCGCGCGAGGCGGCGGAGACGCTCGCCACAGGCTTGCTGCGCGAAGGCATCGAGGGCATCCGCGTCATGGGCCCATCGCCCGCGTTCATCCACAAGCTTCGCGGCGAGTACCGGTGGCAGGTCACACTCAAGGGTGACGGACTGGAGCGTGCGCGCCACCTCGCGCCGCGAGGCAGGGACTGGAGCTATGACGTCGACCCGCATACCTAGATGAGAGATACCGCCACTCGCAAGGCAGACGTACTGGCATCGCTCGAGAAGCAGGGCCAGTACTGGCTTATCAGCGCGGACGTCGCAGGGCGACCGCACGTGATCGCGGTTTCGGCGTGGTGGGACGGACACGAGTTCGTCATCACCACGAACGGCTCCAGCGTCACAGCGCGCAACCTCGCGATGAATCCGATCGTCAAGCTCGCCGGCGGGGATCCGTCCGACGCGATCGTGATCGACGCCGCGGTCATCGACAGCAGCGCGGTCGAGGACTCGGCGGAGCTCGCCGGCGGCTACCAAACCGCGATGGGCTGGGACCCCCGCGAGATGGACGGCTGGATGTTCTTCCGGCTGCGCCCGACACGGATCCAGGCCTTCCGCGGCTACGACGAGATCGAGAGCCGCGACGTGATGGTGCGCTCGCGCTGGCTGATCTGAGAGAGGTTGGGATTTCGGACCCCGCGGGTAGAATCGATCTCGTGGTTCGGCCGATTTTGACCTTTGAACATCCCGTCCTGCGCGAAAAGGCGAAGAAGGTCGCGCGCGTCGACGCGTCCATCCAGCGCCTGCTCGACGACCTGACCGAGACCATGCTGGATGCGCCCGGCGCCGGGCTGGCGGCGAACCAGATCGGCGTGCCTCTGCGAGTCTGTGTCGTCAAAGGCGACGACAAGCAGATCTGGGGCCTCGTCAATCCCGAGCTGGTGAAGAAGGACGGGAGCCAGGTCGGGTATGAGGGCTGCCTCAGCTACCCGGGCTGGGTTGGCGAGGTGGAGCGGGCGGAGACGGTCGTGGTCAAGGGCCGCAACCGCCACGGCAAGGAGATCCGCGTCAAGTCGACCGGCTTCACCGCTCGTGCGTTCCAGCACGAGCTGGATCATCTCGACGGCGTCCTCTTCACCGATCGCCTGACCAACCTGGACTCGCTGCGGCGCGTCGAAGAGCTGATGGGCGAGGAGAAGGAAGAGGCCGTCGCCGCGGCTTCGGGCTAGACCACCTTCTACAGGATCGTCTTTGCGGGCACGGCGGCTTTTGCCGTGCCGTCTCTGCGAGCGCTGGATCAGGCCGGGCACGAGACTTTGATGGTTGTCACGCAGCCCGACCGGCCCGCGCATCGGGGCATGAAGCTGACGCCGTCGCCGGTCAAGGTCGCCGCCGAAGAACTGGGTCTGCAGGCTTATCAGCCGGAGCGCATCCGTGATCTGGAGGCGATCGAGCGACTGCGGTCGCTGGCGCCGGATTTCCTGGTCGTCGTCGCCTACGGCCAGATCCTGCCGGCGTCGGTGCTTTCGCTCCCCAGGCTGGGTGCGATCAACGTCCACGCGTCGCTGCTGCCGAAGCACCGCGGCGCGGCGCCGGTGGCGCGTGCCATCCTCGCGGGCGATCATGAGACCGGCGTGACGATCATGAAGATGGACGAGAAGCTCGATCACGGACCGATCCTGGCCGTGCGCGCGACAGCGATCGGCGAGCGCGAGGACGCGACGGCACTGAGCGCGCGTCTGGCGGACATGGGTGCTGAGCTGCTGGTGGACACGCTGGCGCATTTCGACGAACTTCGCGTTGTCGGCCAGGATCACTCCCAGGCCACGCTCGCCGCGAAGCTGAGCAAGGCTGAAGGCGAGCTGGAGTGGGAGATGGGGGCCGGCGAGATCGATCGCCGGGTGCGGGCCCTGCAGCCGTGGCCGGGCGCCACGCTGCCGACGGCGAAGGGACGCGTGAAGGTCTTGAGCGGGCACATCGAGGGTGATCGGTACGTGCCTGACGTGGTGCAGCTTCCGGGTGGCAGGCCTGCGCCGGCGAAGCAGGTGCTCGGCGATGCCTGAAGGCGATGAGCGCGATGTCGCGGTCAACCGCCGCGCCTATCACGACTACTTCATCGATGAGAAGTACGAGGCGGGGCTGATGCTGACCGGTCCGGAGGTCAAGTCGATCCGCAACGGTCGCGCCAACCTGCGCGATGGGTTTGTGCGCATCGACAACGGCGAGGCCTGGCTCGAGAACGTACACATCTCGCCCTACGTGCAGGCCAATCTCATGAATCAAGAACCGATGCGGCCGCGCAAGCTCCTTCTCCACCGCAAGGAGATCTCGAGCTTGATCGGCAAGGTCAAACAGAAGGGCTATACGCTGATCCCGCTGCGGCTGTATTTCGCGCGCAACCACGCCAAGGTCGAGGTAGGGCTGGCGAGAGGAAAACGCCAGTACGACAAGCGCGCGGCGATCGCCGAGCGCGAGGCCAAGCGTGAGATCGCCCGCGCGGTTAGGAGAGGGTAGCGCCGAATGAAAGTGCTCTTCATCGCCGGTTTCGGACCCATCGCCGCCGATGTGGCGGAGTCGCGGCGCCTCTACGAGTCGGCGCTTGGGATCGCGTTCAAGGTCGAAGAGGGTGAGTACCTGCACACCGAGCAGGTCGATGGCGCGCGGGCCTTCGCGGTGTGGCCGCTGAGCCAGGCGGCGGAATCCTGTTTTGGCACCACCGAGTGGCCGGCCGACATCGCCCGGCCGCAGGCGTGGCTCGAGTTCGACGTCGACGATGTGGAGACGGCCACGCGCGAGCTCGAGGAGGCGGGCTACAAGCTCCTCGTGCGCAACCGCACCGAGCCCTGGGGCCAGGCCGTGACGCGCCTCATCAGCCCGGAGGGATTGCTGGTCGGCGTCACCATGACGCCCTGGATGCGCAAGGACTGATCAGGCGGCGAGGTTGATGCCGATCGCGCGGAGTCTCTTGTTGAGGGAGTCGATCGCGAACTGAACGATCTCGCTCTCGGTGTGCCCGTACTCCGTGATGTAGCGGGGGTCTGGCGGGTCGAGGGTGCCGCTGATGAGAGGTAGGCACTCGACCAGGGTCTTCTGGATGATGGGCGCGTAGCGCTCGGGGTTTTCGCGTACCGCTTCCTGCAGAACTTTGATCCCGAAGTTGACGTGACGCGACTCGTCGCGCGCCACCGCGGTGAAGCCGCGGTAGAAGCCGCGGTCGGTGAGACCCTGTTCGCGCATCGCTTCCAGCTCGAAGCGCTGGCCCGTGAGGGCGATCGTCGCCTCGATGACGATGTGGTAGAGCGTGACTCCTTCGACGAAGGCGTCGAAGTCTTTCGGATTGCTGGCGAGACGCTGAGCAGTCGAAGGCAGCCGGTCGTAGAAAAGCTCGTTGTAGCCCGCGTTGGCGTCGGGGCGAATCTCCTTCAGGAGCTCGGCCATGTTTTCCGCACCGGTGCCGGGCACCTCGTGCCACCAGCGGTCGAAGAAGACCGTGTGCCGAGCCTCGTCGACCATCTGCGTGGAAAGGAAGACCTCGATCTCCGGTGACGGCGCCGCCCAGACGAAGGGCGCGAGGGTGGAGGTGACGCGCTCCTCACCGTTGAAGAACAGGCGATGCGACCAGAACGTCGCCTTCCTGTCGAGGTCGGTCGACTCGAGCCAGTCCTGGCGGTCCAGGCTGAAGTCGAGGTCGCCGACCGACCACTGCTGGGTCTCCCACCGGCGGTAGAGGTCCATGTAGCTGGGCATGTTCTCGATGCCGCGGTCGATGAACGAGAGCACGTCATCGATGCGGATGTCGCCGAGCTCTTTGAGGCTGGCGCGGCCGATGCGGTCGAGGTCGACGGCGGCCATGCTTCGATCAAGTGTAGGTGCGGGGTCCGGTGGGTAAGATTGGGTGGCAACCAGGTTCAGCTTCGTGGGGGCGTCCGGTCTCGACGGGGCAGTTGAGCTTCGGGATTGCGAGCCGAGAGCCGCGAGCGTTACAGCGCAGCGTTTCACAAACGCCAAGAACGAAACCGCTTTCGCCTTCGCTGCGTAAGCAGTAGAGGTTGAAGCCCCGGGCCATTGAGCCCGGGCGCCGCCCACGGTCAATCCGGCGGACCGAGGAACGGTGTCACATAGACCGGATCGCTACCGCAGGGGCGCCACGGCCCTGAGGTAGGACAGTCACCGCGGCTGGCAGAAGCGGATCCCGTCGAGAGGAGCCGCCAAGCGAGAACCAAAATCTCGGACACGCTCGTAGAGATCCCGGGGGACGCTGCTTCGGACGCGGGTTCAACTCCCGCCGCCTCCACCACTCTGCTCCGATCTCCTCCGTAAAAAAGCGCCTCGCGCATCAGATCCGCGAGGTTAGGATCGGATCGGTGGGAGACACCCCAGAGGATCGCGAGCTGTTGCTCCCCAACAGCGTTGTTGCTCTGGCGCGGGGACGGCTGATGCTGGCAAGAAAACCGGGTTCGCGCGTCGCCCCACGGGACCTTGCAGTGTTCATCGTTTCGGTTGCTCTGTGGTCCCTCCGCGAGATGGACGCTGTTGACTTCAGTGTGTCGAACTCGGTCCGATGGCTGCCTTTCTCATCGTTGATGGTCGGACTGCGCAACACCCAGGTCGCCGAGGAATGCATCGAAAAGGAGCTACTGAATCAAGTCCGAATGATCCTGTCCGGCCGCCGTTATCGACCGGATCACAAAGTCAAAGTTCGGGAGCTCGTCCGAGAATGGCTGATCGATTCGGCCGCGTTGTCACCAACATTCGGTGACCCCTACCGCGAGGTGTTGCAGCTAGCCTTCATCCGGGCAAAGACCGCCAGCCTGGATCCGGGGAGGCTTGACACCGCCGCGCTGCGCCTTGCAAGCAGCTGGCAGATCTTCCTGCGCCATGAGCCCGAAATCGCGAGGCGGCTGCAGGCGACCGTCAGCAGTGCCATCTACTCTGCGGCGGAGCGTGACGATGGCGAGTAAAACCCACAGGACTCGCGGGTTGGGTAGGCGCACCCGCAGGAAGGTAGCGACCTTCCGCTTCACGACCGCCATTCGCACGGCGATGATCGTAAGTCTCGCCGGACGGGTCCCCTAGACGCCGACTGCGCCGCCAGTCGCCTTACAACCGCCCGCGAAAGGCGACTCGGCGAGCATTCGACGCGGACGGCGGGTCAGTCGCGCCGGGAGTGCGGGAACCAGCGCTCCTTGTAGCTTGACCGTACGCCGGCAAAACCAGGCCTCGAGTCGGCCGACAACAGGCCCAACACGACGCACGACAGACACAGGATTACGAGTGCCAGCGGCAGCGCCCACGCGTCCATATTTCGAGCATAGACCGATCTGAGCGGGCCGGCTGCACCAAAATGCGCGCATGGTCCGGACCTTCGCCGCGGTTGCAGTCGTCTTCTTGGCGGGCACTTGCGGCCCATGCTCGGGTACGTCGCCAGCCGCCGCCTCCAAAGTGCATCTGGTGTTCACCGGACCGGCGCCAGGGACGCTCACGACCGCCGACGTCGACTGCCACCTCTTCAACAACCAAACGCAGTTCAACGCCCTGGTGAAAGGCAAGCTCGGTGACAAGGACCTGACCTTCAACATCCAGGTGTATGCCGGCTACCACGGCCCGGACACTTACAAGATCGGCACCACCCTCGACGGCTCCGCCAATCTCCGGCTCCAGGT
>DASWDZ010000164.1:0-53000 GCA_036395015.1 Candidatus Dormiibacterota bacterium | reverse complement strand
CGACGCCAAGACCTTCGGCCACCTGCTCAAGCACGACACCGCGCTCGGCACGTTCGCGCCGGACGTCCGGGTCGAGGGTGAAACGATCCACGTCGACGGCCACGCCGTCAAGTTCCTGAGCCAGAAAGACCCTGGTGAGCTTCCCTGGCACGACCTCGGTATCGACCTCGTGGTCGAGTCGACGGGACTCTTCACGGACGCCAACAAGGCCCGCGTCCACATCGACAAGGGCGGCGCGAAGAAGGTGATCATCTCCGCCCCCGCCACCAACCAGGACTACACGATCGTCATGGGCGTGAACCACAAGGGGTACGACCCCGCGAAGCACAACGTCATCTCCAACGCGAGCTGCACCACGAACTGTTTCGTGCCGCTGGCGAAGGTTCTTAACGAGTCGTTTGGCATCGAGCGCGGCATGATGACGACGATCCACGCGTACACCGCTGATCAGAAGCTGCAGGACCTGCCGCACAAAGACCTCCGTCGCGCGCGTGCGGCGGCGGACAACATCATCCCGACGTCGACCGGCGCCAATCGAGCGGTGGCGGAGGTGCTGCCGGAGCTCTCGGGCAAGTTCGCTGGCATGGCCTTCCGCGTGCCGGTCCTGGACTGCTCGGTCGTCGACCTCACGGTGCAGCTTGTCAGGGACACCACGGCCGAGGACATCAACGCCGCGTTCGACGAGGCGGCCGGCGGCGAGCTGCGGGGCATCCTGGCCGTGAGCCACGAGGAGCTCGTGTCGTCGGACTTCAAGAGCAACCCGCACTCCTCGATCGTCGATGCACCACTGACCCTGACGCTGGGCGACAACTGGGCGAAGGTCGTGAGTTGGTACGACAACGAGTGGGGTTTCAGCTGCCGCATGGTCGACCTCATCTCGTACATGGCGGAGCGGCTCTGAAAGCTTCGATCTCGACCGTCGACGTCGCCGGCAAGCGTGTTCTCGTGCGCGAGGACCTGAACGTCCCGATGTCGAACGGCGCCGTGAGCGACGACTCCCGTGTGCGCGCCGCCGCCCCGACGCTGCAGCACCTGGCCCACCGCGGTGCCCGCGTCGTCGTCATGTCCCACCTTGGCCGTCCCAGGGACCGCGAGAAGGAGCTGTCCCTGAGGGCGGTGGTGGGCGACCTCGGGCGCAGCGTCGGCCGCGAGGTCCAGTTCGCCGAGGACTGCGTCGGTGAGGCCGTGACGCGTGCGGTGGACAGGCTGCAGTCAGGCCACGTTCTACTGCTCGAAAACGTCCGCTACCACAAAGAGGACGAGGCCAACGACCCCGCGTTTGCGCGCGAGCTTGCCTCGCTGGGCGACATCTTCGTCAACGACGCATTCGCCGCGTCGCACCGGGCGCATGCTTCCGTCGTGGGCGTGGCCGCGTACCTGCCGGCGTTCGCCGGCGAGCTGATGGAAGCCGAGCTGGAGGCCCTGCACAGGGCGCTCGACAACCCGCGCCGTCCGATGGTTGCGGTCGTCGGCGGCGCGAAGGTGTCGACCAAGGTCGGGGTCCTGCGCGCGCTCTTGAAGAAAGTCGACGCGCTGCTGATCGGGGGCGCCATGGCCAACACGTTCTTCAAGGCGCGCGGCTGGCCGACCGGCGGCGGGCTGGTCGAGGACACCGCCGTCGAGGAGGCGAAGCAGGTCGCCGCCGAGGCCAAAGACAAGCTGGTGCTCCCCGTCGACGTGGTCTGCGCCCGCAAGATGGAGGCCGGCGAGGCGCTCCGAGTCCTGCAAGCGGACAGGGTCGAGCCGGGCTGGATGGCGCTCGACATCGGGCCACGATCCGTTGCGCTCTTCAAGGAGAGGCTGCGCGGCGCCGGCACGGTGATCTGGAACGGGCCCGTTGGCGTGGCCGAGATCAAGGACTTCAGCGACGGAACAAGGGAGGTCGGCGAGGCGATCGCGACCTCGGGCGCCTACACGCTGGTCGGCGGCGGCGATACCGTGGCGGTCATCGACGCCCTGAAGCTCGGCCGCCGCTTCTCCCACGTCTCGACCGGTGGGGGCGCGACTCTCGAGTACCTGGAAGGCAAGGAGCTGCCCGGCATCGCAATCTTGAAAGAAGCCTGATGGGCAGCCGCCCGCCGGGGATGCCGCTCGTCGCGGCCAACTGGAAGATGAACCCGACCAACATCGACGACGCGCTCGACCTCGTGCGTGGCGTGATGTCGGTCGCACGCGGCCAGGCGGACAAGGTCGACGTCGCCATCTTTCCGCCGTTTCCCTGGTTGATGCCGGTCTCGGACCTCCTCGTCGAGTCGGGCGTCAAGCTCGGGGCCCAGGACACCTTCTGGGAGATGTCGGGCGCCTTCACGGGCGAGGTCTCGCCGGCGATGCTGAAGTCGCTGTGCCAGTGGGTGATCATCGGCCACTCCGAGCGCCGCCTCCACCTCGGGGAGACGGACGAGATGGTCGCCAAGAAGACCGCCGCCGCGCTCTCGTGCGAGCTCAGCGTGATCATGTGCGTGGGCGAGCTCATCGACCACTACGACGCCGGCACCTCCGACGCGGTGGTCTCGGCGCAGGTGAAGGCCGGGCTCGCCAACTGCTCCGCCGACGACTCGGCGCGGCTCGTCATCGCGTATGAGCCGGTGTGGGCGATCGGCACGGGAAGAAACGCCGACCCGGAGCACGCCTACAAGACGCTGCGCCTCATCCGCAAGATCGTCGGCGAGCTGATCGGCGCCGGGGCCGCCCGCAAGGTGCGAATTCTCTACGGCGGCAGCGTGAAGGCCGACAACGTGCAGGCGTACGTCGAGCTGCCGCTATGCGACGGCGTCCTGGTCGGCGGGGCAAGCCTGGACGCAAGCGAGTTCGCGCACATCGTCAAGACGACGGCCGAGGTCTATGGCCACCGCTAAGGAGGCCGAGGGATCTTCCGGCTGGGCCTCCAAGCCCGGCACCCTGGTCCTGCTGCGCCACGGCGAGAGCACCTGGAACCAGGAGAACCTGTTCACGGGGTGGACGGACGTGCCGCTCAGCGACCGCGGCTGGCAAGAGGCCAGCGATGCCGGACAGCTCCTGAAGGACGCCGGGCTGCGCCCTGCGGTGGTCCACGAGTCGGTGCTGATCCGCGCCATCCAGACGACGCAGGTCGCGCTGCGGCCGCTCGAGCTGAACTGGATCCCGGTCAAGCGGAGCTGGCGCCTCAACGAACGCCATTACGGCGCGTTGCAGGGCCTGAACAAGAAACAGACCGCGGAAAAGTACGGCGAGGACCAGGTCAGGATCTGGCGCCGGAGCTACGACGTCCGCCCTCCCGAACTCGAGCCATCGGACGACAGGCATCCGTCGCGCGATCCGCGCTACGCAGCCTTGCCCCCCGAGCTGCTGCCGGCGACCGAGTGCTTGAAGGACGTCGTCGAGCGGATGCTGCCCTACTGGTACGACGCCATCGTGCCCGACCTGCTCCTCCATCCCTGCGTGCTGGTATCCGCTCACGGCAACAGCCTTCGCGCCCTGGTCAAGCACCTCGACGGGCTGAGCGAGGAGGAGGTGGTCGAGCTCAACATCCCCACGGGCGTGCCGCGGGTGTACGAGCTGGACGAGGACTTCCGTCCGAGGTCGTGGCGCTACCTGGGCGATCCGGCAGAGATCGAGCGCCGCGCTGCAGCAGTGAAGGCGCAGGCAGAGCCGTCAGGGTCGAAATCTGCGACCACTTAGACTGGTTTTGGACTTGATCGACAAATTGAAAGGGGGGACTTCTGAAGATGCCTCTTGAGCTTCCACCGCTTCCTTACCCATTTGACGCCCTGGAGCCGCACATCGACGCGACCACGATGCAGATCCACCACGACAAGCACCACGCCACCTATGTCACCAACGCCAACAAGGCGCTCGAGGCTCACCCCGAGCTCGGCTCGAAGTCGGTCGAGGACCTTCTCTGGGGCATCGCCCAGGTGCCAGAGGACATCCGGACCGTGATCCGCAACAACGCGGGCGGTCACTCGAATCACTCGATCTTCTGGTCGATCATGGGCCCGGGCGGCGGTGGGAACCCGAACGGCCGGATCGCAGACTCGATCAAGAACAACTTCGGGACCTACGACACCTTCAAGGAGCAGCTGCAGAAGGCGGCGGTCGGCCAGTTCGGCAGCGGCTGGGCGTGGCTCGTCGCGGACCGGCAGGGCAAGCTCTCGATCAGGGGTTTTCCCAACCAGGACAGCCCGTATATGGAAGAGCTGACGCCGATCCTGGGCGTCGACGTGTGGGAGCACGCCTACTATCTCAAGTATCAGAACCGGCGCGCCGACTACGTGGCGGCGTGGTTCAACACCCTGAACTGGGACGCCATCAACGCCCGATTTGGGTCGATCTGGGCCTAGTCCCGCCTAGGTAAAATCTCCGGGTCTATGGACAAGCTTCAGAACGGACTGGTCATCGGGGAGGCCGTGCTGGCCGTGCTCCTGACGGCCGGCGTGCTGATCCAGACCCCCAAGGCGTCCGGCCTCG
Organism: Candidatus Dormiibacterota bacterium; assembly: GCA_036395015.1. Lineage (GTDB taxonomy): Bacteria > Chloroflexota > Dormibacteria > Dormibacterales > Dormibacteraceae > 40CM-4-65-16. The sequence goes on along the minus strand of DASWDZ010000164.1, from coordinate 48,554 downwards.
GCGGCACCATCGGTGGCGGTGACAGCGGCCTCGGCGGTGGATACCGCACGCGGCGAGGCCTGGAACGGCAGATCTACTGGACCACCTGGGTGCTGGTCGCCGGTTTCCTCGTCTGCTCGATTGCCAACGTCTGGGTGTCGGCGCATCTCAAGGGATAGGTACGCGGCCGCCGCGTTCGCGGCGGCTCTGGCACTGACTGGGTGCCAGCCGGTCGCCACGGTCCCGAAGCCGGCCCGTGGCGGCACCGCGGTCGAGGCGCTCGTCGGCCAGGCCACAGTCCTGAACCCGCTCTTCGAGTCCAACGAGAGCACGCGCGACGTCAACGCCGTGATTTACCAGGGGCTGACCGCCGTCGACCACCAGCAGAACGTGATCGGCGTGCTCGCGCGCAGCTGGAGCGTTTCCCCGGACCACATGACGTACACGTTCGACGTTCGCGACGGGGTGAAGTGGGCAGACGGTCAGCCGTTCGGCGTCGATGACGTGCTTTTCACCTTCCACGTGCTGCAGGACCTCGAGTACCAGCAGCCGGGCGCCGAGATGTGGCGCCAGATCGGCGTCACCGCGGGTGGACCCAGCCAGGTGGTGTTCACCCTCAAAGCACCCGATGCGTCATTCCCCGTCTCGCTTCGCGTCGGCATCATCCCCAAGCACGTCTTCACCGGGATGGCGCCGGACCAGATCGCGGCGAGCCCCTACAGCGGCGTGAGGGCGTTCGGGACCGGGCCTTTCAAGGTGGCATCCATCAGCGCGCTCGCCATCACCCTGGACCGCAACCCGTACGCGGTGCCGCAGCCTTACCTCGACCACCTGGTGCTCCGGACCTACCCGGCCACCGATCCGCAGTCGGCCATCCGGGCGGTGCTGACCGGCGCGGCTGACCTGGTGGGTGGGATCCAGCCCCAGGAGGTGGACACGCTCATGGGCCGCACCGACCTGGCCGTCCACGAGCTGCGCATGTTCACGAGCTCGTTCGTCGCCTTCGACTCCGAAGGCGATGGCAAGCAGTTCTTCAGCGACCCCAAGGTCCGGCTGGCGCTGGTGGAGGCGGTCGACCGGCAGCGCCTCGTCAACGATGTGCTGGGTGGCCGCGCCGACCCCGACCCGACGCCGATCCCGTTCGCCGGGTGGGCCTTCTCGCAGGCCGCGGCCAACCTTCATCCCTATGACCCGGTTGCGGCCGCCAAGGCGCTCGATGCAGCAGGCTGGACTCGAGACCCGTCGTCGAAGCTTCGTGTCAGCAAAGGCACGCCGTTCAAGGTCTCGCTCGTGTCCGCGAACTCATTTCCGAACCAGCAGGTCGCGGAGGCGATCGCGCGCCAGCTGGGCGACATCGGCATCGAGGTCGACGTGAAGCCGCTGCCGGCTTCGAAGCTCCTTCAGGACTACGTGTTGACGCACAAGTATCAGATGGCGCTGATCTCGATCGACGTCGGCCCAGACCCGGACCAGTACTCGCTCTGGCACTCGGGCATCGAGCCTGCGTCGCTCAACTTCGCCTACTCGCGCGGTTGGGGCTTGATCGACAAGGACCTGGAGGATGGGCGTGGGGCGGTGGATCCACCCGCTCGGCTTGCCGCTTACATCGATTTCCAGATGCTGATGGCGGAGGCGGCGCCGGCGATCTTCCTCTACTCGAGCCGCTACGACTACGCAGTCTCCCAGCGGGTGCACGGCGTGCGCGCGAACAAGGCGATCGAGCCGTACGGCCGGTTCCAGTACGTCACGGACTGGTACGTCAACACGTCGGGCTAATTTATGAGAGGAAACCCGGATGGTTTCCTCTCATCGGCCGGGCGCTTCGCGCCGGGCCTGCTCTCCTTCCGGTATACGGTTGGGATCGTTTAAGTAGCCACTCGGTGCAACGTTTGGCAGACGTTTGGGCATAGTCGCGGCCGGGCCAAGCCCGGCCGCCAAGGCAACGCGACAATTAGCCTCGTGGACTTGGGCCTGAACGGCCGCCGCGCGCTCGTCACCGCGGCGAGCAGCGGCATCGGACGCGCCTGCGCGGAGGCCCTGGTCGCGGAGGGCGCGAAGGCGTTCATCGCGTCCCGCGACCCGAAGTCGATCGCCAACGCGGCAGACGCGGTCGGCGCCGCCGGCTGGTCGGCCCGCGACCTGTCCAGGGCCGGCGATCCGGAAGCGCTCGTCAACGACGCGGTCGACCGGCTCGGAGGCCTCGACATCGTGGTCGTCAACACAGGTGGTCCACCGACCGGATTGTTCGAATCCATGGCCCTTCCGGCCTGGGAGGAGGCGATCGACGTCGTGCTGATGAGCGCTGTGCGGCTCGCCAAGGCGGCGCTTCCGCATCTAAGGCAATCGGACCAGGGGCGCATCGTCGTCATCACGTCGATCTCCGTTCGGCAGCCGATTCCCAAGCTGGTCCTGTCGAGCTCGCTGCGCGCCGGCGTCACCGGGATGGCGAAGTCGCTCTCTGCCGAGCTGGCCGCCGAGCGGATCACCGTCAACTGCCTGGCTCCAGACGCCATCCGCACCGCCGCCCTCGAGCGGCTCGGCGACCTGAGTGAGAGGGAGCGGCGCGCGCCGATGAAGCGATTGGGCGACCCTGCCGAGGTCGGCGCGGCGTGTGCGTTCTTGTGCTCGCGCCAGGCTGGCTACATCACCGGCCAGACGCTGGGCATCGACGGCGGCTCTCTCCTCGGAGTTCATTAGGATCAGCGAATGAGCACCGCCGTCCGCTTCGCCGAGAGGATGAACCGCCTCGGCACCGAGGGCGCGTTCGAGGTCCTCGCCCGGGCTCGCAAGCTCGAATCCGAGGGCAAGCGGATCGTCCACCTCGAGATCGGCGAGCCCGACTTCGCGACGCCGGACAACATCGTCGAAGCTGCGATCGGCGCCATGCAGAACGGGTACACGCACTACACGCCCGCGAGCGGCATCTTCGAGGCGCGCGAGGCGGTGGCCCAGTTCGTGAGCAAGATGCTGAAGACGCAGGTCGACCCCGCGGAGGTGGTCCTGGTCCCCGGCTCCAAGAACGTGCTCCTGTTCACGCTTCTCGCGTGCATCGAGCCGGGCGACGAGGTGATACTCCCCGACCCCGGCTATCCGGCCTATGCGTCCCAGGTCAACTTCATCGGCGCGATCCCCAAGACGGTCACCCTGCGCGAGGACAAAGGGTTTCGCATGGACCTCGACGAGCTCGCGTCGCTTGTCACCCCGAAGACTCGCATGCTGATCATCAACACGCCGCAGAACCCGACCGGCGGAGTGCTCACCACCGAGGACGTCGACTTCGTCTGCGACCTCGCGCACAAGCACGACCTGCTGGTGGTGTCAGACGAGATCTACAGCCAGCTCGTCTACGGGTTTGAGCACGTGTCCCCGCTGTCCCGCGACGGGATGCGCGAGCGCACGGTGCTGATGGACGGGTTGTCCAAGTCCTACGCCATGACCGGGTGGCGCCTCGGCTACGCGGTGGCGCCGCGCGCGCTGGCGGCCAAGCTCGACACGCTGATGATCAACTCGTCATCGTGCGCGGCGGCCTTCACGCAGATCGCCGCCATCGAGGCCCTCGGCTCACCCGAGTCCGAGCACGCGGTGCGGCGCATGGTCAAAGTGTTCGAGCACCGCCGCGACCTGGTGGTCGACGGCATGAACGAGATCCCCGGCATCCGCTGCGCCAGGCCGCAGGGCTCCTTCTACGTGTTCCCCAACATCGAGGGCACCGGCTTCGACGAGCACGAGCTGGCGAGCCGCCTCCTGAATGAGGCCGGCGTTGCCGTGCTGCCCGGCACGGCCTTCGGCCCGGCCGGCAAGGGATTCATCCGCCTCGCCTACACGCAGTCGGAAGAGGAGCTGAAGCTTGGCCTCCACCGGATCACGGAGTTCATCGCCGCCCACAAGTCATAGGATGGGTTTCTCATGGATGGTGCCCTGCACCGTCTGACCGAGCCGCTGGTCAGGGACGGCGGACGGCTGCGTCCGGCGTCCTGGGAAGAGGCGCTCACGAGGGCTGCCGAGGGGTTCGAGCACGCGAGGCGCCAGGGACCCCAGGCCTTCGGTATGTTCAGCTGCTCCAAAACCACCAACGAGATGAACTTCATGGCCCAGAAGTTCACACGCGTGGTGATGCACAGCAACAACGTCGACAGCTGCAACCGGACTTGACACGCTCCGAGCGTCGCCGGTCTGGCGACGGTGTTCGGAGCCGGAGGAGGAACTTCGTCCTACAGCGAGGCTGAGGACACCAACCTGATCATCCTGTGGGGCTCCAACGCGCGCGAGACCCACCCGATCTTCTTCCACCACCTGCTGCGCGGCGTTCGCAACGGTGCCATGCTGATCGCAGTCGATCCGCGCCGGACCAGCTCGGCGGAGTGGGCGGATGTCTGGCTCGGCATCGACGTCGGCAGCGACATCGCGCTGGCGAACGCGATGGCGCGGGAGATCATCCACCATGGGCTCGCCGACAAAGAGTTCATCGCGCGCGCAACCACGGGCTATGACGAGTTCGAGCGGTGCGTCGAGCAGTACACGCTGGAGCGTGCCGAGGCCGAGACCGGCGTGCCGGCAGCCGCCATCCAGGAGGTCGCTCTTGCCTACGCTCGAGCCGACCGCGGGATGATCTGCTGGACGCTAGGAATCACCGAGCATCACAACGCGGTCGACAATGTGGTCGCCCTGATCAATCTCGCGCTTCTTACGGGCAAGGTCGGCCGTGACGGCTGCGGCCTCAACCCGCTGCGCGGGCAGAACAACGTTCAGGGCGGGGGCGACATGGGCGCCATCCCCGCGCGCCTTCCGGGTTTCCAGGACCTCGAGCAACCGGAGATCCACGAGAAGTTCGCGCGTGCGTGGGGTGGAGCGCAGTTCCCGCACACCAAGGGATGGCACCTGAGCGAGATGTTCGAGGCCATGGAGCGCGGTGAGCTGCGCTCCGTGTACATCGTCGGTGAGAACCCGGCGCGAAGCGAGGCAGACCAGACGCGCGCCGTGCACCTGCTGAGCGGGCTCGACCACCTGGTGGTGCAGGACATCTTTCTGACCCAGACCGCAGAGCTCGCGCACGTGGTGTTGCCGGCCGCCGCGGGCTGGGCGGAGTCCGAGGGCACGGTGACGAACAGCGAGCGTCGCGTACAGCGCGTCCGTCGCGCGCTGGAACCCCCCGCCGGCGCGCGAGACGATGTCGACATCATCTGCGACCTCGCGCGCAGGCTCGGCTGCGACTGGGGTCACCCGACCGCGGAGCAGGTCTGGGACGAGTGCCGCACCCTCTCGCCTATGCACGCAGGCATGAAGTACTCGCGGCTCGACGAGCTCGGCGGCATCCAGTGGCCGTGTCCGGACGAGTCACACCCGGGCACGCAGTTCCTGCATGCACGACTGTGGAAGGACCCTGTCGAAGGCCCGCGCGCGCCGTTCCACGCGGTCGAGCACGATCCGCCGGTCGACCGCTTGACCGAAGAGTTCCCGATCCGCTTGACGACGGGGCGGCGGTTGGATTCGTTCAACACCGGGGTCCAGACTGGTGGCTACACCTCGCCGCTCCGTAAGGGTGAGGCTGTCCTGATCTCGGCTGAGGATGGGAAGCGACTCGGGATCGCCGACGGAGAGCGTGTGCGCGCTAGCTCGCGGCGCGGATCGGTCGAGGTGGACGTGCGCTATGACGATTCGCTCCGCCCAGGTCTTGCGTTCATGACGCTCCACTTTCCCGACCAGGTGTCAACCAACGTGCTGACCATCGACGCCACCGATCCGAAATCGGGGACGGCCGAGTTCAAGGCCAGCGCCATCCGCCTCGACAAGATCCCTGTGACCGCCGCGACGTAGTGGACATCCGCACGACCGGAGGCCCCGCGACTGCCGAAGAGATGGCGGCGGTCGACGAGCTCCTCGGCGAGCCGGAGCCCGCCCATCACCACCTCGCCTATGGCGGTCGCGCGGCGCGTGGGCAACGGCACCTGCTGTTGCCGGTCCTGCATGCGATCCAGGACCGTGCCGGCTGGGTGAGCAGGGGTGCGCTCGAGTACGCCTGCCGGCGCCTGTCGATACCGCCGGCAGAGGCGTACGGGGTCGTGAGCTTTTACGCGCGCTTCGCGCTCGAGCCGCGAGGTGAGGTCACGGTGCGCACCTGCGACGACATCGTGTGCATGCTGGCCGGCGCCAGGGTGGACCACGGGTCACCGTGCCTGGGTCTGTGCGACCGCGCCCCGGCAACACTCTCGGAGCGGGCCGGCATCGCGCCAGGATGGGTCGTGACCCCGGCCAGGGTGCCGGTGCACGCGGTGGGGCCCAAGCTGCTGCGGCGCGTCGGCGTCGTCGATCCCGAGAGCCTGGACAGCTACCGGGATCACGGAGGCGTCGCCGCTGTGTTGCGAGCGCGCGAGATGGGGGGCGAAGCCGTGATCCGCCAGGTCACGGAGTCGCGGCTGCTCGGGCGCGGGGGAGCGGCGTTCCCGACCGGACGCAAGTGGGAGTCGGTCGCCAGGGCGCCTGCGCGCCCGCACTACCTCGTCTGCAACGCGGACGAGTCGGAGCCGGGCACTTTCAAAGACCGGGTCCTGATGGAGCACGATCCCTTCGCGCTGGTCGAGGGCATGGCGATCGCCGCCTTCGCGACCGGCTGCGAGAAGGGCTACATCTACATCCGGGACGAGTACCCGCTCGCGCGCAGGCGGGTGGAGCAGGCGATCGCGCAGTCCCGGTCGGCCGGCTTGCTCGACATCGAGATCGAGGTGAGGCGCGGCGCGGGCGCATACATCTGCGGTGAGGAAACGGCGCTGTTCAACTCCATCGAGGGGAAGAGGGGAGAGCCGCGCAACAAGCCGCCGTTTCCCGTCGATATCGGCCTCTTCGGCATGCCGACCCTCGTCAACAACGTGGAGACGCTGTTCAACGTCCTCGACATCGTCAACGGCGAGTTCGGAGACACCCGGATCTTCTGCGTTTCCGGCCATGTGGAGCGGCCCGGCGTGTACGAGGTGCCCCTGGGCACCCCGCTGCGGTCGGTGCTCGACATGGCGGGGGCGGGCAACATCCAGGCGGTCCTGCTTGGCGGCGCCGCCGGCTCGTTCCTCACGCCGGCGCAGCTCGACGTGCCGCTCAGCTTCGAGGGCACACGCGCGATCGAAGCGACGATGGGCTCTGGCGCGGTGATCGTGTTCGACGAAACGGCGGACATGAAGAAGGTGCTGCTGCGCATCGCGCGGTTCTTCCGCGACGAGTCGTGCGGACAGTGCGTGCCCTGCCGCGTCGGCACCAAGCGGCAGGAGGAGATCCTCGAGCGCATGTTCCAGGCGCGCAACTCCGACTCCCACGGCGACGTGATGCTCCTGGGCGATATCGCGCAGGCGATGCGGGACGCGTCGATCTGTGGTCTCGGCCAGACCGCGGCTAACGCGATCGCCTCAGGACTGACGCAGCTGAAGGTGCTGAATGGCTGACGTCGCTCTGACCATTGATGGACGTGAGGTCCTGGCCCGCGAAGGCACAACCATCCTCGACGCGTGCCGCGGTCTGGAGATCGACACGCCGACCCTGTGTCAGCTCGACAACTTGACGCCGATCAACGTGTGTCGCGTCTGCGTGGTCGAGCTCGAGGGATCTCGCGTGCTCGTGCCTGCATGCTCGCGCAAGGTCGAGGCGGGGATGAAGATCCGCACCGACTCGCAGCGTGTCAGGCACAGCCGGCGGTTGGTGCTGGAGCTGCTGGGGTCGTCGGTCGACATGTCGCTCTGCTCGCCGCAGGTGCATGGTTGGATGCGTAGATATGGCGCGGTGCCGTCGCGCTTCGGGCCTGAGGCGGCGACGGTCGCGCAGCCGGTCAAGGTCGACAACGAGCTTTACGTCCGCGACTACTCGCGGTGCATCCTCTGCTACAAGTGCGTCGAGGCGTGCGGGGTGGACGCCCAGAACACCTTTGCCATCGGCGTGGCGGGTCGCGGTTTCGACGCGCACATCTCGACAGAGTTCGACGTTGCGCTGCCCGACTCGGCGTGCGTCTACTGCGGCAACTGCATCGGCGTGTGCCCGACTGGAGCGCTGATGTTCAAGAGCGAGCACGACATGCGCGCGACCGGGACATGGGACCCCTCACGGCAGTCGGTCACGGAGACTGTGTGTCCGTACTGCGGGGTGGGGTGCATGCTCGAGCTGCACGTCCAGGACAACTCGATCGTGAAGGTGACATCGCCCCTCGACCACAGCGTCACCTCGGGTCACCTGTGCGTGAAGGGGCGATTCGGTTTTGAGTTCGTACAGCGCCGCCGAAGCTAAGCCCTAGTCGTCTCCGACTTCGCCTTCGTGATCGCCGCCTTGGTGGTCACCGTCGTGGTCCTCATCCGCGTCCTCGTCGCCGTCGTTGTCCTCGTCCTCGTTTTCCGCCGGCTCGTTTTCGTTTTCGACGGGCTCGGGCTTCTCCGTCGGTTCCGCGGTCGGGGTCTCCTCGGGAGTTTCCTCGGGCTCTGGGGATTCGGTACGCGCACCGGACGCCTCGTCATGAAGAGTCGCGCCGTGCGAGCTCGTCGACCCGCCCAGCAAAAGGACCGTATGAGCGGAAGCACCTGCCCCGGCGACCAGGAGAGCCCCCGCTACCACCGCGACGATCAGAACACCTGGTCTTTTCATGCCTCTAGAAACGCGGGGGCGGCTCCGAGTCGGAAGTCAGTCGTGGGTCGAACCGGAAGAGCCGTCGTGAGAGTCGTCCAGGCTTTCGCCTGCAGTGCCTTCGCCGGACGAGGTTTCGCCGGACGAGGTTTCGCCGGACGAAGATCCTTCGCCGGAGGGGCCGTCGGAGGGCTCGGGCGACTCCCTAGGCGCCGGGCTCTCCTCCGCTTCGCCTCCCTCGTTTGGCTTCGGGGACTCTCGCTCCGGCGTCTGCGACGGTCGAGCGGCGGGCGGGGCATTGTGGTTCTCCGGGCCCGGCGACGGTGAGGCCTGTATCGGCTCGAGGACGGTGACCACGCGTTCGCCCCACACGATGGGGTTTGGGCTGCCCGTGGCGACGAAAGCGCTGAGGGCGAGGATGGCGATCACGCTCGCTCCGAGGAACGCGGGCGCGAGGCGTAGGGGGCGCGCCTGCGCAGATAGGTAGCGAGGTGCGGAGAATCGCGGCTGGACCCGGTCGAGTTCGCCGCGCAGGCGGGCTTTCAGGTCCGGGCCGAACGTGTCGTTACTCATGGCTGTCTCTAGGGAACGCCGGAGTGCCACCGAGTGAGAAGGAAGGCTCGAGCGCAGCGCGGAGCCTCTCGCCGGCCTGGTGGAGGCGTGTGCCGATGGTTCGTTCGGAGACTCCCAGCGCGGCGGCGATCTCGCGGTTGTTGTAGCCGTGGTAATGGCGGAGCACGATCGCCGCCGCGAGCCTGGGCGGGAGGGAGCGCAGCGCTGTCAGGACGTCGGGACTCCAGACTTCGTCGGCAGGGTCGCTCCCCATGCCAGGCCGGCCCAACCGGCGAAGCATCTCGCCAACGCTGCGGAGCCTGACGCTCCTGCGATACGAGATGGCGCGATTGACGGCGATGCGGTGGACCCAGGCCTCGGCCGGCGCGTCCGGCCTCCAGCGGTGCCAGGCCTGGAAGGCCTGGACGAAGGCGTCCTGGGCGCAGTCCTCGGCGGCGTCCGGGTCGGCGAGGATCGCCGAGAGGGTGCGGAACACGCGCGGATACGCGGTGCGGTACAGACGGTCGAAGTCGTCCTTCGAGCCGGGTCGGTAGCTGTCCGACACGTTAGGGATAACGCAGGAGGGTACACGGCCGCCGGGTAAGACAAATTACTGTGAAGAGTGAGACGGCAGGATGTCTGGTGGCTTGGATCGGCGCAATTTTTACAAGAATTTGCTTGCTATTCCAAACAGAAGTTTGTAGTCTGCCAGCATGTCGGCCGAACTGCAAGCGCTCGAGGATGCGATCGCCGCCTTCGACCGCGGCGCCGACGACGACTTCGTCGATCCGCGACGCCTGAGCGCCGGCATCGACCGCCTCCAGGGCAAGCTCTGCCGGGTGGTCGCCGCCGCGACAAGGCGGGGCGAGCATCTGCGAACGGGAAGGACTGCCAACAGCTGGGTGGCGGATGAATGCAGGCTGATGCCGGGTAGTGCGGCCACCGCGCTTTGCGTCGGCGAACAGCTCGCAGCGATGCCCAGGGTCGCCGAGGCGTTGAGCTCTGGCGAGATTGGCTACCAGCCGGCGGCGGTGATCTGCAGCTTCCGGAGCAAGCTTCGCGAGGACCTGCGGCCCAACATCGACGAACTCTGGTGGGTCGAGCAGGCTAGGGAGAGCTCGGTCAGAAATCTTCGGTGGCTCGAGCAGCATGTGCGCTACGTGGTCGATCCGGACAGCTTCGACCACCAGGTAGAAGAAGACTGGGAGAAGCGCTTCCTCAGCATCAGCGAGTCGGGCGGCATGTTCCACATCTCAGGCGTCCTCGACCGCGAAGGCGGGAGCGCGCTCGAGACGGCCATCCAGTCGTTGTCCAGGCCCCTGGGCGCGGACGACTCTCGGACTCCCAAGCAGCGCCGCGCCGACGCCATGGTCGAGATCGCCAGGCACGCGATGGACAAGGGCACTCTGCCCAAGCGGCACGGCGTGCGCCCGCACATCACCGTGAGCACGACCCTGGAGGGTCTCAAGGGCGAGGTGGGTGCTCCTGCCTCCATCCTCGACAACGGGATCCTGGTCTCGAGCAAGACCGTGCAGCGCCTCGCGTGCGATGGTCTCCTACACGGAGTGCTCAAGGCGGACTCCATGGTGATCGACGTCGGTCGGGCCAAGCGAACTGCGCAGCCGGCCCAGTGGCGGGCCCTCAAGGCACGCCACCAGACGTGCGCCTGGCCGGGATGCGACCGGCCGCTGAGCTGGACCAGCGCACACCACGTCGAGTTCTGGGCCCGCGGTGGAAGGACCGACCTGGCCAGGCTCATACCTCTTTGTCATTACCACCACCGCCTGGTTCACGAAGGCGGATGGCAGGTCGTGGCCGCCGGCGGAGGCGTCAAGTTCGTGGCCCCGGACCGGGTGTTCGTCAGGCGGATGCGGTGGGGCGAGCGCTGGGCGGCGTAGCGACCTAGAGTTTTCCTCATGCCTATCGTCTGGACCCAGGATCCGGCCGCCAACCAGCTGCTGGAGACCGACCCGCTGGCGTTGCTGATCGGGATGGTGCTCGACCAGCAGGTGAAGATGGAGAAAGCGTTCGGTGGCCCTTACGAGCTGAAGCGGCGGTTGGGCCAGCTCGACGTCCGTGAGATCGCAAGCATGGAACCTGAACGGCTCGATGCAGTCTTTCGACAGCGGCCGGCGCTCCACCGCTTTCCGGGCACCATGGCTCGGCGCGTGCAGGCGATGTGTGCGGCCGTCGTCAAGGACTACGGCGGCGACGCGGCGTCAATCTGGCGCGACGCGCGGGATGGTGAGGATCTTGCGGCGCGGATCTCCAGGTTGCCTGGCTTTGGCGACATGAAGACCAGGATCCTGGTCTCCATCCTCGGCAAGCGGTTCGGCGTGCAGCCGCCTGGATGGCAGCAGTACGGCGCCAACTGGCACTCGGTGGCCGACGTCGACTCCGCGGAGTCGATGGCGCACGCCCGGGAGGTCAAGCGGGACATGAAAGCGAGGGCCAAGCCCTAGCGAGGCTTTCTGATAAGGTTTGCGCTCCGGCTCCGCCGTAGAGAGTGGAGCGGACAAGACGAGATGAGAGGACCCAGATGAGAGAGTGCACCCCCACCCGGGACGAGTCCCGGGCCCTCGCGCAAAACCATGCGCTGATCCCTGTCTACCGGGAAGTCCTGGCCGACATGCTCACCCCGGTCCGGGCTTACACGCTTCTCTGCCCGCCCAACGAGCCTGGGTTCCTGCTGGAGAGCGTGGAGGGTGGCGAGCGCCTGGCCCGCTACTCCTTCATCGGGTTCCAGCCCCGCCCGCTCGAGCTTGGTCATGGCAACCCGCTCGACGCGCTCAGCGCGGTCGCGAACGAAGAGACGGCGCCGGTCAGGGGCATCCCCCGGTTCCACGGCGGCGCGGTGGGCTACCTCGGGTATGAGGTCGCGCGGCACTTCGAGCGTCTTCCCCTGGCCAGAGGGGCGCCGCCTCCGATGCCGGAGGGCGCCTTCCTGCGCGCCGAGGACCTCGCGGTCTTCGACCACGTCACCCGCCGCCTCCAGCTCCTGACCATCCACCGTCCTGACCGCGAGGAATACGGCGACGCGGTGGCGCGCATCGACGCCATGGAGAAGCGCCTCGCGAGCGACTCGCTGCCCAGCGCCACGCATGGCGCCGACGGCGCGCGCTGGGAGTCGAACGTGACACAAGGCCAGTTCCACGCGATGGTCGATGCCGCTCGCGAGTACATCATCGGCGGCGACGCCTTCCAGATCGTCCCCTCGCAGCGATTTCAGAAGCCGCTCGCAGCGAGCCCCTTCGATGTCTATCGCTGCTTACGCGCGATCAACCCCTCGCCCTACATGTTCTTCCTGGCCCTTGGGGGGGACCGGCACATCGTCGGCACCTCGCCCGAGAAGCTGGTGCAGGTCGAGGGCCGGCGGGTGGAGACCAGGCCTCTCGCCGGAACCCGGCGGCGCGGGGCCGACCTTGCCGAGGACAAGCGCCTCGAGAAGGAGCTGCTCAGCGACCTGAAAGAACGCGCCGAGCACGTCATGCTCGTCGACCTCGGCCGCAACGACGTGGGCCGCGTCGCACGGCCGGGCACCGTCACCGTCGATCGCCTGATGGAGATCGAGCGCTACTCCCACGTCATGCACATCTCCTCGACGGTCAGCGGACAGCTGCGCGACGGCAAGACCTCGCTGGACGCACTCCGCGCGGCTTTTCCCGCCGGGACCGTATCGGGCGCGCCCAAGATCCGCGCCATGGAGGTGATCGCGGAGCTCGAGCCCGACCAGCGCGGCGTCTACGCGGGCTCGCTCGGGTACGTGAGCTTCGGCGGCAACCTGGACATGGCGATCACCCTGCGCACGGTGGTCGCTGCGGAGGGCACGGCCTACGTGCAGGCGGGGTGCGGCGTGGTCGCCGACTCGAAGCCCGAGCGCGAGTACGAGGAGACGCTCGAGAAGGCGGGCGCGATGTTCAAGGCGATCGAGATGGCGGAGGCGATGTAGGTGGCCCGCCTCGCGATGATCGACAACTACGACTCCTTCACCTACAACCTCGTCCAGTACATGGCCGAGCTTGGCGCCGAGCCGGCCGTCTTCCGCAACGACGAGGTGACGGTCGAAGAGCTCTCTAAGTTCGAAGGCATCGTCATCTCACCGGGACCCGGCACGCCGGACGACGCGGGCGTGTCCAACGACGCGATCCGCGGCCTGAGCGGGAAGGTCGCGATCCTCGGCGTCTGTCTCGGCCACCAGTGCATCGGGCAGGTCTTCGGCGGCGAGGTGATCCGCAACGAGCCCTCGCACGGCAAGACCGCCTGGATCCATCACGACAACTCGGGAGTCCTCGCCGGCGTGAGCGAGCCGTTTGAGGCGACCCGATACCACTCGCTGATCGTCAAGCGATCGAGCATGCCGCCCGAGCTGCTCATCACCGCCTGGACCCACGACGGCGTGGTCATGGGTCTGCGCCACGCGAAGCATCCGACGTACGGGGTGCAGTTCCACCCCGAGTCCGTGCTGACGAAAGAGGGCAAGAAGATCCTCGGCAACTTCGTGCGTCGGGCCGCCAAGGTGTACGCGTGATCGAGTCGCTGGCGAAGCTCGTCAAGTGCGAAAACCTGTCCGAGGACGAAGCCGCGCGCGCTTTCGAGGTCATCATGCGCGGCGACGCGACGCCCTCCCAGATCGCCGGCTTCATGGTCGCGCTGCGCATGAAGGGCGAGACGGCGGAGGAGATCACGGGCTTCGCGCGGACGGCGCGCGCCATGGCCACCCCGATCCAGGTCGACGGTGCGCTGCTCGACACGTGCGGCACCGGCGGAGACGGTCTCGCGACCTTCAACATCTCGACCTTGGCCGCGATCGTCGCTGCGGCGTGCGGAGCCCGCGTCGCCAAGCACGGCAACCGGGCGGCCTCGTCCATGTGCGGCTCCGCGGACGTGCTCGAGCAGCTGGGCGTGAAGATCGACCTCGCGCCCGAGGGCGTCGCGCGGTGCATCAACGAGGTGGGGATCGGGTTTCTGTTCGCGCCCGTGTTCCACCCTTCCTTCCGCTTCGCCGGTGTGCCGCGACGCGAGCTCGGGATGCGCACGGTGTTCAACGTCCTGGGACCGCTCTGCAACCCGGCCGGTGCCAGATACCAGGCGCTAGGGGTCGCGGACGGCTCGCTCGCGAGCAAGATGGCGGACGTCCTGCAGCGCCTCGGCGTCGAGCGAGCGATCGTCTTCCACGCGGCCGACGGCATGGACGAGCTCTCCGTGGCCTCGCCGTCCTTCGTGATCGAGATCGACGGTCAGAAAAAGGAATACGAGCTCGACCCCTCTGGGCTGGGCCTCGACAGGGCGCCGGTCGAGGCGATGCGCGGCGGCGGACCGGAGGAGAACGGGCGCCTGGCGCGCGAGGTGTTGGGCGGGGCGAAGGGGCCGCGGCGCGACGTCGTTCTCCTGAACGCCGCGGCCGGCCTGCGCGCCGCGGGCCTGGCGAGGGACTGGAAGGATGGCCTGGGCCTGGCCGCCGAAGCCATCGATTCGGGACGCGCGGGCGAGATCCTCCAGCGGTGGGCCAGAATCTCGCAGGAGTGACGGACAAGGGCGAGGACGTTCTGTCTCGCCTGGTGCTGGAAGCCCGGCAGGACCTCCAGCGCCGGCGCTACCTGACGGGATCTGATCAGTTCGAGCTGGCCGTCGCCGCGTACCAGCCGAAAGACTTTCTCGGCGCGCTTCGCAAGCCGGCCCTGAGCGTGATCGCGGAGATGAAGCAGCGCACGCCGAGCATGGGAATGCTGGCCGAGGACTACCGGCCCGCGGACATCGCTCATGCGTACGCGGAAGGCGGAGCGTCGGCCGTCTCGGTGCTCACCCACATGGCCGGGTTTGGCGGCCGCCCTGAGCACCTCCGCCTGGTGCGCTCGGCCACGTCGCTACCTGTCCTGCGCAAGGACTTCGTCACTGACCCGTACGAGGTCGCCGAGGCGCGGGCGCATGGCGCCGACGCCGTGCTCCTGGTCGTCGCAGCGCTCGAGCCGGCTCAGCTCAAGGACCTCATCGCGGTAACCAAAAGCCGGGGCCTGGCGGCGCTGGTCGAGGTCCACGACGAAAGAGAGACGGCCGGCGCGCTGGAGGCCGGCGCCGCCGCGGTGGGGGTCAACCATCGCGACCTGCGCGACTTCAGCGTCGACCTTGGCCTGACCGAAAGGCTGCGCAAGATGGTGCCGAAAGAGGTGGTCCTGGTCGCCGAGAGCGGGATCCGCGGTCCCGCCGACGCGAGGCGGATGCGGGAGGCGGGCGCGGACGCCATCCTCGTCGGCGAGCTGCTCATGCGAGCAACCGACCCGGCGGCCCAGATCCGGGAGCTGCTGCAGTGATCCGAATCAAGATCTGCGGCATCTGCGACCTCGAGGGGGCGCGCACAGCGGCCGAGGCGGGCGCCGACATGATCGGCTTTCACTTCTGCGACTCCGATCGGCGCATCTCACCCGAGGAGGCCCGCGCGATCCTCGACGAGATGCCAGTCCGCCCGAAGGTCGTCGGCGTCTTCATCGACCAGGAAGCAGGCGAAGTGCGCCGGATCGGGGACCTCCTCGACCTCGACTTCGTCCAGCTGCACGGGTCTGAGCCGCCTGCGTTCATGGCCGGCCGGCCGGTGATCAAGGTCCTGAAGGTGAAGGACGGCGTGATCGCCGGAGCCGACGACTGGCCCGACCCGATCATGCTCGACTCCTGGTCGGCAGACCAGCGCGGCGGGACGGGGCGCACGTGGGACTGGGAGCTCGCGCGAGCGCTGCTCGAAACGCGCAGCGTATTCATCGCGGGCGGTCTGGAACCGGGTAACGTGGGCAAGGTCGTGAGCCAGTTCAAGCCTTACGGCGTCGACGTCTCGAGCGGGGTCGAGGCGCGCGTCCGCGTCAAAGATCCTGAGAAGGTGCGGGCCTTCATCCGCGCCGTGCGTGTCGCCGAGGCGCGCGCATGAGCTCCCGCGCCTCGCTCACGCATCCGGTCGACGGACGCTTCGGCGCCTTCGGCGGCCAGTACGTGCCGGAGACGCTCATGAGCGCGCTGGGGGAGCTGGAGGACATGTGGCACGAGGCCAAGGCCGACCCCCAGTTCCAGCTCGAGCTCGCCGGCCATCGCCGCGCCTTCATCGGCCGGCCCACGCCGCTCTACGCGGCGAGCCGCCTCAGCGAGCACTACGGCGGCGCGCACATCCACTTCAAGCGCGAGGACCTGTGCCACACGGGCGCCCACAAGCTGAACAACGCCGTCGGCCAGGCGCTGCTCGCCATGCGGATGGGGAAGAAGCGGATCATCGCCGAGACCGGGGCCGGCCAGCACGGCGTCGCGACCGCAACGGTCTGCGCGCGGTTTGGTCTCGAGTGCGTCGTCTACATGGGCACCGAGGACATGCGCCGGCAGGCCATGAACGTCCGTCGCATGAAGCTTCTCGGGGCCGAAGTTCGTGAGGTCGCGGCGGGAAGCAAGACGCTGAAGGACGCGACGACGGAGGCGATCCGCGACTGGGTCACCAACGTCCGCACGACCCACTACATCATCGGCTCGGTGGTAGGCCCGCACCCGTACCCCGAGATGGTGCGCGACCTCCAGCGCGTGATCGGCGACGAGGCGCGCGAGCAGTACCTCTCGCTCGACGGCAAGCTGCCCGACGCCGTGGTCGCATGCGTCGGCGGCGGCTCGAACGCGATCGGCATTTTCACGGCGTTTCTCGACGACCGCGATGTCGTGCTGGTCGGCGTGGAAGCCGCCGGCAAAGGCCTCCGGACCGGCGAACACGCCGCGTCCCTCGTCGGCGGCCGGCCCGGGGTGCTCCACGGCACGTATTCGTATGTGCTGCAGGACGGTGACGGGCAGATCCTGCCGACGCACTCGATCTCGGCGGGCCTCGACTACCCGGGCGTGGGTCCCGAGCACGCTTTCCTGCGCGACATCGAGCGCGTGGAGTACGTCGCGGTGACGGACAAGGAGGCGCTGGCCGCCTTCAAGCTGTGCACGAGGCAGGAGGGCATCATGCCGGCGCTGGAACCCGCGCACGCCATTCATCGCGCGGGCGTCATGGCGCGGGAATTCGGGCCGGGCGGTCGGATCCTCGTCTGTCTCTCCGGGCGGGGCGACAAGGACATGGATTCAGTTGATGAAGGCTGAAACCACCTCGCGGCTCGAGAGCGCGCTCAAGGCGAAGGGCGACCTCAAGCTCGTGCCCTACATGATGGCGGGCTTCCCGACCGCGAAGCGCTCGATCGACGTAGGGAGGAGGCTCGCCACGTCGGGCGTCGCGGCCCTGGAGATCGGGATCCCGCACTCCGACCCCCTGGCCGACGGCCCGATGATCCAGAAGGCCGGCCAGGCGGCGCTCAAGGCGGGCATGACGGTGGCGGGAGCGCTCGACGTCGCGGCGGCCGTCGCCACCGAGGGCGTGCCGGTCGTGCTGATGACCTACATCAACCCCGTGCTGTCGCACGACCCGCGCAAGTTCGCCGCGGAGGCGGCGCAGGCGGGCGTCGCCGGGGTCATCGTGCCCGACCTTCCGATCGAGGAGGCGGAACCGGTGACGGGCTGGCTGCGCTCGGCAGCGCTCGACACCGTCTTCATGGTCGCTCCGACCACGCCCCCCGAGCGCATCGCGTCGATCACCGCGCACTCCAGTGGTTTTGTCTACTGCGTCACCGTGACCGGCATCACCGGCGCCCGCAAGGAGCTGCCGGCCGGGCTGCCAGAGGTGCTCGCCCAGGTCAAGAAACACACGTCGCTTCCGGTCGCGGCCGGCTTCGGCATCTCGCGCCAGGAGCACATGCGGGCGCTGCGCGGTCATGCGGACGCGGCCGTGGTGGGCAGCGCCATCGTCGACGAGATCGACCGCGGCGGCGACGGCGTCGCCCTCGTCAGGGAGCTGCTCAAGGCTTGTCGGTGAGGGGTATCCGGGGCGCTACGACTGCGAGCGCGAACACGGCCGAGGCGATCACCGAAGCCACCGAGGAGCTGCTCAAGGAGCTCGTCAGGCTCAACGACCTCGACACGTCGGAGATCGCGTTCGCCTACTTCACGACGACTCCGGACCTGACAGCGGAGTTCCCGGCGCTGGCGGCGCGCCGCCTGGGCTGGCTCGAGGTGCCGCTTCTGTGCGGCCACGACATGAACGTCAAGCAGCCCAATCCGCGCGGCGTCCCGATGTGCATCCGCATCCTTTTGCTGTACAACACGCCTCGGCCGCAGACCGCGATGCGCTTCGCATACCTGCGCGGCGCCGACGCCATCAAGGCCGACCTGGATTACATGAGAGGCTCACTCAAGCCGTGATCATCGTGATGTCGCACAGCGCGACGGAAGCCGAGATCGACGCCGTGGTCGACCGCATCGACGAGATCGGCCTCAAGGCTGAGCTCTCGCGGGGCGAGGAGCGGACCGTCATCGGTGTCATCGGCGGCAACGCGTACGCGTACAAGGACGCGTTCTCGCACCTGGGCGGCATCCAGGAGATCATCCCGATCACCAAGCCGTTCAAGCTCGCCAGCCGGGAGTTTCGCCGGCACGACACCGTGGTCGACGTCGGTGGCGTGAAGATCGGCAACGACGAGGTCGTGGTCATGGCCGGACCATGCTCGGTCGAAGGCGAGGAGATGCTCCTCGAGACGGCCCGCCACGTCGCGGCGCAGGGCGCGCGCGTGCTGCGTGGTGGCGCATTCAAGCCGCGCACCTCGCCGTACTCGTTCCAGGGGCTGGGCGAGGCCGCGCTCAAGATGATGGCCGCGGCCCGCGCCGAGACGGGATTGAAAGTCGTGACGGAGGTCGTGTCGCCGGGCGATGTGGCGTTGGTCGCCAAGTACGCGGACATTCTTCAGCTTGGCACCCGCAACATGCAGAACTACGCGCTGCTCCAGGAAGCGGGCCGGTCGGGCAAGCCTGTGCTGCTGAAGCGCGGCATGTCATCGACCATCGAGGAGTGGCTTCTTGCGGCCGAGTACATCCTGTCCCAGGGCAACCGCGACGTGATCCTGTGCGAGCGCGGCATCCGCACGTTCGAGACGGCGACTCGCTTCACGCTCGACCTCAACGCAGTGCCGCTCGTGCGCGAGCTGTCCCACCTGCCCGTGATCGTCGACCCCTCGCAGGCGACCGGCAAGTGGTCCCTGGTGGGGCCGATGTCGCTGGCCGCGGTGGCCGCAGGTGCGAACGGTTTGATCATCGAGGTCCATCCCCAGCCGAACCAGGCGCTCTCGGACGGCGCTCAGTCGCTCGACTTCGAAGCGTTCGACCACCTCATGGTCGACGTGCGGCGCCTTCTCGGCGCGATGCAAAAGCAGCTGGCGTAGTCAGCTTGCCCACGGTCGCAGTGGTGGGCCTCGGCCTGATGGGTGCGTCATTCGCACTCGCCTTGAAGAAGGCGCGGCCCGACATCACGCTCGTCGGCAGCGACCGCAACCCGCTCGTGGTGCGCAAGGCGCTCGACCGCGGCATCGTCGTCACGGCGAACACCGACCTGACGGTGGTCGAGGTCGCCGACCTGGTCGTGATCGGGGCTCCGCTAGGCGCCATGCGTGAGCTGCTCGCGCAGCTGGCGTTGCTCGCGGGGGGCATGTTGATCACAGACATGGCGAGCACGAAGGCCGACGTCATGGAGTGGGCGGCGGCGGAGGGCATCGAGCTCGTCGGCGGGCATCCGATGTGTGGCAAGGAGCGCTCCGGCATCGACCACGCGGACGCCTCCATGTTCGAGGGCGCTCCATGGGTGCTGACGCGCGACGAGCCGCGCATCACCCAGCTCGTGGAAGCGGTCGGGGCGCGCCCCATCGTCCTCGACGCGGTCACCCACGACCGGCTCGTGGCGGGCGTGAGCCACGCGGCGTTTCTTCTCTCCGTCGGTTACGTGCTCGCCGTGACCCGGCGCGACGACTGGCCCGAAGCGTCGGGGCTGGCGGCGGGCGGCTTTCGCGACATGAGCCGGCTGGCGGCGGGCGACCCGGACCTCTACGCCGGAGTTGTGCGCACCAACCGCGAGAACCTGGTCGAGATGCTCGACGCCATCAGCGCGGAGCTCGCCCGGCTGCGCAGGCACCTCGAGGCCGACGACCCGCGAATCATCGAGCTGTTCGAGGAGGCGCGCCGCGTCCGCGAGCGCTGGTCGCGGCGGTGATCGCGACCGTGCGCAACACGCGGCGCCTGACCGGAGAGATCCGGGTCCCGGGGGACAAGTCGATCTCGCACCGGGCGCTCATGCTGTGTTCGATCGCCACTGGTGAGAGCCACGTCCGTGGCCTCTCCCCGGGAGCCGATGTTCAGTCGACCGCGGCCTGCATGCGCGCCCTCGGCGCAAGCATCGAGGGCTCGCGTATCGGCGGGGTCGGCATGTCCGGCTTGACGACGCCTGACCGCCCCCTGGACTGCGGGAACTCCGGGACCACCATGCGCCTGCTCGCGGGTCTTTTGGCGGGGCAGCCGTTCGAGAGTGAGCTCGTAGGCGATGAGTCCCTGTCGCGGCGGCCGATGGACCGCGTCGTGAAGCCGCTGGTGGAGATGGGAGCCAGGGCAATCTGGCCGCCACTGCGCGTCGGCGGCGGCGCGCAAAGGCTGCGCGGGATCGAGTACACGGCGCCGGTGCCGAGCGCGCAGGTGAAGTCCGCGATCCTGCTCGCCGGTCTTCACGCCGAAGGCCGCACCGCCGTCATCGAGCCGGTGAAGACCCGCGACCACACCGAGGTGATGCTCGCGGCGATGGGCGCGAAAGTGAACGTGGAGGGTCTTCGCGTCGAAATCGAAGCGCCGGACAGGCTCGAGCCCCTCGACCTCGATGTGCCCGCCGACTTCAGCAGCGCGGCGTTCTGGCTCGTGGCGGGCAGCCTGGTCGCAGAGTCCAACATCCGCCTGGCCGGGGTCGGCGTGAACCCGACCCGGACCGCCTTCGCCGAGCTCCTGATGTCGGTGGGTTTCCGGTTCGGGCGATCGAAGCCACGCCTGGAGGCGAACGAACCCGTGGCCGACCTTGTGGCCCGGCCCGCCTCCGACCTCAAACCGATCCATGTCGACGGTGCCAGTGCGGCCCGGATGATCGATGAGCTCCCAGTGCTCGCGGTCGCCGCCACGCAGATCGCCGGCACGAGCGTCATTGCAGGCGCGGGCGAGCTGCGGGTCAAGGAGTCCGACCGTCTGGCGGCGATGGAGGCCGGGCTCAACGCCATGGGCGCGGACGTGGCTGTCGATGGTGACGGCTGGGTGATCAAAGGCCCGCGCCGGCTCGAAGGCGCCAGGGTCGACTCGGCCGGCGACCACCGGGTGGCGATGGCGCTGGCGGTCGCCGCCATGATCGCTGACGGGAAGACCGAGATCGAGGGCGCCGAGTGCGTCGACATCTCCTATCCAGGCT
This sequence comes from Candidatus Dormiibacterota bacterium, assembly GCA_036395015.1. Classification (GTDB taxonomy): domain Bacteria; phylum Chloroflexota; class Dormibacteria; order Dormibacterales; family Dormibacteraceae; genus 40CM-4-65-16. Next base: position 27,121 of record DASWDZ010000164.1, on the reverse strand, counting down.
TCTTCGACCACCTGGAATACCTGGCTTGAAGGTCCGGCGTGAGATCGACATCGACGTGCTCGCGCTCGAGCTTTACGAGCTTGAGGTGACCGCGCCCCGGGAGGACTTCGAGCTCGAGATCAAGCGCACCGAGCAGGCGGTCCGCACCGGTGAGGTGGGCTCCATCAACCGCGCCCGCGAGCTGTACAGGCGGTTTGGGGTCGACCCGACACGCGTCCGCCCATCGTCCGAGGCTTTGCTTCGTCGGTTGAAGAAGAGAGATGGGCTGCCCCGCGTGAACTCGCTGGTGGACGTCGCCAACGCGCTCTCCATCCAGCTCCAGGTACCGGTCGGCCTTTACGACCTCGAAAAGGTGAAGGGAGGTGAGCTGGTGATCAGGCTCGGCGCCGACGGAGAGGGATACGAGGGTATCGGCAAGGAGCGCGTCAACGTGGCCGGCCGGATCTGCGTCGCCGACGCCGCCGGCGCGTGCGGAAACCCGAGCGCCGACTCTGCGCGCACGATGATCACCAGCGACACCGAACGCGCCGCGTGGATCTATTTTCTGCCCGTGAGCGACGACGACATCGACCGCACGGCGGAGTTGGTCGCGGTCTTCGGCCGCGGCCTGGTTCGATTGCTGGAGACATGAAGGTCGCCGCCGAGCAGGTCCTGTGCGTGAGGCGCGAGGACATATTCCCGGACGGCGCCTGGCACGGGTTCGTGAGCGAGAACCTCGATCGACATCAGAAGGTGATCCGCGATCGCCACTTCTTCAAGCCGCGAGCCGAGGTCGAAGACGACCCGAGCTTCCAGCAGATCATTCCGTACGTCGTCTTCCGCCACGACGATCGCTACCTGCTGACGCATCGACTCCGCGCGTCCTCAGAGCGGCGCCTGCGCAAGCAGTACTCGTTGGGGATTGGCGGCCACATCAACCCGGGCGATCTCGACGCGGGTGACCCGATCCTCGACGGCCTGAAGAGGGAATGGCGCGAGGAGGTCGTTTATGACGGGCGATTCGAGGCCACCCTTCTCGGTTTCCTGAACGAGGACTCATCGCCTGTTTCGAAGGTGCACCTGGGGGTGGTCTTCCTGGTCGATGGCGACTCGCCGGACATCCAGATCCGCGAGACTGACAAGCTCGCGGGTGAGCTGTTGACGCTCGAGCAGATGCGGATCTACTACCTGGCCATGGAGTCGTGGTCGCAGATTGTCTACGAACGACTCACCTCCGGGCAGCGGTGAGGTACGTCGAAGCCGGCGGCGCTCGCGTCTCCGTGATCGGGCTCGGCACGTGGCAGTTCGGCTCGCGGGAGTGGGGGTACGGTCGCGACTACAGCGAGCGCACCGCCGGCGAGATCGTTCGCCGCGCCCTGGACCTTGGCATCAACCTGATCGACACCGCCGAGATCTACGGGCCGTTCAAGTCCGAGCGCATCGTGGGAAGGGCGTTGCAGGGTCAGCGGGAGAGGGCCTTCGTCGCCACCAAGATCTTTCCTATCGGGTTTCCGTTCATGACTCGCTGGCGGGCGCGCAGAAGCGCACGGAGGCTCGGCGTCGATCAGATCGATCTCTACCAGCAGCACTGGCCGAGCCCTCTGTTCTCGCCGCGCTCGACCATGCCCAGGTTTCGCAGGCTCGTCGACGAAGGTCTCGTCCGCCACGTCGGGGTCAGCAACCATCCCCTGGGCCTGTGGCAGGAGTGCGAGCGGGTCTTCGGCGGGCCGGTGCTCTCGAACCAGGTGCAGTTCAGCCTGCTTCACCGCTCGCCGGACCGCGAGCTCGTCCCATGGGCACAGCGCGAGGGACGGATCGTGATCGCCTACAGCCCGCTCGGCCAGGGATTGCTGTCAGGCAGATACCAGCAGGCGCCGCCGGCCAACTTTCGGCGCATCCAGCCCGAGTTCCGCGGTGCGGCCCGCCGCCGGTTGGAGCCGCTTCTCAATTCGTTGTGCGGGATCGCCGAGGCGCACCACGCCACGCCGGCGCAGGTTGCGCTGGCGTGGCTGGTCCGCAAGCCCAATGTCGTCGCGATCCCCGGCGCGTCAAGCCTTCGCCAGCTGGAGGAGAACGCGGCCGCGACCGAGATCGCGCTGGGCGACGACGAGGTCTCGCAACTGGATAGCCTGGGCGCATGAACCTCCGGGCAGTCGAGCTGCGGCGGATCAAGCTGTCGCTGGTCGCACCGTTCGAGACTTCGTTCGGAGTCCAGACCGAGCGCGACGTGCTCCTCCTCAAGGCGGTGTGCGACGAGGCCGAAGGTTGGGGCGAGTGCGTCGCCGGTGAGGAGCCCCTCTACTCGTCGGAGTACGTCGACGGCGCCGCCGACGTCCTGATCAAGCATCTCCTGCCGCGCCTTCTCGACCGCGACCTCGTGGCCGCCGACATCGGCGCGCTCCTGCGCCCGATCCACGGGCACAACATGGCCAAGGCGGCGATCGAGACGGCGGTGCTCGACGCGGAGCTGCGCTCCCGGGGCGAATCGTTCGCGCATTTTTTCCGAGCCGTGCGCAAAGAGGTCGACTGTGGGGTGTCGGTCGGGATCCACGGCTCCATCGCCGAGCTGCTGCGCACGGTCAGCGGCTACCTCGACGAGGGTTATCGCAGGATCAAGCTAAAGATCAAGCCCGGCTGGGACATCGAGCCGGTCCGGGCGGTGCGCGAGCGCTTCGGAGATGTGCCGCTGCAGGTGGATGCCAACACCGCGTACTCGCTCACGGACGCCGACCACCTCGCGGAGCTAGATCCATTTGGCCTGCTGCTGATCGAGCAGCCGCTGCCCGAAGACCAGGTGCTCGCGCACGCGCAGCTCGCCAGGAAGGTACGGACCCCGATCTGCCTCGACGAATCGATCACCTCGGCGCAGGCCGCCGCCGATGCGCTGGACCTCCAGTCGTGTCGCGTGATCAACATCAAGCCGGGGCGCGTCGGAGGATACCTGGAGGGACGCAAGATCCACGACCTCTGCGCCGCGCGCGGGGTGCCGGTGTGGATGGGCGGCATGCTGGAGACCGGCATCGGTCGCGCCGGCAACGTCGCCATGGCGGCGATGGAGAACTTCACGCTGCCCGGTGACACCTCGGCTTCGGACCGCTATTACCACCGCGACATCACGGAGCCGTTCGTCCTCAAGGAGGGCAGGCTCGAGGTGCCGACCGGGCCGGGACTTGGCGTGTCCGTGGACGAGGCCTACCTCGATTCGATCACCTACTGGAGCGGGACGCTGGGTCGGGCGGGGGTCAGCTGACGGCCACCAGGTCGGACATCGGGGTCGCGCGAGCAGCGGCGCCCAGCCTGGGCAGCCCAAACGTGTCCTCGATGGTGGCCAGCAGGTTGTAGTGGTTGTAGGCCACCCGGCTGGCGAGGACCTTCGGCCGCGGGTGGACGGCGATCGTGAGCACCGAGTTGGCGCTGTCGCTGCCTTCGTCCCAGGTCACGAAGAGCACGCCGCCGTGTTCCCAGGCGCTGGTGGCCAGGATGAGGGGCACCGTCCTGGCCAGCCAGGCGTCGGCGGTTGCCGTCGAGCAATCGTGCCCGTCGTGGCACATATCAGGCGTGATCCAGACGAACCGTGGCACCGTGCCCGCCATGTCCTTAGAGAACTGCGTGAAGGGGACGACCTGGGAGGGGCACCCGCCGCCGTAGTACGCAAACGGGTTGTGCTTCACCGCGTACGGGTAGGTGCTGCGAAGGCATCCGCCCGTCATCCCCTCCATGTAGGCGCGCCATGAGATGTCCGCCGCCGTCAGCTGGGCTCCCAGACCGCCCGCGGGCAGGGCGTGATACCCGTCGTCGGTGACACCCCACGTGCTGCCGGAGGTCATCGCCAGGTAGTTGGGGAGGCTTGGATGTGTGATGGCGTGGTAGTTGGTGGCGTAGCCGTACTGTCTGGCGAGCTGCGATGTGTAAGGCCCCGAGATCGCCTGGGCGTACGACCGGTTCTCCATCACGATGACGAAGACGTGTGGCGGCGCCGGCGTTGGGGTGGGCGACGGCTCGGGGCCTGGCGTCGCCGGCGTCGGAGACTGGACCGCCGCGACCGGTGCCTGACGCGGCTGCGCAGCCTGTCCGCCGCACGCTGCGGCTAGCATCGCCGCGATGAGGATGGCGGCGGGGCGGTGGGAGCTGGAGATTCGGCCGGGCCGCGGAGGACGCATCACGTCGCTGCGCCTCGACGGAGAGGAGCTCCTGGACCAGGGCATCGGAGTCGACCAGCCTAACGCGAAGGGGTTCGTCGAGGGCGGCGCGTTCGGGTGGGACGAGATGGTGCCGAACCTGGGGGCGACCGATACGCTGCCGGACCATGGCGAGGCGTGGCGCATCCCCTGGGACGTCCTGGGACTCGGCCTCATGCGGTGTCGGGGAAGCCTGGTGCCGTGGGAGCTCGAGCGCCGGATCGAGCTCGCGGACGAGGTGCTGGTCACCTATCACTACACGAACGTCGGCGCTGGGTCGCACCTCGCCTACTGGTGCGCCCACCCGCTCTTTCGCTACGAACCGGACATGGACGTCTCGGTCGAAGTTCCACGTCCGGCTGATGGCAAGAGCGCGAAGGTCTTTCTTTCCGAGGGCTCGATCGATCGAGTGGCCCTGCGGTGGCGATCGGGCAGTGGGATCGAGGTGATCTGGGATCCATCGCTGACGCCCGACGTCGCGGTCTGGGTCTGCAATGGAGACCTGGGCGGTTACCACCAGATCGCAATCGAGCCGGCGACCGCGTCGCCGCTGCTCGAGCCGGGTGCGTCGTTCGAATGGTGGCTTCAGATACGTCCTCTCTAGACTGAGCGCGTGTCCAAGGTCGTGGGTTTGCGCTGCCGCGAGTGCGGCACCGAGTACGAGCTGCAGGCCACGCACGTCTGCGAGATGTGCTTCGGTCCGCTGGATGCCGTCTACGACAAGGCGGTCCTGCGGAAGCTCGTCAGCCGGGAGCGGATCGAGCAAGGTCCGAAGTCGATGTGGCGCTACCGCGACCTGCTGCCGGTCGAGGACTCGGTCAACGTCGTCACCCTGGGCGAGGGCCTCACCCCGCTCGTCAAGGCCGACCGCCTGGGCGCGGAGCTCGGCCTGCGCAACCTCTACCTGAAGAACGACAGCATGAATCCGACCAACTCGTTCAAAGACCGCGTTGTCTCGGTCGCCATCAGCTGGGCGCGCGCGCATGGTTTTGAGACGATCGCGTGCGCGTCGACCGGCAACCTGGCCAACGCGGTTGCCGCCTACGCGGCGCGCGCCGGGCTCGAGTGCTTCGTGTTCATCCCCGTCGACCTCGAGCCGGCCAAGGTAGCCAGCATCGGAGTGTTCGATCCCAACGTCGTCGCGGTCCGCGGCAACTACGACGAGGTGAACCGTCTGTGCAGCCAGCTCATCGAGTCGACGCCGTGGGCGTTCTGCAACATCAACATCCGGCCTTTCTACGCGGAGGGATCGAAGACGTTGACATTCGAGACTGCGGAGCAGCTGGGATGGAAGCTGCCCGACGAGATCATCATCCCGATCGCGAGCGGCTGCCAGTTCGTGCGTCACCACCAGGCCACCCGCGAGCTGCAGGAGTTCGGCCTGGTTCGCGGCGACCGCGTGCCGGCGTTCACGGGTGCACAGGCCCTCGGCTGCGCGCCGGTTTACAACGCCTTTCACTCCGACACTCCCGACCGTGTGCTGCCGGTAAAGCCCGACACCATCGCGCGGTCGATAGCGATCGGCAATCCGTCAGATGGCGTCTACGTCAACCGGATCGCCCGCGAGACCGGCGGCGTGGTCGAGGCCGTGGCGGAGGGGGAGATCGTCGATGCGATGCGGCTGCTGGCGCGGACCGAGGGCATCTTCACGGAGACGGCCGGTGGGGTGACGATCGGCGTGCTCGCCAAGCTCGCTCGCGCCGGGCGCTGGAACGGCGACGAGGTCGTGGTCGCGTACGTCACCGGCCACGGCCTGAAGACCGCCGACGTGCTTGCCTCGGCGAACGGGCACGCGAAGCGGGTCGAAATAGATCCCACGATGAAGTCGTTTCGCGAAAAGGTGACTATTTAGGCATGGCCCAGTTTCGAATCCCCGGCCCCCTGCGCCGCCTGTCCGACGGCCAGGTGACGGTTCCGGTCGAAGCCGCGGACCTCGCCTCGGCGATCGACGCGCTCGACGCGCGCTATCCGGGGTTTCGGGACCGCCTGCTCGACGAGAACGGCGAGCTGCGCCAGTTCGTGAACGTGTACCTCAACGACGAGGACGTGCGGCTCGGAAATGGCCTGCAGGCGAAGGTCGGCACGGACGACGAGATCTCGATCGTGCCGGCGGTGGCGGGAGGATCGATCCAAGCTTAAGATCGGGCCAATGGGGCGACGCCGGCTGAAGCTGATCTTCGGTCCCTCGCTGGTCAAGGAACCTGTGATCTATCAGCTTGGTCGCAAGTTCGAGATCGTGACCAACATCCGGCGCGCAGACGTGACGCGCGACCAGGGCTGGGTCCTGCTCGAGGTGTCCGGGGAACCGGACGAGCTGGACCGCGGCGTCGAGTACCTGGAATCGCGCGGGGTGAAGGTCGAGCCGGCGGAAGGCGACCTGGTCGAGTAAGGCAGCCGGCAAGCCGGCTGCCTTCAGGGCCTCAGGGTCAGCAGCTGTCGCCGACGCAAACCTGGACGGCGCCGTTCTTGAAGCTGTCAAGCTCGGCATAGCTCGCCGGGCCGGCGAAGCTCACGCCGAGCGCCGGATCGGAGACCGATCCCGTCGCTTCGGCGTTGCGCATGAAGCCGACAAAGCGCGTGGTCACGGTGAAGTTGCCGGAATGGAAGGCCCCGCCGTCGGCTGACCGATTCACGTCGCCGACACCGGTCCAGTCAGCGGACACGGTGGTCGTGGATGAGGTATTTGAGATGGAGTCGAAAACTGTGATCGACGTAGGCGCAAGCGTGGCCGACGTCAGCAGCCGGTCGATCTGAAGATCGGGAGTCGAGGTACAGCCGAACGCCTCCACGGACGTGATTCCCGTCCCGGTGTCGAAGACGGTGATCCCGAGTTGGGTCGAGGATGCCGGCGTGGGTTGTGAGCCGGCGCTCGAGACCGTCGCCTCCACACCGGTGACGAAGATGTCGGTCTCCGTGGTGCCCACGACGCTGGTGAAGATGGCAAAGGCGGTAAGGCCGCTGACCTGGTCGGCCAACACCTGAGTCGGCCCGGGTGGCGGACCGAGTCCGCAGAGGCCGCCAGCCGCAGCCGCGGTCATCACCAGCCCGGCCGGCGTGGCAGCCAGGCCGATCGACAGGGTCCCCAGCACGCCGGTGAACGCGACGAGTCGTCTGAACGCACCCACTTCATTCACTCCCTTTGCCGGCGCCAGCCTCCGTCTCTGGTCCCGAGTGTGCCGAACCGCGCCGGCGTCCGGAGTCTAATGGCCATCCATCGGGCTGTCTAGTGACCGCTTAACGCTCCCCGTTACCGCAGCCAACCTAAGATTCCCGCGGTGGCGGAAACGGTCGAGGTGGCGATCGTCGGCGCGGGCCAGGCCGGCCTGGCGACCAGCTGGTACCTCAAGCAGGCGGGCGTCGAGCACGTGGTCCTCGAGGCGGGCCGCGTCGCCGAGACGTGGCGCAGCCGTCGCTGGGATTCGTTCTGCCTCGTCACACCGAACTGGTCTGTGCAGTTGCCGGGCGGTGCTTACGCGGGAGCCGACCCCGACGGCTTCATGGATCGAGCCGAGCTCGTCCAACACTTCCAGCGTTGGGCGGACTCTTTTGATGCGCCGGTCAAAGAAGGCTGCCCGGTCACCGCTTTGCAGCCCAACGGCGATGGTTTCGTGCTGCAAGTTCCGAGCGGCACCCTCAGCGCGCGAAGCGTCGTGGTCGCTTCAGGCGGCTACCAGCGCGCCCACAGGCCACCCGGCGCGGACCTTGTCCCAGCGCGCGTCAACCAGCTGCTCGCAGAGGAGTACACGAACGTGAATGCCCTGGCGGACGGCGCGGTGCTGATCGTCGGCAGCGGACAGACAGGATGCCAGATCGCAGAGGAGCTGCACGAGGCCGGGCGCAAGGTCTTCATCGCCTGCGGCCGGGCTCCGTGGGCGCCGCGCCGCATGGGTGGGCGCGACCTCGTCTGGTGGATCCTCGAGACGGGCTTCTGGAACCGCACGCTCGCCCAGCTGCCATCACCCGCCGCCCGCCTCTTGAGCAATCCGCTCACCACCGGACACGGCGGCGGTCACGACCTCCACTACAGGACCCTGCACGCGACGGGCGTCGAGCTCCTGGGTCGGTTCCTCGGCGCCGACGAGCGAAAGGCCTATTTTGCGGACGACCTCACCGAGAGCATCGAGTTCGGGGACAACCTCGCGCGCTCGTTCATGAGGTGGGTCGTGACACTGTGCGAGAAGCGCGGCCTGGAGGTTCCGTGGGAGGTGCCGGCCCCGATGTCGATCACCAGCCGAAAGGAGCTCGACATCGACGGCGAGGGCATCACAACCGTGATCTGGACCACCGGATTCAGGCCCGAATACGGCTGGGTGAACTTGCCGGTCTTCGACGAGATGGGATTTCCGATCCAGACGGACGGCCGCAGCGAGGTGCCAGGCCTTTACTTCATGGGCGTCCACTTCCAGCGCAAGGCGCAGTCGGCTGTCCTCTACGGTGTGGGCGAGGACGCCGAGGTCGTGGCCGGCCAGATCGTGGAGAGCAGTAGATGAGGATCGCCGTCGCCATGTCAGGTGGCGTCGACTCGTCGGTCGCCGCCGCCCTGCTCCAGGCGCAGGGTCACGACGTGGTCGGGGTGACGCTGCAGCAGTGGCCGCGCGATGATTCGGAGGAAGCGGCGCGACATGGGGGCTGCTGCTCGCTGGGCGCGGTCGAGGATGCGCGGCGCGTGGCGGCGTGGCTCGACATTCCTTATTACTGCTGGAACCTGGAGCGGGAGTTTGGCGAGCGCGTGATCGAGCCGTTTCACCGCGCCTACCTCGCAGGTCGGACTCCGAACCCATGCGTGCGCTGTAACGCCTTCGTCCGCTTCGACCTGATGCTCTCGCGCGTCCTCGAGCTCGGCTTCGACCGCATGGCGACCGGGCACTACGCCCGCGTCGTGCCCGGGTCGGGGGGGCCCGAGCTGCACGCCGCGTTCGACGCCAGGAAGGACCAGTCGTACATGCTCTATCACCTCGACCGCGAGCGCCTCTCGCGCCTCGTCTTTCCGCTCGGCGCGATGTCGAAGCGCGAGGTCCGCGAGCATGCGCACGAGTTCGGGCTGCCGGTCGCGGACAAGGCCGAGAGCCAGGAGATCTGCTTCGTCCCCCGCGGCGAGACCGCGAGCTACCTGGCGTCGCGACTGCCGGTGCGCGCAGGCCCGGTCGTCGACTCGAGCGGTCGCACGCTCGGCACGCATCGCGGCACCGCGCTGTACACGGTCGGCCAGCGGAGCGGCTTCGGCGACCTCGCCGAGCCGGGACCGTGGTACGTGCTCAAGGTCGATGCTCCATCCAACAGCATCGTCGTCGGCCGTCGCGAAGAGCTCGCCGTCCACGACATCGAGCTCGAGCAGGTCACCTTCATCGACGGCGCCGCCGCCGAGCCGCTCGCGTGCGAGGCGCGGCTGCGCTACCACGCGCCGGCGATCCCGGCCGTCTTCGAGGGCGGGCGCCTGTCGCTGCGCGAGCCGTTCCTCGGCGCCGCGCCGGGCCAGGCGGCTGTGCTGTACGCAGGAACCAGGGTCCTCGGTGGAGGAATCATCGCGGCGGCCGCGTGAGCCGCTCTCCCGATCTCCTTCTCGCCGCGTTTCACTGGCTCGAGTACATCGGGCTGCTCGGCGGGGTAGGCGCGCTTGCCGTCCGGAGGCTCGGCCGGATGCCGCCGCGGATCGGATGGGCGGAGCCGCCGATGCACATCGCGTTCACCGCCGCGCTGGCGGGCGGCGTCGGTGTGCTTCTCTTCGAATTTCACTTTGGCTGGGTGATGGCGGCGCGCGTGATCGCCGAGGGCGTCGCGCTGATCCTCTGCGTGCGCGGGATTCCGCTCGTCGCGCCCTTCGCAGTGCTGGCGGCGGCATTGCTTGCGCCGGCAGGCCACGCCGCAGGCGTCCAGCCTGAAGCCGCCGGAGCGGAGCTCGCCGATGCCCTCCACGTCCTTGCGGCTGGGATGTGGGCGGGAGGCATCCTGGCCCTGGCAAGCCTGCGCCCACCGGGCGGGTGGCGGAGCGCCGAAGCACGCACCATGCTCGACCGCTTCGGCCGCGTGGCGCTGATCGCTTTTGGGATCACGGCGCTGACGGGACTGCTGCGCGCCACCGAGCAGCTCCATCAGGTCAGCGACCTGTGGGCGACCACCTACGGCATGGTGCTGGCTCTCAAGTCGGCAGGAGTCGTCGGGATGCTTGGGGCTTCGCTGGGGTGGCGACGAGGCTGGCCGGTCGCGCCTGCCGAAGCGGCACTTGGGTTGGCCGTCATCGCCCTGACAGCCCTGCTGGCCGCGTTTCCGCTGCAGGCATAGGATTGCCACGTGGGGCGGGTTGGCGACGTGATGGCGACGCGGCTGCGGACGGTCGGGCCCGAGGACACGGTCGGCGAGGCGGTCGCCGTGATGGCTCAGAATCGCGTCGGGTCGGTCCTCGTCATGGAGGGCGAGAAGCTCGTGGGCATCTTCACCGAGCGCGACACGGTGCGCGCGCTCTCGCAGGCGCACGACGCGGCGCGCCACGAGATCGTCTCGTGGATGACCCACGATCCGAAGACGGTCACGCCCGACGTGGACACCGAAGACGCGTTGCGCACGATGCTCGACAACGGCTTTCGGCACTTGCCCGTCGTGGACAACGGAAAGGTCGTCGGCGTGGTGTCGATCAGGGACCTCGCGGGCTAAACTAAGCGACTCCCGCCAGCCGTCTGTTCAACGCGCCGTGAAAACGGCGCAAAGGATTCATCTCTCGTGGGCCTCTTGGCGTTGCGCCGCTACGTGCCGTACCTGCGGCCGTACGCCGGCCTCGTCCTGATCTTCGGTCTCTCGCAGCTGGGCAGCCTGGCCACCGCGGCTTCGATCCCGAAGGTGATCCAGTACATCATCGATGGCCCGATCACCCACCACGAAGAAGGCCAGCTCGTCGTCATGGCAGGCCTGCTCATCCTCATCGGCGTCCTCGAGTTCTTTCTCATCGTCCTGCGGCGACACTTCGCCGGCGTCGCGTCGTATCGCATGGAGACGGACCTCCGCAACGATTTCTACGCCCACCTCCAGCGCTTGCAGGTTTCCTTCCACGACAACTGGCAGTCGGGCCAGCTGCTCTCGCGAGCGATCGCCGACATCGGAACCGTTCGCCGGTTCGTGGGTTTCGGCCTCGTCTGGTTCCTGCAGACGGTCGTCACGTTCGCCGTGGTGTTCGTCCTGATGGTGCAGATTCAGTGGCAGCTAGCCCTGCTCGTGGTGCTCTGCATGCTGCCCATCGCGGTCTTCAGCAACATCTTCCACGACAAGTACAAGGTCATCGCCCGCCGCCTCCAGGACCTGTCCGGCGATCTGACGACGACCATCGAGGAGATGGCCACCGGCGTGCGCATCATCAAGGCGTTCGGCCGCATGCCGCTGATGCAACACCGCTTCGACGGCCAGGCGCGCGTGATCCGCGAGACGAGCGTGCAGGGGGTCAAGGCCCGCGCCGAGGTGTGGACAGAGCTGAACCTGCTGCCGAACCTCTCGCTCGTCGGCGTCCTGCTGCTGGGCGGAGTCAACGTGGTCCAGGGCAACCTGACCATCGGCGGGCTGGTCGCTTTCATGAACTACGTCTTCATGCTCATCTGGCCGATGGAGGCGATCGGCTGGGTGCTCTCGATGAGCGAAGAGTGCCGCACTGCCTCCGAGCGCTTGAACGAGGTCCTCGACGCGCGGCCGGAGATCGCCGACCGGCCGCGTGCGCGCGCCCTCGACCACTCCCGCGGCAGGCTCGAGTTCCGCGGCGTCGGGTTTCGGTATCCGGGCTCGGACGATTGGGTGCTGCGGGACCTGAACCTCGTGGTCGAGCCCGGGGAGACCGTCGGGCTCGTCGGGCGCACAGGCAGCGGCAAGACCGCCCTGGCCCACCTGGTGCCACGCCTCTACGACGTCACCGAAGGCGCCGTGCTGCTGGACGGCGTGGACGTGCGCGACATCCTGCTTCGGTCGCTGCGCGCGCAGATCGGGTTTGCGTTCGAAGACCCGATCCTGTTCTCGGCCTCGGTCCACGAGAACCTCGTCATGGGCCGCCCCGTCGTCTCCGACGAAGAGCTGAAGCGCGCCCTCGACGTCGCCCAGGCGGGCTTCGTCTGGGACCTCCCCTGGGGTCTCGAGACACGCGTGGGTGAGCAGGGGTACACGCTGTCCGGCGGGCAGCGCCAGCGGCTGGCGCTCGCCCGGGCCGTGCTCGGAGCGCCGCCGGTGCTCGTCCTCGACGACCCGCTGTCCTCGGTCGACGTCCACACCGAGGCCGTCATCGAGTCGGCGCTGGCGAGCATCCTCGAAGGCGCGACCGGGCTGCTGGTGGTCCACCGCCCGTCGACGCTCGCGCTCGCCGACCGCGTGGCGCTGATCGACGGCGGCACGGTCGCGGCGGTGGGCACGCACAGCGAGCTGATGGGCAGGAACGCGCTTTACCGCTCGCTTCTCTCGCAGGAGTGGGAGCCGAGCGAGGAGGAGGCCCTGGCATGAGTGCCGCCGTGCGAGCGGACACGTGGCGTGGTGTCGCCGCCGAGGAGGTCGATGAGTTCTCGCCGACTGTCGCCGGCCTGCTTCGCCGGCGGAGCCGGCGCCTGCTCGCAAACCTGGCGCGGCCCTACCGGAGGCAGATCGGGCTGGCGGCGTTGCTCATCACCATCCGGTCCGCGGCTTACCTGTCGCTTCCGTACCTGGTCGGGCTGGGGATCGACAAGGGCATCCGTCCCGGCGCCCGCGGCAACCTGGCCACGCTGGCGGCGATCGTCGGTCTGCTCCTCCTGGCGTTGGTGGTCAACGCTGCCGCCAACTACGCCTTCCTTCGCGTGTCGGGGCGGATCGGCGCCGACATCCTCTTCGACCTGCGGCGAATGCTGTTCGCGCACGTGCAGCAGCTCTCCATCTCGTTCTATGAGCGCTACACGTCCGGCCGCATCATCTCCCGCCTCACGTCCGACATCGATGCTCTGAACGAGCTGCTCGCGACGGGGCTGACGTCGGTCATCACCTCGCTGATCTCCGTGGTCGCGATCAGCGCGATCCTGATCCACCTCGATGTGCGGTTGGGCATGGTGTCCCTGGTCGCGATGCCGATCGTCATCGCGCTCACCTACTGGTTCCGCCTCAACTCGGCTCGGGCGTACCGCGCCGTGCGCCGTGCGATCGTGCTCGTGATAGTCCATTACGTGGAGTCGCTCGGCGGCATCCGTGCAGTGCATGCGTTTCGGCGCGAGCCGCGCAACCAGGAGATCTTCGAAGACGTCAACGGCCGCTACCGGGACGCCAACATCTGGTCGAACCAGCTGGTCTCGACGTTCGGCCCGGCCATCAACCTGCTGGGCCGCCTGACCACCGCCTGCGTCCTGCTCTACGGCGGTTACCTGTTCGCGCGCGGGGAGGTGACGCTTGGCGTGCTGACCGCGTTCGTCCTCTACCTGCGTCAGTTCTTCGACCCGCTGCAGGACCTTTCGCAGTTCTACAACGTGTTCCAGGCCGCCGGCGCCGCGCTCGAGAAGCTCGCCGGCGTGCTGGAGGAATCGACGACCGTCCCCGAGCCGCGATCCCCGGTCGCGCTGACGCATGCCAGAGGCGCGATCGCGTTCGAGCACGTGACTTTCGCCTATCGCGAGAAGCCTGTTCTGCACGACATCGACGTCCTGATTCCGGCCGGGCAGGTCGTCGCGCTGGTAGGGGAGACCGGCGCCGGCAAGACCACCATCGCCCGGCTGATCGCCAGGTTCTACGATCCGACACAGGGTCGCGTGACGCTCGACGGCCTCGACCTGCGTTCGCTCGCGGTCGCCGACCTGAGACGGGCGGTCGCCATGGTCACCCAGGAGAGCTTTCTCTTCTCCGGCACGGTGGGCGACAACATCCTGTTCGGGCGTCCCGAGGCGACGACCCAGGAGGTGGAAGCCGCGGTGCGCGCGATCGGAGCGCACGAGTTCATCGCGGCGATGCCGAACGGCTACGACACCGACGTCCGGCGTCGCGGGGTGCGGCTCTCGTCGGGCCAGCGCCAGCTCGTGGCGTTCGCTCGAGCGTTCCTCGCCGATCCTCGGGTGCTGATCCTCGACGAGGCGACATCGTCGCTGGACCTCCCGTCTGAGCGGCTGGTGCAGCGCGCGCTGCGGACGCTGCTTCGCGGCCGGACCGCGATCATCATCGCCCACCGTCTCTCGACGGTCGAGATCGCGGACCGGGTCCTGGTCATCGACGCCGGCCGTGTGGTCGAGGACGGCGAGCCTTCAGAGCTCAAGGCCAGCGCGGGCCGCTATGGCTCCCTCCACCGAGCCTGGGTGGAGAGTCTTGCCTAGACCTTCGCGGCGCGGGGGAAGAGGGTTGCCTATCCGGTGGTCGTGTCCAGGTAAAAGCGCCTCCAGCCGACCTTCTCGAACCCCAGCCTGCTGAGGATCGGCGCCGACATCGCCCCGCCCCAGACCGCGAGCCCCTCCACGCCGGCCTGGCGCGCCATGGCCAGGCGCGCCGCGACCATCGCGCGATAGACGCCGCGGCCGCGAAACTTCTCGCGCACCCCACCGCCGTTCAGGACCGCACCGTGCGGCGGAAACAGCGTCAGCCCCGCGCTGCCTGCCGCCTCGCCCCCGACGCTCGCCAGGATCACGCGTCGATTGCCCGCCGCCAGCTGGTTTTGACGCCGCCTCTCGAGGCCTGTGCCCTCGCCGCCGGAGCGTGGGGCGTCGAACGCCTCCGAGTTGATGGCGTCGGCGGTTCTAAAGCTGGCCTCGTCCACCAGGGCGTCCCGCATCTCGAGACCGTCGATCAGCGGCGGCTCGATGGAGGCACTGATCGGGAGGACCATCACATCGACCTCCGGTGCATGGGGGTCAGGCAGCACGCCGTGCTCCGCAAGATGCTCGGGAAAATCTGCGGGCTCAGCCTGAGGATCCAGCGTCCACATGATGGGCAGGTGACGGGGCGCGACGAGCGACCGCACCTCGTCGATGAGCTGGTCAGCTTCCTGGGATCGGCACCTGATCCACGACACGCTGTTCGGACCGGGTATCGGGTAGTCCGGCTGCAGGGTGATGCGGTAGCGTGCCGTGTCGATCACCTCGACGCCCGGCGCTCCCGGCGGCCGGAAGTGATTCGCGAACGCGACCAGGGCCTGCGATACTGCGGCCATGCGGACATTCTCGCGGGCGCTCGCGCGATCGGACATGCTGCGCGTCGCCGCCGCGGGTGTCGGACTCGCGCTGCTGGCTGTGCTGACGGTCTTCGTTCTCGACTCGACCACGGCCACGCCTGGTCTCGGCGGAGTGATCGCGGCGCTCGCGGCCGCGGCAATTGCCGGCGCGGGCATTCTGTATGCTTGGCGCCAGCCGGGGGCCTAGCCGAAACCGGCCGATAGCCGCGTCTTTTCATTACCACGGAGTGTCCATGGACTCCCTCCACGCGATTGGTTTCTACGTGTCCTCCGGCGTGTCGGTGATCGGGGCCCTTGGCGTCGCTCTGATGCCCGCGCGTGGCCTACGCGGCGCCGCACTGGCCGTGGCAGGAGTCGGAATCGCCGGCATCTACGTGTCTTTGGGCGCTGGTTTCGCGGCTCTCGTCGCGCTGGTCTGTTACCTGGCCTGCGCCGCGCTCGTCGCCGTTCCGCGCTATCGATCCATCGAGGGCGTCGTCGGAACGTTGTGGAGGCAGCTGGGCGCAGTCGCCGCCGGTGCGCTCCTGGCTTTGCTCGCATACTCGGCGTTCCGGGGAGACTTTGCGCAGGCAAAGGCGGTGAGCGAAGCGTTTGGAGCCTCCGATGTCGGTCGCCTGCTCTTCGCGCACGACGCTTTCGCGACCGAGGCGATCGCGGCCCTGGTCCTGGTGAGCCTTGCCGGCGCGGCCGCAGTCTGGCGTGGCCGGGAGCGCGCGCGGTGAGCGCGAGCCTCGTCACGGTGTTCGTCGTCGCGGCCGGCCTCGCCACTGCGGGAGTGTTCGCCGCGGTCTGGCGCCGCGACCTCGCTTCGGCCGTGGCAGGCATCCCGCTGATCTTTGGCGGCGCCGGCGTCGCGTTCGTCGGCGTCGCCCGATTCGCCGCAGCCGGTGGTCCGCACCTGCTGGGCCACGAGCTTGCAGTCCTGCTGGGGATCGCGTCGGTCGCGCTGCTCGCGCTTGGCCTCGGCATCGCCGGCCGGGAGGGCGCTCGCTGAGCATGCTCTGGCACGCCGGCGACCTTCTCGCCGCGGCGTCTGGAGCAGCATCGGGCGCGAGGCCGTCGGGCTTCACGTTCGACCCGGTCGCGGCATTGCAGTGGGCGGTGCCCCTGCTTCTCATCGCGCCGTTCGCGTCTTTCCTGCTCGCGCTTTCCAGCGTGCGGACACGTCGCTCGGCGTCGGCGACGGCGATGCTCGGCGCCGTGGTCACGCTCCTGCTCACGCTGCTGGTCGCGTGGGGCGTCATCAAAAAGGGAAGCGCCTTCGTCGCGACCTACAAGTACGTGACGATGTCGGTCGCCTTCTCCGGGGTGGCGAACTTCCAGACCTTCTCGATCGACCTCGTGATGCATGCCGACAAGCTCACCGTGGTCGCCCTGCTCGTGATCGAGGTCTGCCTGATCGCCGCCATCGGCTGGCACCAGCTGATGGGCCGCAACGAGCCAGGCGCCGCTCGCTTCCACGGCGAGCTGACGCTTCTGCTCTTCGCGTGCGCGGGCATCCTGCTCAGCTGGGACCTGGCCGCGATGTTTGGGTTCTGGGCGCTCGCCGGCGCGCTCACGTACCTGATGCTCGCCCACCGCTGGGGCCTGGATGAACCGGCGATGCGGGCACGAGTCGCGCTTGCGCTCCCATTCCTGACCGACCTCTGTCTCCTGTGCGGCATCGGCTGGTTTTACGCCCGGTACGGCCTCGCCAACCTGAGCTCGCTGCTGGCGAACCTGCACACGAATCCCGGATGGACCGTGCGCTCGATCGTCCTGGGCTCGGCGCTGCTGTTCGTCGGTGTGGCGGGACGCCTCGCGCTGTGGCCGTTTGTCGCGTGGATGACGCGCACGGCGGTCACCGCACCGCCTGCGGCGTCGGCGGTCGTCCAGGCCGCGTGGTCGATCGTCGCGATCGTCGTGCTCTACCGACTGACGCCGATCTTTGTCGGTTCCAACACGCAGACGCTCCAGGCGATGCTCGTCGCCTGCGCGGTGGCCGCGGTGATCATGGCCGTCCTGGGCCTGTTCGGAAACGAGCCTCGCCGCATCATCACCCTGGCGGCTTCGAGCGCGACGGCGATCGCAGCCGCGGTCGTCATCAACGCCGCGTACCACAGCCCGGCCGCGTACGGGATCGCGGGCGTCGCCGCCGTGCTGGCGGTGGCCCCCGCGAGGGCAGCCGCCATGCTCGCGGTTTCAGCGATCGCGGGCGCGATGCGCACGGACGATCTGACCGAGATGGGCGATGCCTGGCGGCGCATGCGCGCCACGGCGGGCGCGCTGCTGCTCTCGGCGCTGGTCATCGGTCTTGCCGCGACCGGCGCCCTGGCGTTTGGGGTGTCGTCGCGCAGCCGGATCGGATTCGCTTTGGGCGAGGCGGTCCTGCTGCTCGCGGTCGGCGCCGTGCGAGTTTTCCTCGGGGCGTCGTTCGGGCCTCTGCGCCGGCGCCGCACGTTCGATCCCGAGCGCGTGCGTGAGCCACAGGGCGCCCTCGGCTTTCCGTACTGGCTCGTGGTCGCGGGCGCGGCGCTGGCCCTCGCCTCGCTGGCCACGGGCTGGCTCGGCTTCATCGACGGCCAGAAGCACCCCGCCGCGCCGGCGGCGGCGCTGGGGCTGTGGGCGGCGCTGGGGGTCGCCGGCTTTATCGCTTGCGGGCTCGCCTTCTGGCGAGGCAAGGACGGGGCGCTCGGAGTCTCGGCGTTCGCCGGAGCGTGGCTGCAGAGGGGAACCAGCGCCGGCTACCACGTCGTGGATCGGTTCCTGATCTCACCGTCCATGGACCTGGTCCGGCGCTTCGGCGATTGGCTGCCCGCGGGCGATGGTGCGATCGGCCGATTTGCCGCCGCCACGGGACAGCTAGCCCTCGCCTCGAGCCGCGCGCCTGCGCTGCCGATCGTCGTCGCGCTCGCCGTCGTGCTCGCCCTCGTCTTTGCGCTCGCCGCGCCCGGGATCGTGCGATGACGCTGGCGGCGATCACGACGCAGACCATCGGCGCCGGGATCTTCTCGTCGGCCTTCCTGTTGAGCCTGCTCATCTGGGTCCCCGTCGTGGCGGCCGTCGCGATCGCGACCATGCCCAACCCGCGCGGCCGCTACGACGCGCTGGTCAAGCAGATCGCCTTCTTCACGAACCTGGGCACGATGTTCATCCTGTTCATCGCCTACAACCAGTTCGAGAACTTCCTGCCCACGATGCAGTACGAGGAGAAAGTCCCGTGGCTGCCGGCGCTCGGCGTCACGTACCACCTCGGCGTTGACGGCCCTGGGATCGCGATGCTCATGCTGTCCGGTCTCATCGGCATCGCCTCGGTGCTGGCGTCGCTCGGCGTGCGGGAGCGGCTTCGCTCGTACTTTGCGCTCCTGCTCCTGGCCGAGGCCTCGGTCAACGGCGCGATCGTGGCCCGCGACTTCTTCGTGCTGGTCCTCTTCTGGGGCGCGTCCATCGTTCCGATCGCACTGTTGATACTCGGCTGGGGCGGTCCCCGACGGGTCGCGGCCGCGTGGAGGCTCGTCGGCTACTGGGGCTTTGGCACCGCGGCCCTCGTGGTCGGGGTGCTCGCGCTGTACGCCGCCGCAGGCGGCCGGACTTTCGATATGGAGACCCTCCTCCAGACGACGCTCTCGCCGCGGATCCAGCTCGGGATCAGCGTCGCCATGGTCGTCGCGGCGGCGACGCGCCTGCCGCTGTTCCCGCTCCATGGATGGGCTCGCGACGCCCTGGCGGAGGCGCCGGCCGGCGTCACGGTGCTCGTCGCCGGGACGACGTCGAGGCTTGGCGCTTTCCTGCTCTTGCGAGTCGTCATCGCCGGCGAGCCGGCCGCGGCGCATCTCCTGTCGCCGGTGCTGGCCGCGCTGGCGGCGCTGACTGTCGGCTACGCCGGACTGGCCGCGATTCGCTCCCTCGACATCCGGCACGCGGGAGCCTACCTGGCGATGGTCCCCGGTGGCGTGACCATCCTCGGCCTGGCGGCGGTCTCACCACTGGGCATAGCGGGGAGCGTGCTGAGTCTCTTCACGGGCGGGCTGGCGGCGGCGCTCATCGCCGGCGTCTGCGCCACCCTCTCCGAGCGCGCGCAGACGCGCAGCGTGGAGCTTCTCGGAGGTCTCGCCCCCCGCATGCCGAACATCGCATGGCTGATGACGCTGGGCGCATTCGGGCTGCTCGGGGTGCCGATTCTCGCGTCGTTCACCGCCGAGGTCATGACGTTCTTCGGCGCCA
Organism: Candidatus Dormiibacterota bacterium; assembly: GCA_036395015.1. Classification (GTDB taxonomy): domain Bacteria; phylum Chloroflexota; class Dormibacteria; order Dormibacterales; family Dormibacteraceae; genus 40CM-4-65-16. The sequence goes on along the minus strand of DASWDZ010000164.1, from coordinate 7,627 downwards.
TGAAGAACCAGCCCGTCGGCGGCTTCGCCGTGGCCATGGGGCTCGCGGTCACAGCCGTCGCGCTTGCCATCCTCCTCGGTCGCGTGCTGTTCGGGGCGACCAACCCGGACGCCCCCGGAGTGTCGGACGCGTCCCTCGGTGAGACGTGGTACCTGGGTATCCTCGCCGGCGCGCTGCTGTGGGTCGGCCTGTTTCCTGGCGGGCCGAAGATCCCGGGCACCGACGTTCCCCTGTTCGACCCGGGCTTCATGCTCCAGATGATGGCGGGCGTCTCCGACATCGCCTCGACGAACTACTCGATCCCGATCCCTGGGGCATCGCCATGAGGTACGCCGTCCTCGTCCCCGAGGCCCTCGTGGTCGCGCTGGCGGTCGTGATCCTGGTGAGCGGCCGGTTCGGCTGGCTGCCTCGCGGCTCGCGCGCGTATCTGCCACAGGCCACCGCGCTGCTGGTCCTCGTCGCGTTCGGCATCGAGCTGTGGGCGGGAGCTGCCCTCACCACCTATTTCGGGGGCGCGCTCGTCCAGGACCGCTTCGCGCTCTTCGCCAAGGCCGCCGCATTGCTGACCGCGGCGATCGCGCTTGCCTCCACCGACTGGTCCGCCGAAGACTCGATGCACCTGGGGCTCGCGATGCCCCTGCTGGCGGCGTTCGGGGTGATGGTCGCCGCCTCGGCGGGCGACCTGCTGGGCCTTTGGGCGGGGCTCGAGCTCACCGCCGCCGCCTCGGTCGTCCTGGTGTCGCTGCGCCGGCCCGACCTGGCCCTGCGGTTGCTGGTGGTGGGCGGGGTCGCGAGCGGGCTGCTGCTGTTCGGCTTCGCCTTCCTCTACGCCACGACCGGGAACGCCGACCTGGCGACGATGCGCGACGTGTTCGTGGGCCGTTCTCCCACGGTGGCGCTGGCGCTGCCGGTGTTGCTGCTGGTCGCGGGACTGGCGGTGCGGGCTGGGCTGGCGCCGTTCCACGTCGCCGGGCTCACGGTGGGAATCGGCGCTTCGCCGTTGGGCGCCGGCCTGGTCGTGGGTCTGACCGCGCTGGCCTCGGCGACCGTCGCCATCAAGCTGGTGGCGGCGCTGGTCCCGATCCCCGCCGCGTACACGTTGTGGGCGTACGCCGTCGCGGCCATCGCGATCGTCGGGGGTGGGGCGGCCGCCCTCGCGGTCCGCTCCCCGCGGCCGAGGCTGGCCTACCTTGCGGTGGGGCAGCTGGGATGGATCGCGGCCGGGCTCGCGACCCACTACCGGACCGGGATCGCGGCGTCGCTGTTCCTGCTCGGCGCGTTCGCGATCGCGGCCACCTGCGGTCCGGCCCTCCTGGGTCGCGCCGAGGGTGGCGAGCCGGCGATCGCCGGGCTGGGCGGGGTGCGTCCAGTGCGCGCCGCCGGGCTCGCCCTGGCGATGCTGTCGCTGGCGGGCGCGCCACCCCTGGCCGGCTTTTTCGGCGAGCTGGCGGTCGCCACAGCGTTGGCGCAGAGTGGGAACTTCGTGCTCCTGGGCATCGGGTTGGTCGGAACGTTGATGAGCATCGCCGCCACCGTGGGCACCTTGCGCGTCCTCTATATACAGAGCCCGCTCGAGGAGTCGAGGCGAGGCGCCGCCGCCGCTCTGCCCGTGGTCACCGCCCTCTCGACCGCCGGTGCGGTGGCCTTCTGCGTGGTCATCGCGGCCTACGGCGTGCTCGGCAACCCGATCCTGGGCCTGGCCGACCAGGGAGCCGAAGCGCTCGGACTTCGGTAAACTCCGGGCCACCGAACGAAGCCAACGTCGCAGTAAACGTCCTGGAGGTCCCGCCTGCCCGCACACAAGAAGCGGCGTCGCGCCCGGGCGCGAACCCGAAGAGCCCCCAAGCGAGCCACGCGCCATCGCCTGGTGCGGTTGGCGCTGTTCAGCCTGACATTGCTGTCGAGCGGTGCCCTGCTCGGCACGGCGGGCACGATCGGCGTAGTCGACTACTTCGCCGGCGACCTGCCCTCGATCGACGCCATCCAGACCTCGAACCTTTCCCAGACCACGCGCATCGTCGACCGCAACGGCCAGCTGGTCGAGGCGCTCTACCACGAGAACCGCACCGTGGTGCCGCTCGCCAAGATCAGCGACAAGCTGCAGCGGGCGACGATCGCCACCGAGGACCGCACCTTTTACGACAACTCGGGCGTCGATTACCGGCGCCTCGCCATCGCCATCGCCTTCAACCTGACGCACCGGACGTTTGCCCAGGGCGGCTCGACGATCACCCAGCAGGTCGTGAAGAACGACGTCCTCGACACCGACGAGGCGCAGAGCCGCACGATCAGCCGCAAGTTCCGGGAGCTCCTCCTGGCGGAGGAGATGGAACGGCGCTACACCAAGCAGCAGATCCTCGAGCTGTACCTGAACACGATCAACTACGGGAACGGCGCCTACGGCGCCGAGGCGGCGGCGCAGACGTACTTCCAGGTCCACGCCAGCGACCTGACGTGGGCCCAGGCCAGCTTTCTGGCCGGCCTCCCGCAGGCGCCCAGCGACTACGACCCGTTCGGCACCCCCGACCAGCTCGAGGCAGCCAAGGTGCGCTGGCGGCAGGTCCTGGACAGCCTGATCGCGGTTGGAGACCTGAGTCGCGGCGGCGCCGACGAGATCTTCACCAGCGACCTGCTGACGCGAATGGTCGGCGCCCACAAGGCTCTGCCCGCGGCGCACCCAGCGCTGACCGCGCACTTCGTCGACTACATCGTCAAGTACATCAAGAAGCGCTACGGCGACCTCGCGCTCTACGAGGGCGGGCTCACGATCACCACCACGCTCGACCTGACCACGCAGGCGATGGCCAACAAGTGGGTCCGCGCAGGCGTGAAGACCTACGCCAAGCGAGGTGTCAACACCGGCGCGATGATGGTCATGAATCCGAACGACGGCGAGATCCTGGCCTTGGTCGGCAGCGCGGACTACAACAACGCCGCCATCCGCGGGCAGATCAACCTCACAGGCACCGATCCGCTCGGATGGCGCGGCGTGGGTTCCTCGTTCAAGGTCTACACGTACGCGACCGCGCTGCAGGCGGGCCTGGTCACGCCGGCGACGCTGCTCAACGACGAGACGGGCGTGATCGGGGGCCACACGTTCACCGACTGGGACGGCAAGCACGAGGGATACATCCCCCTGCGCACCGCGCTCGCGCGGTCGCGCAACCTGCCCGCGCTCTGGACGTATCGCCAGGCGGGCGGCGACGACGTGGTGTCGTTCGTGCACAGCCTCGGCGTGACCGCGAAGATCGAGAACCCCGAGGGGGTGGCGACGACGCTCGGCCACGACGCGATCTCGATGGCGGAGCACCTCGCTGCCTACTCCGCCTTCGACAACGGCGGCTACCGGATCAGCCCGCACGGCATCCTGCGCGTCACCGACGCGAGCGGCAAAGTGCTCGAGGCGTTCGATCCGAACTTCGGCCACGTGCAGGTCATCACCCCCGAGCTCGGTTACGTGATGACCGACCTGATGCGGGGTCCGGTCAACCTCTATCTCGGCGCGCTGGGCAAGCGGGCCGTCGCCGGCAAGTCTGGGACCACCGAGGCCTACACCGGGTCGATCTTCATCGGCTACACGCCGAACCTCGCGGTGGCGGCCTCGCTGATGCACATCAACGACGGTCCGAAATGCAACTCCGGCTACGCGTATCTGGCGACGAACTTCCCACCCTCGGGCTGGCAGTGCCCGACCGGCGTCCTGTTTGGTGAGAACGTCGGCACCTCGGTGTGGAAGCCGTTCCTCGAGGAGTACTACTCCAAGCATCCCTGGCCCGCGATGTGGAAGCAGCCACCGGGCGTGGTGACGCGGCAGGTTTGCAGCTACGACGGCGGCTACGTCTCGAGCGGGGGCTACAACGAGATCTTCCTCAAAGGGTTTGGCGAACCCAGGCTGCCGTGCGGCGCGAACCCGTACCCCGGCGAGGCGCCCTACGTGCCGCCATCGCCTTCGCCGTCTCCGGCGCCGACTCCTGGACCCAGCCCCTCGCCACACTAGTCGGCGTGCGCCTTAACCGGACCGGCATCATCGCCGGCGTCGTCTACGTCGTGGTCGGAGCGCTGTGGGCGTGGGCCGCGGGCGAGTCGCCGTTGGTGCTCGCATGGCTGGTCGCGGTCGCGGTGGTGGGCGCATTCATTCCGGGCGAGGCGAACCAGGTTTCCCTGGCCCGCGCCTACCTCGCGGCGCCGGCATTTGCGTACGCGTTGACCGGTCAGTTCGGCCTTCTCGCCGTGACGGTTGCCGTGGCCGGCCTGAGCGACCTGGTCGACGGCACGGTCGCCCGCCGCTTCGCGCAGCCGACGCACTTCGGCGGCGGCCTGGATCCGGTCGTCGACGGCCTTTTCACGGGCGCGCTTTGCGTCGGCCTCGCCCTCGGCGGAGCGCTGCCGCTGTGGCTCGCGCTGGTCGTGATCGCTCGTTACCTGCTGCCGGCCTTGGGTGGCGGCCTTTTGATCCTGCTCGGGCGACGGCCGGAGCTGCGCCACACGCTGACCGGGCAGGTGTCGACCGTCCTGATCCTTGTGCTGGTGGGCGGCGTCTGCTTGCTGCGCGGGCTGCACCAGGACGCGAGCGCGCTGCTGATCGGGGCGGAGGTCGCCATCCCGCTGGCGACGCTGGCGACGTTTGTGCATCTTGCGTGGGCATCGCGGCGGACGGTCGCCGCACCGGGGCCCGGGTAAACTTGCGGTTGGTCGCGCTAAGTGGGGTGCTGGCGGTACCCTGAACCGGCAATCCGCCTTAGCCGGACCGAATTCCATCGCTGAGGTCTGGGTTCTCAGAACCGGCCGCGGCAAACGGCGTTGAAGGTCGGGACCTGCGCAGCTCGGGTCTCCGAACCCCGTCAGGTCCGGAAGGAAGCAGCGGTAAGGAGAAACCTGGGGGTGCCGCAGCCATCCTTGCCCGAGCCGAGAACCGCGGTGCGCGCTGGGGGTCTTCGATCGAGGCGAGGGTGCGCGACCACCGATGTTGCCGATGCCTGAGTACCAATCTCTCTATCGCAAGTACCGATCGCAGACCTTCGCCGACCTCGTCGGCCAGGAGGCGGCCTCGCGCGCGCTGCAGGGAGCGATCATCTCCAGCCGCGTCGCCCACGCTTACCTGTTCAGCGGCTCGCGCGGGACGGGGAAGACGTCGGCGGCGCGCCTGCTCGCCAAGGCGCTGAACTGCACCGGGCGGCCACGCGATTCGGCCGAGCCCTGCAACAAGTGCCAGTCCTGTCTCGAGGTGACCACCGGGTCGGCGCTCGACCTCATCGAGATCGACGCCGCTTCGAACCGCGGGATCGACGAGATCCGCGACCTCCGCGAAAAGGTCAACCTGGCCCCGGCGCTCGGGCCGTACAAGATCTACATCATCGACGAGGCGCACATGCTGACCGAGCCGGCGTTCAACGCGCTGCTCAAGACGCTCGAGGAGCCGCCGGCCCATGTTGTCTTCGTCCTGTGCACGACGGATGCGCAGAAGATCCCGCTCACGGTCATCGGCCGCTGCCAGCAGTTCGTGTTCCGGCGTCACAGCGAAGAGCAGATCGTCGGCCGGCTCACCCACATCGCGCAGACAGAGAAGGTGCAGGTCGACGCCGAGGCGATGCAGCTGATCGCGCGCACTGCGCAAGGCTCGATGCGCGACGCGGTCGGGCTGCTCGACCAGCTGGTGCCGCTTGCTTCAGGCCCCATCTCGTTGGAGTCGGCGCGCTCGCTGCTGGGCATCGCCGACCCGCGGCTGCTCGACTCCCTGCTTGACGACGTGCTCGTGGGCCGCGCGGCCGAGGCGCTGGCCGAGCTGAACCGCGTGTATTCCGCGGGGGCCGAGCTGCGCCAGGTCGTGCGGGGGTTGATGGAAGGGTGCCGCGACCGCCTGGTGTCGGCGCTCTCGCGGCACGACCAGGCGACCGCGAAACGCCTGTCAAGCGTGCTCGACGCGCTGCTGCACCTCGACGGCGAGGTGCGACGCCACGCAGAGCCACGCTTCCTGGTCGAGGCGACGCTGGCGCGCCTGGCGGTGGAGAGCGAGGGATCGGCCCCACCCGACGCGCTTCGCGCGTCGACCTCCCCGGCAAGCGGGGAGGTGAGGGCGACCTCCCCTTTGGGTGGGGAGGTGAAAGTTGTGGCTCCCGTCACGGGGTGGTCTGATGTGCTCGAAAAACTGAATCGCACGGTTCGGGCCGTCTATCTCGACGCGCAGCCGGAGGTTGACGGCGGGACGCTCATCCTGTGGTTCAAGTACGGCTTTCACCACAAGAAAGCGCAGGAGCAGTCGGCGCATCTGGTGCCGCACGTCCAGGCGTGGCTGGGCGACGGCGTGCGCATCGATTTTCGGCTGCGCGAGGCCGAGGCTGCGAAATCCACGGCGCGGCCGGCAAGCCCGGAGGATGATCCCTTCGTGCGCGAGATCGTCAAACGCTTCGACGGCCGGGTGACGAGGGTGAAGGAGATAACAGAGTGAAGGATCCGCTGAAGATGCTGCGCCAGGTTCAGCACATGCAGGACCGGATGCAGAGGCTCCAGCAAGAGCTGGAGTCCGATACCGTCGAGGCGACCGCCGGCGGTGGCGCGGTCACCGTCGTCGCGACCGGCACCCAGAAATTGCTGTCGGTGCGGATCGATCCCGAAGCGGCGGGCGATCCGGAGATGCTCCAGGACCTCGTGGTCGCGGCGGTCAACGACGCGATGGAGAAATCTAAAGAGATGGCGGCTGCGAAGATGCAATCGGTCGCCGCAGGTCTGGGACTCCCGCCCGGCCTCGTCTAGCAGATGGCGCAGCTTCCCGAACCGCTGGAGCGGCTTGTCCAGGAGCTCTCGCGGCTGCCTGGCATCGGGCCCAAGACGGCGCAGCGGCTCGCGTTTCACCTCCTCCGGGTCGACCGGCAGCGCGCCGATTCGCTGGCCCGGGCCATCGAGGATGTCAAGGCTCGCATCGGCTACTGCGGGCGCTGCTACAACATCGCCGAGGGCAGCCTGTGCGCGATCTGCGCCTCACCGAGGCGAGACGCGTCGGTGATCTGCGTCGTCGAGTCGGCCTTCGACGTGCTCGCCATCGAGCGCACCGCCGAGTTCCATGGGCTGTACTTCGTCCTGCACGGCGTGATCTCGCCGATCGACGGCATCGGCCCGGAGCAGATCCACGTCCAGCAGCTGCTGGACCGCGTCCGAGACGAGGCCCCGAGCGAGGTGATCATCGCCACCGATGCCGATATCGAGGGCGAGGCCACCGCCGTCTACCTCCAGCGGGCGCTCCAACCGTTCGGGGCCAGGGTGACGCGCCCCGCGCACGGCCTGCCGGTGGGGGGTGACCTCGAGTACGCCGACGAGCTGACCCTGGCCCGGGCGATGGCGGGCCGGACGGCCTTCTAGGAGCTTTCCGCCGGCCTTGGCAGTCGGGTTTGCAAACTCGGCTTCGGGCCGGGTATCATTCACAGGTTCCTCAGCCGAACAGGTTTCGTGCGCCCAAAAGGGGGTATGAACTCCGTCCCGGCCCGAGGGGCCTGCACCTTGACAACTGAAGAGTGGGAAAGACTCTGAGAGTCTGAGAAGACTCAGGGCGAACGCTCTGGGTCCTCCGTTTTGGACGGAGAGTTTGATCCTGGCTCAGGGTTAACGCTGGCGGTGCGCATAACACATGCAAGTC
>DASWDZ010000163.1:0-18711 GCA_036395015.1 Candidatus Dormiibacterota bacterium | reverse complement strand
GTATCAGGGCGCGGGCCGAAAGGCTGACTGCCGCTCTAATCAAACACGGCCGGCTTGAGGGCGCCGACTTACAGCGCGTTTTGGAGGGCGTCCGATGAGCTTGATTCCCGGCATTCACCGATTCACAGTCCGCGAGATCTCCCAGTTTGGCTATTACAGGTTGGCGCGCTACGCAGCGCGGAGTCTTCGCGGCGATTCCGGCGCGGTGGACGAACCCCAGGAGCATATCGAGGTCACATGTACTTGCGGAGCCGAGGACTGCGATCTGGCGCTCAGCTACGCGCGAGGAATCAACTACGGCCTGGCTCTGGGCTCGATCGTTGGGACGGCTTACGCGGCCGCCGATCGTGCGGAGACGGCGCTCGAGGGTGCGCCCTTGCTACCGCCCGCGCCGCTCGAGGTCAAACTGGCCGCGCCGCTCGAGGTGGTGGTTCACCTCGACGGGGCTTTCACCACGAAGAGCGCAGGCGTGGTCGTGGAACGCGACAAGGAGACCGGCGCAATATCAGGAGTGCGCCCGGCGTGATGTCTCGGTTGATGCGAAGCGACCCGACGCAGAGACATTCGTCTGACGACCCACATCTCGACGTGCTGCTGTTCATTCTGCGCGGGTTGCCGCAGCCTGAGCGGGCAGCGTGGTTAGCGCGGCGCATGCCCAAGACCGCCGCACTGCTCAGTCTGAGGGCGCACTGGGAAGGGCTCGCCGACCCGGACACGCCACATGTACGCGTCTGAGATACACTTCAATGTGCCGGATGCCGCGTCGCTATAGGCGACCGATTGTGGCAAGGCATGGCAAAGAGCGGGGCTCATGCATCCGGTAGCCCCCAGCGTTTCGTATTCCATTTCGCACAGGAGAATTGTCATGTCAGCGATGCAGTCGCCAACACGTCGTGAATCTCATCTTCGCCGTCGAGCCGGGAGAGAGCGCGGTTGGGTTTTGCGCAAGGATCGAGCACGAAGCTGGAACGTCGACCATCAAGGCGGCTACATGATCGTCGACCTCTACTCAAACAGTCTCGTGGCCGGTCAACGCTTCGATCTAGGTCTCGACGATGTTGAATGGTGGCTCGCGGAGGACTGAGAGGAACCGCGCCTGCGGGCCTAGGAGCCACCAGGACGCCGCTCAGGGTTCAGGGATCGCGCTCCGCGTCGCGGTCAGGCCGGCCTAACCCCTCCGAGGCCCTAGGACGGCCGTAGCGGCCGGACGTGTTGCTCGGTGAAGTCCGCGCCGCAGTCCGGACAGTGATAGGGGGTGCGGTACTGCCAACGACCATCGGGCAACTGGCGGGCCTGGGTGGCGCCGACCTGCTCCGCCTTGAGATGCTGGCAGGCAGGCGGAAGAGAGGCGGGACGTTGAACAGGAGCCATGGCTTACCCTCGTCAGGGGCGTCACAAGGCCGGTGGCTGAATCACCGCGCTGCGTGGCGCCTCAGCGCGGAGTGTACGCTCGACTGGGGGCTCTAAAGGGCGCCCCTGGGCCCCCTTTTTCTTCGTTTGGGGTGGTTGCAACCTGGGCTCTGGTGGGTAAGAATGGAGCTACTCCTCCCCACCGTCCGCCCCTAAAGGGCGCACTGGTGGGGCTTTGCTCTTCACTCTGACGGACGACACTCATGAGTTCGACTGGTCGCCGTGTCGCCGTCTTCATCGACTACCAAAACTGTTACGGCTGGGCGCGCCGCGCATTCTTTAGCACCGCTGACCCGCAGCTCCACGGCCATTTCAAACCACTCCGTTTCGCGGAGCTCTTGGCTGGCAAGGGCGCTGGGCGCTACCGGTTGGTATATACGGGGGTTTATTGCGGCCTGCCGGATGCCACAAAGGATCCTCAGACCCATTCTGCGCGTCGCAAGCAGATGGCGAGTTGGACAGCTAGCGGGGTGACTGTCGTGCCACGGGCGCTCCGCTATCCGCACGGCTGGATGCCAGGCGGCGCCGTAAGAGCTGAGGAGAAGGGAATTGATGTCAAACTCTCGATTGACGCTGTGATGATGGCCCTCAGGGGTGAATACGATGTTGGGATAGTCGCGTCTTGTGATAGCGATCTCACTCCCACCGTAGAGGCGCTGGTCGAGATGGCGAGGCAGCCGGTGATCCGTGAGGTTGTTCTGCGCACTCAGGCCGAAACCGGTGAAGTGGTCGAAACGATTGAGGCGCAGGAGATAGCACGAACGGTCGCGGTCGAAGTCATCGCCTGGGTAGGAACATCCTCGCGTATCGCCGTCTCGGGGATGCAGTTGACAACCAGGTGGATCAGCGACAAGGATTTCCGCGCGGTCCAAGACACCACCGCTTACACAATCTGAGTACGGCCGGCCTGCACTTGGCGCCTCAGTACGAATTCAATACCTGATAACTGGCCGCCTTCGGCTCGCGTCCTTATATATGGAAGCACTGCGCTTACGCTCGGATAGCTTCTAAACAGAGGGTCGGGGGTTCGAATCCCTCGCGGGGCACTTTCAAACACCAAATCGTGCCTCTAACAAGAGTGGCCGCGATTGGCTTCGCGGCCGGCCGGTGTTAGCCTTCGTTCCGGTTGCCGTCCAGAATCCGGTGGACGGGATTCATCTCGTCCCGCCGACTCCAGGAGACCGGGTCATGAACATAGCCCTGTGGATCCTTCAGGTCGTGGTCGGCGCCTTTTTCGTCTATCACATGACGCTTCTCCTCCGGCCCAACCCGGAACGTCTGCGGCCGAGGATGAAGTGGATGCTCGAGATGCCATCCGGTCTTCGAGTCTTTGCTGGAGTCGCGGAGGGCCTCGCCGGAATCGCCCTCATCTTCGCCGGCCTCATTGGGCCGGTTGACTGGCTCGTGCCGATGGCCGCAGCCGGTCTCGTGCTGCTGATGATCGGAGCGATCGTGTTTCACCTGTCCCGGCGCGAGTACCCGAACATCGCCCTGAACGCCGTCCTGCTGCTTCTGTCCGCCTTCATCGCGTACGGCCGCTTTGTGGTCCAGCGCTTTGACGCGTAGTCGAAAGAACTGTGCCGAAAATCGGCCTTCCAGGGCCGGCCGGAATCGGCCGATCCCGGCACACTTTGTGAGCCAGCAGTCTTCGGTACGCTGCTTGGGATGGCCGCCCCCCACGAGGAGCTGATCGCCAAGGCACGAGACTTGCATCAACGGTCGCATCCCGTCGTGCGGCGCGTCGTCGTCGCGGTGGTCGGCTTCCTTCTCCTCGCGATCGGCATCGCCCTGCTTGTCCTTCCCGGCCCGGGCATCCTCGTCATCGCAGCGGGCATCGCCGTTCTCGCGCTCGAGTTCCCCTGGGCCGAGCGTCTTGCCAAACGCGCGCAGGACGCGATCGAGACCGTGCTGCGCCGGGCCAGGCTTCGCAAGTGAAGGAGCGGGTCCCCAGGCCCTCGGACGCGGTCCTCATCAAGCTTGCCGGCATCGCGACCCACGTTCGCGAGGTGATGGCGGTGGACCACCCGTCCGAAAGGCTGCGGGTCGGGCTGTCAAAGATCCAGAACGAAAGGCGGCGGACGGTGGAGAAGATCCTGCTCCTGCTCGCCGACCCCGAGCTGCGCGCCTACCTGGCCCGGGTCAACATGAAAGAGGAGAGCGTCTAGGCTCTCCTCTACACGGGGTGATGGGGATCGCCGCTCAGGCGGCGTGCCCCACGTCGAGTCTTTCGAAGAAATGGCTGAAGTTGCGCATCATCAGGCGCAGCTTCTCAGTGTCGGCGTTGCCTTCGACGTCCTTGTGCATCTGCTGGACGCGCTCATGCATCGCTTTCGCCATGTAATCGACGGCCTCTTCGACAAGCTGCTCCGCCTTTACGACGGCGGCACGCGGCTCCTCGATGAACTCCGACTGGATGTCGACCATCCGGTGCTTGTAGTTCTGCATCTCCGGCCAGAAGTCCATGTCGTCCCCACGTGACGAGGGCCTTTCGATCGGACCGCCGCGCCTGCCGGGCATGTCCTTCGGCTCCGGCAGGTCCTTTGGTTCGGACCTGCCCATCACCTCGGGATTCGAGCGCACCTGCTCCCTGTCATCGCGCTTGGGAGCGTTGGGCGGCCGCTCTTCCTGCGTTGCGGTTCTCGAGCCGGGCCGAGGTTCGTCGGTTTTCTTCTCCACGTCGTCGGTCATGAGGCGACCTCCCTGCGGGAGACCTCTTCCGGCTTCTTCTCCTCCGGCTTCTTCTCCTCCGGCTTCTTCATCGGCTCGGTGCCAAGCGAGTCCTGGACGATGCGCTTGTAGTGCACCATGGCTTTGCGCATTCCTTCGGTCCCCTGCCGGCCCTCATCGCTTCGCGCGGCTTCCCGCGCTTGCTTCAGGTCCGCAGGCACCTTGCGCTCGTCATGGATGGTTGCGCCACGCTCGCCAAGCATCAATACCACGAGCTTGTCCGCTTCCTGCACGGCACCCTTCGGGTCGTCGATGAATAGTGCCTCTACCGCTTGCCATGACTGTGCGTAGCGGTCCCGCGATTCGGGCGGAAGCGCTCGAAGCCGAGAGCGTCGCGACAACGCAACTATGAGAGCGATCGCAATCGCGACCACGATCGCGACGATCACGACGATTGTCAGCGTCTGATCCATTCAATTACCTCCTACAAAGGCAACGAGGAGGCCCGGTGCCCCTACCCGTTAGATGCGTTCTACGGTTAAGACATGTCGCAAATTCCTACGGATATGAAGGCCTTCAACGCCAGGTTGATCGAGGAGTTCCGCGCCCACCGAGGTCAACTGACGGGCCAGATGGCCGGCAGGCAACTTTTGCTCCTGACCACCACGGGCAGGAAGACAGGCGCCGAACGGACCGTGGTCGTGGGCTACCGGCCCTACAACCGCGATCTGGCGATCATCGCTTCCAACAACGGCGCGCCCAACGAACCTGATTGGTTCCACAACCTGCAGAAGGCCGCGGAGGCGACTGTGGAGCTCGGTCCAGACAAGTTCGAGGTCCGGACTCGGGTGGCAGGTCCCGATGAACGCGCGAAGGCCGCCAAATCGATCGAGTACCTCGAGCAGCAGCAGGCCAAGACCGGGCGTGAGATCCCGATCGTGATCCTGGAGCGCGTCTAGCCAGGGCGGCGCCGGCGGCGCGGTGCGACGAGCTTCTCCCGCAGTTCCGCCATCCGCGCCTTGCTCATGTTCGTCCTCATGATCCACGCCACGTCCTTGTCGGTCGAGCGCAGCCACTTCTCGAGATAGGGCTTGGCGTTCTTCGGCGCCGCGGCCGCGGCGACGCTCCAGCCGTAACCGAGCGCCTTGCGCAGCGCCTGGAATCCTTCGTCCTGTCGATGGCTTGCCGAGGCGGCCGACCTCGTGATGCCGTCGAGGATGGCCAGTACGCCGACGACGTCCTCGTTCCTCTTCAGGATGGCCGGCTCGCAAAGTCCGGCCACCACCGCGCGCTGGACGAAAGGCTCGTGGCCTGCCCACTCCTTCATCACCGCCAGCAGTCGGGCCATGTCCTCGCGACCGACTTGCTGCAGCGCCATCGCGACTCCCTCGCGCACGCGCCAGCGTGGATCCGACGCCAACTCGTGGAGCCACTTCATGACGGCGTCCGGCTCGATCAACGCGATGCGTCCCAGTCCCGCGGTGCCGCAGAGCGCGAGGAATTCGTCCTGCGAGGCTGACATCCGCCAAAGCCGGTCCGCGTCGGCCTCCTCGGCGACCGCCGCCACGAGCTCCAGGTTCGCACGCGGCCCCGGCAGACCGGAATGCTTCTTGAGATATGGCTCCCACTCCTTCAGCCCGCGGAGCTCGCTGCGGTAAGCCTCGACCCGGGCCCCCATCTTCGCCGCGATCCTAGCCGACAATTCGAGTGTGGATCTCACACGCGCGGCGGCGGTGCGCAGAGGTTTGCGCCTCGAGGTGGTGACGGTCGCATGGATGCTCGTCGAGGCGTCCGTCGCCCTGGGCGCCGGCGTCGCCGCGCGCAGCGCGCTGCTGACCGCGTTCGGCCTCGACTCAGTGGTCGAGCTGCTCAGCGGCATCGTCCTCTACCGCCGGCTGCAGGTCGAGTCGAGCGGCGCGCCGGCCGAGGACGTCGACCGCCTGGAAGCCCGGACGACCGCGATCTCGGCGGTCTTGCTGATCGTGCTGTGCGTGTTCGTGGTGCTGTCGTCGATCGTCGGGATCGTGCTTCGCATCGAGCCGGAGGGCTCCCTCGTCGGGATCGCCGTCAGCGCCGTGGCCGTGGTCGCGATGCCGTTGCTCGCCTGGCAGAAGCGTCGCGTCAACGCGGTGGTCGGCAGCCCCTCGCTCCGCGCCGACATCGCGGAGACGATCAGCTGCGCCTACCTGGCCGCGGTGACCCTCGCCGGACTGGCCGCGACCACACTCTTCGGATGGTGGTGGGCGCAGTATGTCGCCGCCATCGCGCTGCTCATCTGGCTGGTGCCCGAGGCCAGGGAAGCCTTCTGGGCATGGCGGGATAATGAGCCGGACCAGTTAGGGGGAAGGGATTAGCGATGAGCGAGCAAGGTCAGGACGGAAGCGTGGAGCACAGGAGGCACGGCCGGGAAAAGCGGCGGCTCACGGTCACCCAGCTGCTGAAGAGCCCGGTCCTCAACCCGGCTGGCACCGAAGTGGGCCGCGTGGAGGACTTTGTCGTCAGGCTCGGCGAGGGCACCTACCCGCCTGTCACCGGGCTCAAGGTGCGGGTCGGCGCGCAGGACGTCTTCATCGGCAAGTCGGTCGTCGATTCTCTGGAGCCAGGCGGCGTCCGCCTCAACACGCACACCATTCGCACCGAAGCGTTTCAGAGGCGGCCGGGCGAGGTGCTGCTGGCGACCGACGTCCTCGGCAGGCACCTCGTGGACGTCAACAAGGGGCGCATCGTGCAGGCCCACGACCTCGTGCTCGCACCAAGCGAGGACGGCTGGTACCTCGCGGGCATCGACCGCAGCCCGCAGGCGATGCTGCGCCGGCTGCTGCCGCGACGCGGTCGCCCCGACCTGCGGCGCCACGCCATCCTCGATTGGAAGGACGTCCAGCCCTTCGTGGGCCAGGTGCCTACGGCCAAGCTCCTGATGCCATTGCAGAGGCTGCGCAGGCTGCATCCCGCGCAGATCGCCGACATCATCGAAGACGCCTCCCACGAAGAAGGTCAGGAGATCATCGAGGCGATCGAGAGCGATCCCGCCCTGACCGCGGACATCTTCGAAGAGCTCGACCCCGAGCACCAGGTCGAGTTCCTGCACTCGAAATCCAACGAAGAGGCCGCGCAGATCCTGGAGCGCATGGCTCCCGACGATGCAGCCGACCTGCTCGGCGAGCTCGACCAGGAGCGCCGCAAACCGGTCTTCGAGATGATGTCGGCCAACCAGCAGCACAAGCTGCGCAAGCTCCTCCAGTACCACCCGACCACCGCCGGCGGCATGATGAGCCCCGACTACGTCTGGGTGACTCGCGGCGCGACCGTCGACATGGCGCTCGAGGCTGTGAGGACGGACGACAAGTCGCCGCACCAGCTGCTGGCGACCGTGTTCGTCACCGAGCCGGACGGCCGGTACATCGGAAGCGCCGGCGTCGTCGAGCTGCTTCGCGCGGACAGGTCGCGCCAGGTGGACGAGCTCGAGCTGAGCAAGATCTCGGTCCTTGGCAACGCCGACTTCGCCGACGTCGCTCTGACCATGGCCGACTACAACCTGACCGCGCTTGGTGTCGTCGACGCCGCCGGCAACCTCATCGGCGCAATCTCGTCGGACGATGTGATCGCGGACCTGATCCCCGAAGACTGGCGCAACCGCGTCGAAGCAAGCACCGGCGTATAGACCGACATGAGCGAGCGCGAGCCAAACCGAAAGGACTCGCGCTTGAAGCCAACGTCAGCGGTCCTCGACGAGCTCCACCAGGGCGACATCCACGGCGCCTTCGGCACGATCCGGGTCAGCGACGTCACCCCGCGCCGGACGTGGCGCCGCCGCCTCCTCACCTTGCTGGCGATCATCGGTCCCGGGCTGATCGTCATGGTCGGCGACAACGACGCGGGCGGCGTCTCGACTTACGCCCAGGCCGGCCAGGACTTCGGCTACTCGCTGCTGTGGACGCTGTTGCTCCTGATCCCGGTCCTGATCGTCAACCAGGAGATGGTCGTCCGCCTCGGCGCGGTCACCGGCGTCGGCTACGCGAGGCTGATCCGGGAGCGGTTCGGGCGCTCGTGGGGCTGGTTCTCGGCCGGCGGCATCTTTCTTCTGAACTTCCTGACGATCAGCACCGAGTTCATGGGCATCAGCCTGGCCGGCGAGTATTTCGGTCTCCCGCCGGCGGTCCTGGTGCCGATCGCGGCCGTGCTGCTGATCGCCATCACCGTAAGCGGCAACTTCCGCCGCTGGGAGCGGGCGATGTTCGTATTCCTCTTCGCGAGCCTGCTGGTCTTGCCGCTGGCGGTGCTCAGCCACCCCAGCGCCGAAGGCGTCCTTGGCGGCTTCGTCCTACCGGGCGTCGAGGGTGGGCTCACCTCCAACTCGGCCTTGCTGATCGTCGCCATCGTCGGCACCACCGTGGCGCCGTGGCAGATGTTCTTCCAGCAGTCCAACGTGATCGACAAGCGGATCACGCCGCGCTGGCTCGACTACGAGAAGGCGGACACCGTGATCGGCGCGTTCGTGGTGGTGATCGGCGCGGCCGCGATCATGATGGCGACCGCGTCCGCGTTTTCGGGCACCCTTGAGTTCGGTCACTACAAAGACGCCCTGCACATCGCCCGCGGCCTGCACGAGAGCATCTCGCCGGCGGCAGGCGCGATTTTCGGCGTGCTGCTTTTCGACGCCTCCATCGTCGGCGCCTCCGCGGTCACACTCGCCACGTCTTACGCGTTCGGCGACGTCTTCGGCCTCCGCCACTCACTACACCGCGGTGTCCGCGAGGCCAAGCTCTTCTACGCCTCGTACACGGGCATGGTCGCGCTGGCCGCGGCCATCGTGCTCATCCCCTACGCGCCGCTGGGCCTCATCACCACGGCGGTCCAGGCGCTGGCCGGGATCATGCTCCCGAGCACGACGGTGTTCGCGGTTCTGCTCTGCAACGACAGCGCGGTTCTCGGGCCGTGGGTCAACCGTCCGTGGCTCAATGCGGTCGCGGGTGTGATCGTGAGCACGATGCTCGTGCTCTCGGCGGTCCTGGTCATCTCGACCGTCCTGCCTTCGATCGACGTCACGAGCCTGCTCATCGTGCTCGGCGCGATCGCCGCCGTCGTTCTCGTGGCGGGCGGCGCGTGGACGTGGTTCAGGTCCCGCGGCGCACCGCCGCCGCAGATCTCACGCGAGGAGCGCGCCAACTGGCGCATGCCCGCCCTGGCCTTGCTGGAGCGGCCCGCGTGGTCGTTCGCACGGCGCGTCGCCATGGCGGTGCTGGCCGGCTACATCGTGCTCGCGGTCGTGATGCTCGTTGTCAAGGCCGTGCAGCTGGGGATTCAGGCGTAGCCGATCCTTCAGGACCGTTAACAGCCCACTTACAAAGTCATACAGCGCGAGGGTCTAAAATGCTCATCCGTGCCGCTCGGCTTGAAACCGGGGCACCGCATCCGAGCATCACGCCGGCGGCTTAGCCCTCTTCGCACAAGCTTCCTCGTCCTCCTTGCCATCGTGATGTCATCGGTGGCGGGCGGCTTCGCTTACTTCCTGCCCGCCGCCCAGCTGGCGATCGAGTCGACAGGCCAGGTGATCACAGTTCCGACCCCGTCGCCCACGGAGCTTTTGGTCTCGCCGACGCCTGGGTCGCCCTCGCCGGCTGCGGTCCCCGGTGCCTTCACGGTGCTGTTGCTTGGGTCGGACGACGACTCGAAGTTCAACCCCGACCACGTGCTGACGCAGTCGATGATCCTGGTCCGGGTCGTGCCCTCGAAGAAGCAGGTGACGATGCTCTCGATTCCGCGCGACCTTTACGTGCACCTTTCCACCGGTGGCTACGGGAAGATCGATGGTGCGTACTCATACGGCGGACCGGGCGCGGCGATGGCCACGGTGGCACAGGATTTCGGTGTTCACATCGACGACTACATCTGGGTCGGACTGCTCGGGCTCGTCAAGCTGATCGACGCGATCGGAGGGATCGACGTCGTGACCAGTCACCCGGTGCTGGACGACTACTACCCCGCGGACATCATCAGCGGGTATCCGTATGACTATCAGCGAGTCGCGGTGTTGGCTGGTCCGCAGCACCTGGACGGTATCCATGCGATGCAGTACGTGCGCTCACGCCACGGGGACCTGCAGAGCGATTTCGGTCGCTCGCAGCGCCAGCAGCAGGTGCTGATGGCCATCCGTCAAAAGGCCAAGCTTCTGTCCCCCGAGGATCTCCCCGCCCTCTCGGCGGCGATCGGTAAGGAGATGAAGACGAGCATCAGCATTCCCGAGGTGGCGTCGCTGCTGCCGCTGGCGGCGAGCTTTGACAATCCGGACCAGATCAAGCAGATCGTGCTTCTGCCGCCCTATACGCATGGGGGAGGGCCTGGCGGCAGCGTGACGGCCAACTGGGGCCTGATCCTCCCGCTGGTGCATCAGTACTTCCCATGATCCCGCCCATGATCCCGCGTTTTCTTCTCGGCGCCGTCCTTTCCGCGGTGATGGTCATCGGGGGCACGGGCACGTACCTGTTGCTCGGGACCCGGACGTCGCACGTCGCAGCCCCACCCCAAAAACCGACCGCGTCGACACCGCGAGCACAAGCATTCACGCTCCCCGGCACCCTTTACGTCGCGCAGGACGGCGCCATCTACAGCCTGCGGGTGGGACGCTTTCATCAGCTGACCCCGGAGGAGGGCTGGATGATGCCGGCCCTCACTGGAGACGGCAACCTCGTTGCGGTGCGCCAGTTCCACATGTATTCGGACCTCTACCTCCTGAACCCGTTCGGAAAGGTGATTCGGCGCATCACCACCAACTCGGCTCCGTCGCGGAATCCCGATCCGGGTGCCAATCACTGGTCTTTCTATCCGCGCATCAGCGCTGACGGCAAGACGCTGTGGATGGCGTATGACAAGCCGAAGGCCGGCTATGACGTGGTGTTTTCCATCTGGGCCATGCCACTGACCGGAACCATCAAGCAGGGGAAGCTGTGGACGAACGCCGCTGACTACACCGGCGGTGACGTGCAGCCGCTGCCGGTCCGCGGTGGCCTGATCTACACCAAGTACGACTACGGGCCGAACGACAGGCTTGTCGGACGGCTGTGGTTCACGAACCGCGCTTACTCGGCGGGCCGCGCGTTGACCACGACCGGCGAAGACTGCCGCAACCCTGCAGTTTCTCCGAGCGGAACCCAGATAGCGATGATCTGCACCTACGAGAAGCAGATCTCGTACCTGGTCATCGCGTCATGGAACGGGTCTACGCTCGGCCCGCGCAAGCAGATCGTCACCAACCAGATGGTCGCCCAGCCGGCCTGGGCGCCCGACGATTCGGGCATCGCTTACCTCGCACCCGCGGTGCCGGCTGGCTCGTTCCAGCTGTGGTTCCTGCCGAAGGCGGCCTACGCTCCCCCGGCGACGCCGTCGCCGAGCCCGGGGGTCGAGCCTTTGCCGACGCCGACCCCAGTGGCGCCGGTGAAGCCGATCCAGGTGACGACCAACAACGGCTTCGACGCGACCTCGCCGATGGCCTGGGCCGGCTAGCAGCCGGGTCCCTCCGAGACGACCGGTTCCCCATTGGCGGCTTGCGCCTGTGCCGGCGTGATCAGGTGGTTGGCGACCATCTTCGCAAGCACCTGCGCCCGCCTCTGCGCCGCCAGGTCGGGGTTCACGGTAGGGTCGTAGGCCGACGGGGCCTGGATCACGCCGGCCAGGAGCGAGTTCTGCCCGAGCGTCAGGTCGCTCAGCGGCGCGCGGAAGTACGCGCAAGCGGCCTCTGTCATGCCGTAGCGCCCCAAGCCAGTAGTGATCTCGCTCAGGTAGTACGCCAGGATCTGGTTCTTGGTCAGGATCCGCTCGGCCTTGAGCGCGAGGACCATGTCCTGCAGTTTTCTGTAGCCACGGTCCGAGCCCCCGAGATAGACGTCTTTCATGAGCTGCGCTGTGATCGTCGATCCACCCTGGCACAGGCACAGGTTGGTCACGTCATAGAGGATCGCGCGACTCAGGCCGATCGAGTCGATGCCGTGGTGGGAGTAGAAGCGCTCGTCCTCGATCGCGACCACGGCCTCGGCGAGCTGCGGAGGAACGTCGTTTTCTCCGAGGAGTGGCACGCCTCGGGAGCTGGTCAGAGCCTGGACCCGCTCGTGGATGTCACTCGGGTCGGGCGCCGAGACCCAGAGCGTCGTCGCGCTGGGGACCAGGACGGCGGCGGCCACGACGATGCCCAGCGCCAGCCCGCGTAGGGGCGCCGGCAGCCGCCTCATAGCTCCTCCCCATTCATGGGGAGGTGGCCCGAAGGGCCGGAGGGGCTGCGCAGGCCCCATCGCCCGGCCGCACCGGGCACCTCCCCGCGAGCGGGGCAGGGTGCGCCAACACGCTGATCTCGAACGGCGGCCCGGAGCCCCGGGTTACGTCTTGGGCGGCCTGCACACCGGCTCTCCGTGGGACAATTTCGATTCCCCCATGAGCATCAAGTGGAAGGTCGCCCTCGTCGAGGACGACCGCCGCCTGGCCAGGGCGGTCGTCAACGGATTGGGCGGTGAAGGCTACACGGTCCGGGCCGTCGACTCGGCCGGACGCGGGCTCGACCTGGTCCGGCAGTGGAATCCCGACGTCGTGCTCCTCGACCTCATGTTGCCCGATAACGACGGCGCCGAGCTGTTCCAGGCCTTTCGTGCCGAGACCGACGCCGCGCTCGTCGGCATCAGCGCCCGCTCGTCGGTCAGCGACCGGATCGCCGGCCTGAAATTCGGCGCGGACGACTACGTCAGCAAGCCATTCGCCCTCGAAGAACTGATCGCGCGTGTGGAGGCGGTCATCCGCCGCCACCGCGGCAAGGGCGGCGCCAGGCTTGCCGCGGCTGACGTCGTGGTCGACCTGAGCGAGGGCCTGGCGACCCGGGCGAGCCGCCGGCTGCCGCTGACGGGCATCGAGTTCCGCATCCTCGCTGCCCTGATGCGCAACAGCGGACAGCTCGTCACCTACGCCCAGCTGGGCGAAGCGGTCTGGGCGGTCACGACGGGGCCCGAATCGAACTCGCTCGAGGTGCACATCTCGCGCATCCGCCAGAAGCTCGAACAGGATGGCGGGCCGCGCTTGATCCACACGGTTCGCGGACTCGGCTACAGGTTCAGCGCGGTATAGGGAGTGGTGGATATGAAAGCTCGGAGTGTTTTGGCCGGCGTGCTCGCGTCCGGGGCGTTGGTGATCGCGGGCGCCGGGGGCGCCTCGGCCAACATCGCATGGTGCTCGGGAGATCCGCCCGTTCACGTCGACACGACCGACGGCAGCAACCTGACCGTCAACACGACCGTCAGCGTGCTTCAGACCGAGGTCTCGCTGCTCAACGACGTCCGGATCGACGCGGTCATGACATCCGACGGTATCGGCGGCACTGACATCACCGTCAGCGTCCAGCTCCCGGCCGGCATCAGCACCGCCTACGTCACCGCCAAGGTCAAGCGCTACCACGTGAGCGCAACCACGGTCGGATACGGAGGGACGACGGTGAGCCTATACCTGCACGTGCCCGTCGCCTGAGGCCGATGGTCGTCGTCTTCTCGACCTTCCCCAGGCCGCTCAAGGCGGCCATCATCGGTGTGCCGGCCGCCGGCGCCGCCCTGGCCGCCACCGCCGGCCTTGTTGGAGGCTTCAACGCCGCCGACCAATGGCGGTTGCTTCTCATTCCCGGGTGCTTCGTCGCGGTGGCCGTCGCCGAGCGCTATCCGGTCAAGATCGGCCTCGAGCAGAAGATCAACCTCGGGGCGCTGCCCTGTCTCGTCGCCGTCCTGCTGCTGCCGGCGGGGATCGGTCCGGCCACCGCCGCGCTGAGCGTGCTGGTGGGGAATCACCTCGTCGGGCGAAGCCGGCCCGAGAGCGTGTTCAACGCGGGCAACACGCTCGCTGCCTCGGCCGTGGCCGCGCTGGTGGGCGCGGTCGGCCCTGACGTCGACGGGATGCAGGAGGCGCGTGCGGCGCTCGGGGCCCTGCTCTACGCGGGAGTGAATCTCGGCCTTGGCGTACTCCCGGCAGCGCTGCGCAGCGGGCGGCCGTACCCCGAGCTCCTGAAGCAGGCCGCATCGGCGACGTGGCCCGCGCTGCTGACGCTCGCGGCATGCGCAGTCGCCATCTCCGTGCTTTGGGTCAAGGCGCCCCTGATCGCGCCGCTGCCGCTGATCGTGCTCCCGATGATCTACCGCATGAACCGCGCCATCGAGGCGCAGTCGAAAGCCAATGAGCAGCTGGCCGGCGTCCTGGCCGCGCAGCGAAGATTCCTCACCGACGTGTCGCACCAGGTGGCGACGCCGCTGGCCACGATCATGACCAACCTGTCGATCCTTCGTCGCGCGAACGGGAGCAAGTCTGGGGTCGAGGATGCCGTGACCGACAGCGTCGCGGAGGCCGAGCGGATGAAGCGGATGCTGGAGCGCTTGCGCTCGCTTGCGCACGCGGACGAGGATGTGCCGCTCCGCCGCGAGCTGGTCGACCTGGCCGAGCTGACCGCGGACGTGGTGCGCGCCTACGCGGTGGCGGCCGCCACCTCCGGCGTGGAGCTGGTCGCCGACGTTGGCGCGCACGCCAGCGTGAGCGCGGACAAGGACCTGCTGCGCGAGGCCGTGGCCAACCTGGTCG
This sequence comes from Candidatus Dormiibacterota bacterium, assembly GCA_036395015.1. Lineage (GTDB taxonomy): Bacteria > Chloroflexota > Dormibacteria > Dormibacterales > Dormibacteraceae > 40CM-4-65-16. The sequence continues at coordinate 4,044 of DASWDZ010000163.1, read as the reverse complement.
ACAACGCCGTCCGCGTCAGCCCGCCCGGAGCCCACGTCACCCTCAGCGTCGAGCGCGGCTCGGCCGGGCCGGTGATCGCCGTCGCCGACGAGGGGCCGGGCATCGAGGAGGACCGCCTGCCGCGCCTGTTCGAGCGCTTCCAGCGCAGCGATTCAGGGAGTGGGCTGGGGCTGGCGATCGCGCGCCGCGTGGTCGAGCGCCACGGCGGGACGATCCGCGTCAAGACCGCGCGCGGCGCGGGGAGCACCTTCACCATCGAGCTGCCGGGCTAGGGTCCCCACCCGGCGGCTTCGCCGCCGACCTCCCCGGCAAGCGGGGAGGTGAACTTTGCTTTCCACTAACTTACGGTCGTGGCCATCATCGTCTGCCCCCAACCTCTGGCGGCGGAGATCGGCCTCGATGTCATGCGGCGCGGCGGCAACGCGGTCGACGCCGCGGTCACGTGCGCTTTCGTGCAGGGCGTCATCGACCCCCAGATGTGCGGCCTCGGCGGCTGCGGGGCGATGCTCGTCCACAGCCCGCAAGCCGGGGACGCCCTGTTCGAGTTCTACGGGACCGCGGGTTCGCGGGTCCGCGAGGACCAGTGGGAATCGATCTTCATCCGCGAAGCCGCGGATCGTTACGGATACGTGCTCGAGGGTTGGGTCAACGACGTCGGCTATCAGTCGGTCGCTGTGCCGGGCACGGTCGCGGGGCTGTATGCAGCGCTGACCAGGTTTGGCACCATCTCCTGGGAGGAGGCGATCGAGCCGGCCATACCGCTGGCGCGTGACGGATTCCCGGTCACGGGCTATGTGCACGGGTTCTGGACGGTGGACTACGGACCCGATGTGGTGCCGAACGCGCAGCGCATCCAGGCAACGCCTGCCGCGAAAGGCATCTACACGCACGACGGCAGCCTGTACGCGATCGGCGAGGTGATGGTTCAGTCCGACCTCGCTCACACCCTGGAGCACCTCGCGCGCGAAGGTCCCGACGTCTTCTACAAGGGCGAGATCGCGGATCAGATCGCTGCCGACTTTGAGAGCAACGGCGGGTTTGTCACGAAAGAGGATCTCGAGGCCTACACGGTCAACGTCACCGAGCCCATCCGCGGCACTTATCGCGGTCTGCGGGTCGTCGCTGCGGGGCCGCCGGCAGGTGGGCTCACGCTGCTCCAGATGCTGAACTTTCTCGAGGGCTTCGACCTCGGTTCGCATGGCTGGCCGAGCACCGAGGCCGCACGTGTACTCGTGGAGGCGATGGCCTGGGCGGTTGCCGACCGCGAGTTGCACATCGCGGACCCGCGCTTTGTCGACATCCCGACCGGCGCGCTCTCGGACAAGCACTACGCGGCGACAGCACGGCAGGTGATCGCGGACCGCACCGACACCACCCATGTCTGCGTGGTCGACGACGGAGGCAACGCGGTGTCGCTGTCGCACACGCTCGGTTCGTCGAGCGGGGTGGTCACGCCTGGCCTGGGCTTCGGCTACAACGACTACATGAACTGTTTCGATCCCCGACCCCGGCGACCGAACTCGATCCGGCCGGGCAAGACGCGGGTCACGATGATGACGCCGACCATGGTCTTCGAGCGCAACAAGCTGCGCGTGTGCATCGGTGCGCCTGGCGGGACGAAGATTGTGACCGCAATCCTGCAAGTCCTCGTCAACGTGCTCGACCACCAGATGTCGCCGGTCGAGGCGGTCAGCGCGCCGCGCGTCGACTACCAGGGCGACGTCGTGCAGGCCGAGGCCCGCGTGCCGCGTACGGTATGCGAAGGGCTGGAGCGGTTGGGATATCGCGTCAACCGGCGCACGCTGAACTACGACTCCTACTTCGCCCGGCCGCAGCTCATCGTGCGCGAGCCGGACGGCTACCTGTCCGGCGCCTCCGACCCACGCAAGGACGGGGGCGCGGCCTACGACACCCAGACGGCATGAGGTTCACCGACCGCGTCGCGCTCATCACGGGGGCAGGTCGGGGCATCGGGGCCGCGACCGCTGAGCTGTTCGCGCGCGAAGGGGCAAGGGTTGTGGTGTCGGACATGGACACCGGGCCGGCGGAGGAGGTCGCGAAGCCCATCAAGGGTCTCGCGATCGCGTGCGACGTCACCCAGCCGGAGCAGGTCGAGTCGATGGTTGGTCGCGCCGTCAGCGAGTTCGGCCGGCTCGACATCCTCGTGTGCTGTGCGGGCATCATCCGCGACAACCTGCTCTTCAAGATGACCGACGACGACTGGGACGCCGTCATCGACACTCACCTCAAGGGCACCTTCCTCTGCGCGCGCGCGGCGCAGAAGCCGATGGTCGAGCAGAAGTACGGAAAGATGGTGTTCCTTTCGTCGACGTCGGCCCTCGGTAATCGCGGCCAGGCGAACTACTCGGCGGCCAAGGCTGGGCTGCAGGGCATGGCGCGCACGCTCGCGATCGAGCTCGGCCAGTTCAACATCAACGTCAATGCGGTGGCGCCGGGTTTTGTGGAGACGCGCATGACCCGGGCGACCGCCGAGCGCATGGGCGTCGACTTCGAGACGTTCAAGATCGGCGCCGCCTCGCAGATTCCGCTCCGTCGCATCGGCCAGCCGGAGGACATCGCGACGGTGATCGCGTTTTTGTGCAGCGACGAGTCGAGCTTCGTCTCTGGACAGACCGTCTACGTGCGAGGAGGACCCTAGCAAGGAGCCGCGCCCGCGCTCGTTTAGCCTCGTGATGCTCCGGCTTCCTGGGCAACTGAGGCGACGCGGTGGCCGAACCCTTGTTCGGCGCCGGCGCGCGCTTTGGTGGGGAAGTCGTGAAATTCGTATTCAAATCGGCCGCGAGGGCCAACTCGAACCCGCCAAGCTACGAATTGTTGCGCGTCCGGGGTTGACGGGTTCGTAAACGGTCTGTTAGGGTGCCTAAGTCTTCTGGGGATCCACCCGCCGCCAGGGCGGATTCACAAACTTTTAGGGGTAGGCAACTGCGAATTAATCGTTACCTGACCCATGCTGTCGTGCTTGGGATAGCGGTGGCTATGTCCAGCTATGCGGCGATGGATCGTCACTTCCCGACCCAGTTGACGGCGCACCTCGGGCCCGTGAACGCGGAAGCGATCATGGTGGCGGAAGGCGGCGAGTACGGCGACGTCTCGCTTGGGCGATACAGCACGATCATCAAGCCGGTGTCGATTCCGACCTCGGCGCCGATGAATCATCAGCCCTTCATGTACACGGTGGCTGCCGGCGAGAGCCTGAAGACGATCGCCGCCCGCTACCACGTGACGGTGGCCGAGATCCGCTGGTCGAACGCCAACCTCTACTCGAACGACTCGGTCGCCACAGGCGACAAGATCGTGATCCCGCCTCTGCACGGCATCGTCGTCACCACCAAGGCCACCGACACCGTCACGTCGCTGGCGACCAAGTACCAGGTGGACCCCCAGACGATCATCGACTTCAACCGGCTGCGCACGACCTCGCTGACGTCGGGCATGACCCTGGTCATCCCTGGCGGCGTCGGCGGCGCGTTCCCGCCGCCTCCCGCCCTGTACCAGATCCTCGCGCCGCAGACCGCACCGAGCTCCTACCTGGTCAAAGTCCTCGGATGCTGCCTCGGCCCGTACGTCAACAACAAGTTCCCGGTGGGCTGGTGCACCTACTACGTGGCGACCAAGCGCAACATCACGTGGAACGGCGACGCCGGCTACTGGTACGCCAACGCGGCATACCAGGGTGTGCCGGTCGGGCCCAAGCCCAAGGTCGGCGCGATCATGGTCACGTGGGAGAGCTGGGCCGGGCACGTCTCGTACGTGGAGGCGGTGAACCCCGATGGGTCGTGGGTGGTCACTGAGATGAACTGGGTGGCCTTCAACGTGATCGACGAGCGGACGATCAAGCCGGGCCAGCTCGGCTCGAAACTGGTCGGGTTTATCTACTAGGAAGTAGCGAGCGACCTCATACCGCCGAGAAAATGTGAGGGGCCTCCGGGGAGGCCCCTCAGCGCTTAACCTCCGAGTTGCTAAACGAGGAGGTGGCGCTGGGGTGGATTATGCGACCTTGCTGCGTGGCCACACGACCTTGAC